>CANEZP010000004.1 GCA_947444305.1 Pseudobdellovibrionaceae bacterium | reverse complement strand
CAATACTTTGATCAGTGCTTGCCGCGGCATTCTGGCCGGTGGCGATCCCGCCGTCCGCATTGCGCATCTCAAGCTTCTGCAAGACGCGCAACAAGAGGCGATCATTAAAGTCATCGCCGAGTTCAACGCGAAAAACTTGCCCATCACGGCCGAGTACGCGGCTTCGATTAAAAAGATCGAATTCCAGGTCGGGGATTTAGCGAGCGATTGTTTTCACCCGTCGAAAGCCGGGGGCGAACGCATGGCGGTCCAGTTGTTGACTAACGAATTAGCGAACGTTCAGCGTTGAACTTTTTTTAAGCCGGTGGCATGATCTGTTGTAGTGCTGCAACATAAGATCATGCCATGAAGTATTTTTTCGAGATCATTAAGCGTCTTCGCTATCACCGGCTTTACGTTTATTACTCTCTCGCCTACGGGCTATCTACGCTCATCGTTCCGCTCGGCGTGCAGTTCCTAGTGAATAATTTGGCGCTCAGCGGGCTATGGCTGAATATCACGGGCTTTATCCTCGTGATCGTCGTGGGTTTGGTAATTTCCCAGGTCATTAAGCACTCCCAACTCGTGATCAACGAATCTCTTCAGCGCGAAATCTTTTGTATCGAGATCGATCGCTGGCGCAATTTCAACGTAAAAGAATATTCGCACTATTACTTCGAGGTCATGAACCTCATGAAGTCGTTCTCGAAATCGTATTCGAACCTCATCGAGCTGGCGCTTTTCATGGTCTTCGGTCTAACGACCATCGTCTTGTTTCATCCGGCCTTCTTACCGATTCCGATTCTCATCGTGGTGACGCTTTACCAGATCCACCGCTCGTCTTTGTCGGCGTTGACTTCGTCCTTAAAAGAGTCGAACGAAAAATATCACCTCTATGACGTCATTCACTCCGACGGAGAAGTGCAGGTTTCCGATCAGCGCGACTTTTTGTTGGCCCGTGAGGGTCACTTTAAATTTGTGCGGCGCAATTCGGTTAAGGTTTCGGCTTTAATCGTCGTCGTGCAGACTTTGCTGCTCGCGATCGGTTGTTACTTGATCAAGGCGAACCAATTGTCGGTCGGGCAACTCGTGTCGGCCGAGATCATAATCTCCGGCATTTTTATTCCTTTGGCGAAGCTGCCGCTGACGCTCGAGTCGGTTTATGATTATGAGACAAGTAAGCTCAAAATTAGAAAAGTCATCGGGCGGCAAAATGCGTGAGTTGCGGGAGCTGATCCGGCCAAGGCTAACGTTTGCGCCGACCAAGAAGAAATGGCTTAAGATCGCCGTGATCGCTTTCTTCATGTTCGCGTTCTGTCCTTGGACGGCGTTTACCGTGGCGACCGGCAAGGTGACCGCGATCAATCCGAACGAGCGGGTGCAAACCCTAACGGCGCCGCTCGGTGGCTTTATTAAAGCATGGCACGTGAGCGAAGGTGACCGGGTAGAGGAAGGTCAGCTCATCGCCGATCTTATCGATAACGATCCGTCGCTCCTCGACCGTCTCGAGCGCGAGAAGAACGCGGCTTCGACCGGCTTAGCCTCGGCGCAATTGATGATGGATACGGCCAAGATCGATCTCGAACGACAAAAGAAACTTTTCGACGAGGGGCTCTCTTCGCGCAAAGATTACGAAAAGGCGAAGATCGAGTATTCAAAGTTGTCGGTGGAACATTCAAAAAATTTAGCGACGTTAACGAAATCCGAAACGCAGTTGTCGCGGCAGTCGATGCAAAAGATATTGGCCCCGCGCAACGGAACCATCACGCGCATTATGCCCGGCGAGCGTGGTCAGTTGATCAAGGCGGGCAACCCCATCGCGATTTTTACGCCCGACGTGAAGACGGCCGCGGTTGAACTCTGGGTGGACGGCAACGACGCCGCGATGTTGCTGCCGGGTCAAAAAGCCGAGATCCAATTTGAAGGATGGCCCGCGCTGCAAATCGCGGGTTGGCCGTCGATCGCGATCGGAACTTTCAAAGGCAAAGTTCATCTAATTGACCAAGCCAGTTCTTTCGACGGCAAATTCAGGGTGCTTTTAGTGCCCGCGGCCGAGTGGCCCAGCCAAAGGATTTTGCGCCTAGGCGTAAACGCGAAGGGCTACATCCGCCTCCGCGACTCGGTCGTACTGCAGGAAGTTTGGCGTCAGCTCAACGGCTTCCCGCCGGTGCTCGCGCCGATCAAGGATGAACTAAACCGCATGCTCTCATCCGACGCCGACAAAGCGGCGCAAGGCGATAAAACTCAGTGAAGTTTTTGTTCTGCCTGATGGCATTCACCTCACAGGCTTACGCGTTGACCGAAAAAGACGTGGTCAAAGCGGTGCTCACCAATTTTCCGTTGATTCAAGAGGCGGAATTGAAGGCCGAGTCGGCAAAGGGCGAACTCACCGCGGCCGACGGGGAATTTGATCACAAGCTCGTTTTCAGATCGAAGAACCGACTCGAAGAACGTTACGAGTACGGGTATTTTGAAGCCGCCATCGAAAAGCAGACGACCCTCGGGGGCACGAGTCTGGTGGCCGGGCACCGGCGGGGCTTGGGGCAGTACCCGGCCTACGACGGCAAGATGAAGACCTCGGGTGCCGGTGAAGTCTTCGCCGGGCTGTCGGTGCCGTTGCTGCGAAATTTTAAAACGGATGAATTTCGAACCAACTTAAAAGTAAAAGAGATCGAAAAAAAGCAGGCCGACCTCGAAGTGTTCCTGAAGAAAATGGTCTATCTGCACAAATCTCTTTCGCTTTATTATAAGTGGATTCTCGAGACGCAAAAATTGAAAATCAACCGCAATATTTTCGAGCTAGCCAAGAAGCGGCACGAAATGATCGAGCGCAAGTTCCGCGCCGGTGATATCGACCGGATGAAGGTGACCGACAACCAAAGGGCCATCGACAAGCGGAGCGGGGATATCGTTAAAAATGAAATCGACCTGAATAAAGTCCGCACCGAGCTGGCGGTGATGTTAAGTGATGAGCGCGGCCAACCGATGGTTCTGCCCGCCGAACCGAGTCCCGATAATATATTGCAAAAAAATGAGACGACGATTCCGCTCACGACGATTACGCAGAATCCCCAATTGAAATTAATCGAGCTCGAAAAAGAAAAACTCAAAACCGAGTCTGTCTTTTATGATCAATCGAGGCTACCGGGTTTAAACCTCGAAGTTTTAGGTTCCAAAGATCTTTCGGTGAACGATCCGTACAATCCTGAGCGTTTGGAAATAGGGGTAAAATTTGATTTTCCGCTTGAGAATCAGAAAGCCGGCGGCAAGCGGGTATCGTATCGCAACAAGGTCGCCGCGATCGATAAGAACAAACAATACCTTGAAGCCCAGCTCACTCAGCAATTGAGTTTCTTCATCAAAGCCAGCGCGGATTCCCGCATCCGTTGGGAAACCACGACCAAAGAATTTGAAGGCACCAAAACGATCGCCGAGGCCGAGAAGAACCGTTGGACGCAGGGCGCTTCGGATTTGTTCGTGGTGAATTTGCGTGAGCAAGACGTCGCGGACGTCGACATCCGCCGCTGGACGGCGCTGTACGACTATCATCAATATCACTTAGATGCCCGGTTGTTCTCGGGCCAAATTCTCGATCAATAAATTATTTCGTCAGACTCGCGATCCTTCCGATCAATAGCTCCTTGTCGATCGGTTTGGTCAGGTAGTCCACGAAACCATGCGCCAAAGAATACTTGCGCTCGTCGGCCATGGCGTGGGCGGTAAGGGCAATGACCGGTTTGCGGTAGCCCAAATTTACCAGCTCGGCCATCGCCTTATTACCGTCTTTCTTGGGCATTTGAATGTCCATCAAAATGAGGTCGAAGTTCTCACGCATCGCGAATTCGACCGCCTCTTCACCGTTTTCCGCGGTCTTCGCGGCGGCGCCGGCGTTGTTTAGGTAGATGCAAATCAAATCGCGGTTGTCCGGCGAATCATCGACGACCAAGATATTCACGCCCTGGAGCACGCCCGGTTTTTCAACCTTACGGGCGGCCGGCTTTTTCTCGAGTCTAAGCGCACTAAAGGTGTTCGAACCGGCGACGGTTTCCGGCTCGATCTCCAGCAAGAAAGTCGAACCTTTACCGACTTCGGTTTTCTCGATGCTGAGTTCACCCCCGAGTGCCTTTGCCAAGCGGCGCGAAACGAAGAGACCGAGGCCCGTGCCCCCGTGGGTGCGCGTAACGGTCGAGTCGGCTTGGGCGAACGGTTTGAACAGGCGGCCGGCCTCTTCTTCGGAGATGCCTTTACCCGAATCGATAACCCTGAATTGGAGTGTTCCGCGCTCGGCTCGGCACGAAAGAAGAACCGAACCGGAAGGCTGGGTAAACTTAATCGCATTACTTAAAAGATTGACGAGGATTTGCCGCAAGCGGGTCGGATCGGTAACGATACCCAACGGAAGTGCGGATCCAATAATCACTTTGAAGCTGATGCTGCGTTCGGCCGCTTTGATGCTCATCGTTTGTTCGAGATCGAGCAACAAATTCGGTAAATCGAACGCAAGTTTTTCGATGATGATCTTGCCGGCTTCAACCTTCGCCATATCTAAGAGATCGTTGATCAGATTGGTCAATTGCAGGCCGTTCCTCGAAACACGTTCGTAGAGCGAAGCGCGGTCTTCGTCGCTCAGGCCCGTTTGATTCATCAGGTTAGAAAATCCAAGGAGTGCGCCGAGCGGCGTTCTGATCTCGTGGCTGATGTTAGCGAGGAACGCCGTCTTCGCCTGGTTCGCGGCTTCGGCGGCGAAGCGTGTGGCTTTCAAGTCTTCTTCGGCCGCTTTTTCCTTAGTGATGTCTTGCAAAATAACGCTAAAGCCGATGAGCTCGCCGTTTGTACCCTCGAGCTTTGTCACCATGATCTTGCCCCAGAAACTGCGGGCGTCTTTTCTGAATAACCAGAGTTGTTCTTCGCAGCGCCGGTGCTCGCGTACGTAATTGATCAATCGTTCGTGTTTATCTTTCAGCGCGACGTCGTCGGAGAATAAAAAATCAAGGCTTTGGCCGACGGCCTCGGTGGTTTCGTAACCGAATAGATTGCGCGCACCGACGCTCCAGTATTCAAGCCGGCCTTTGTCGTCGAGGACCACCAGCGCTAAATCGGGGTAGGCGTCGATCGCCTGGGCCGCCATCAAATTACGATTCTCGGCGCGATCTCCGGGTCGCTCCTCGGGCACGCGATCGTGACGGTGACTGTCCCTGTCTTCGATCGCCACCGCTAACGATCGGCGGAATTCGAAGGCTTCGTCGAAGCGCTGTTGCCCACCCGGAGACCGGAGTGCCATCGCGAGGATGGACGTACGGAGTTCTTTAGCGGCGTTGATCTCGCTCGGGTTCCATTCGAGGGCTTGGTTGCCGACGTTTTCCAGCCACGTCGCAAACGAGGTGCGTGGCTGAAGCCGGCCGTCGGGCGAAAGCGATTTGCTTTCGTTCGGATTGCCGCCCCACTTTATGCCCTCGGACTGTTCGGGACGAAACCAAAAGAGACACGCGTCTTTATTCTTCGGGATCTTGATCCCGAGCACGCCCGAAGCGGTTTTTCTAAACTGCGCACCTTCGGGCCACGCTTTTTCTAAGTTGGAAACGGCGAGCACGTCTTCGTTTTGTTGCATGAACCATTTGCGGATGGCCTTTACGCCCGTGGCGTCGGGGGTTTTGCCTATGAGGACGGGTGTTTCGTCCAAGCAGATCGCGGCGCCGCGCGCGTCGGTAAGGGCCAGGGTGCTCGAAGCATTTTCGGCGAAGGTGGCCGCGAGATCGGTGTAGTGCGCGCCGGTGATAATCAAATCATCGTACAAAGCTTTTAGCTGCAGGCGGTGATCATTCTCCATCGTTTCGGTGCGCGCGCCGATTTGCGCCGAAACCATTTGTCCGATGAACTCACAGGCGACACGATTGCCGTACTTAAGGAAGACGGGGCTTTTATGGTGGCAGGAAATAAGACCCCAAAGCTTTCGCCCTTTAAGTAGCGACACGCTCATCGAGGCGCCCTGACCTAGGTTTTTCATGTATTGCACGTGTACCGGCGAAACGCTTCGCAATGCCGAATTACTTAGATCCAGCGGTTGATCGGTAAGGGGATTCAATTGGGGGATCAGCGGCGATGGGCTGAAGTCCACGTCGGGAACAAGTCTTAACCAATTCGTAGTGTACAAGTCACGCGCCTGCTTCGGGATGTCCGACGCGGGAAAACGATGGCTCATTAAAGATTCGAATTTCCCGTCGCTCGATTCGGCGATCACGGTACCGTTCCATTCATCATCGAACTTGTAAATAAGCACGCGTGAGAAATCCGTAAGTTTCCTAACTTCGTTGCACGTCAGGTCGAAAACTTCGTTCAGCGATTCCGTAACCATGATCTTCGTCGTGACTTCGCGGATGACTTCGTAGAAGCCGCCGAACCCTCCGTAGCCGTCTTTATCCGGTACGTGCCGCTCGAGTTCTAAAATAAGCACACGGCCGCTGCGGTGGAGGATGCCGTCGAATTTAAACCCCTTGCCGCCGATTTCCATCTCGATCGGAATCGGATTCAGCAATCGCGGTAAGCGCTCGCCCAGCTTCTTGCTCGCTTCGACGACGGGCCTGACGTCCATGAGCACCGAAAGCGGTTGATGCAGCAATTCGCTCGGCTGCAACGCTAATAGATCGACGATGCTTTCGCTGACCTGAAGGATCGTCAAGTCGGAAGCGCGTAAGGCCAGTAAAATTCCGTGCGACTGAATCGAGCCCGGAATGTGAATCGGTTCCTTGGCGCAGTCTTGCTCTAGGGCGGAGGTATTCTCGCGTGATGATTCCATCCCAAGATTACATTCAAAGTTTTTTAAAATGGCAAGCGGCACGGCACTCAGTTTTTATCGAAAAGGTTTTGCGGTAGCCCACTTGCCTGTTAGGTAGGAACGTAATGAAGAGAATTTTGGGCTCACCCATTACGAAAAGGCTCTACGCTTGGCTGCAGCGCCTGCTTTCGGATTACGCGAACCTCCAGGCGGTGGGCTTAATCTTCGCGGCTTTGGTCGTGGGACTTTTGTCGGTCGCCTACGCCTACGCTTTCCGATTTATCGAAACTCAGTTTGAACATTTCGTCGTCTCGGATCCGTGGATTGTTTTTTGTGCGGGCCCGTTGCTCTTCACCGCCGCGTGGTGGCTCGTTTATCGGTTCGCCCCCGAAGCTTCCGGCAGCGGTATTCCGCAGGTGATGGCGGCGATCGAACTCGATTACAAAGATGAGAACGTGCGATTCGTCGACAATCTCTTGTCGCTAAAAGCGGGCGCGGTAAAAGTGCTAAGTTCGCTTCTTTGCTTGGCGGGCGGCGGGGCCATCGGCCGCGAAGGGCCGACTTTGCAAGTGAGCGCCATCGTCTTTCATTTCGTGGGTAAGCAAGTCCGCCGTATCTACCCGGCCGCCCTCGAACAAACGTGGGTCATCGCCGGCGCCTCGGCGGGACTCGCCTCGGCTTTCAATACCCCGCTCGGCGGGATCGTTTACGCCATCGAAGAATTGGGCATGAAGCACTTCGAGCGCGTGCGCACCGCTTTGCTTTCGGCGGTCATCGTTTCCGGTTTGGTGGCGCAAGGTATTTTGGGCAGCTACCTTTACCTCGGGTATCCGCAGCTGCGTAGCATTCCGCTGAAAGGTTGGCCGCTCGTGATTTTTACGGGTTTCGCCGCGGGGCTTGCGGGCGCACTTTTCAGCCGGTTGTTGCTCAAGCTTTTATCGCTGCGCAACCGGTTGAAGACGGCTTGGATGCTCGCGGGCTTTGCGCTGCTCTGCGGACTCGTGTCTTCCGTGTTAATCTTTACGGATCCCGCGCATGCCGGGTCGGGCGGTGCGCTGATTTCTAGATTTCTATTCAACGGCGACGCGGCTTCCGTTGCGCTCATCTTCGGAAGGGCCGTCGCGACCTGCGTTGCTTACCTCTCCGGCGCGGCGGGCGGCATCTTCGCGCCTTCATTAACGATCGGCGCGAGCCTCGGATCGATGATCGCCGAAGTCTTCGGCAACGATCAGACCAATTTTTTCGCGATGCTCGGCATGATCGGCTTTTTAACGGGCGTTACGCACACGCCGTTCACCTCTTTCATTCTCGTGATGGAGATGAGTGATCGTCACTCGGCGATCTTCCCGATGATGGTAGTGGCGCTCCTCGCGAACAGCGCCGCGAAATCTTTGGCCGCGCATTCTTTCTACGAGAGCGTGCGAAATATCTGGCTCGAAAGAGCGCCCGGCTCCAAGAGCCAACGGGCTGAGAATTTGCAATCCTAAAGCCTGATCTCTTTTAATCGTTATTACCGCAAGGTGAGGACCGCCTAATGCCTTTTTACGTCACCGCGGCGTTGATTTTTGCCGTACTTACGCCCGTTCCCTCGGTCGTCATGGCCAAGCCGGGCGCGGCGAAGTTCGCATGCAAAGAGATCTTGCTCCCGAGAAAATCCGAGTCGGTATTGGTTTTAGGCGGCGGCCGTGGCGGCGCGCTCGCACCTTCCCTCATCGAAGGGCTTGGAATGTCGGGCGCGGACTATGTCGCGAAAGTTCTAACCGCGTCACGTGGTGCGCAGGAGCCTTGGTCCATCAGCGCGGGTCATCGGTCCGGCATTGACCGTAACGACCAGCCCTCGTTGAGAAGATTGTTCCGGGAAGAAGCACCTTCGCTCATCATGGACGCGGCGGGAGCGCACATGAACGAAGCCTACGCGGTTCGGACGATTGATGAGGCGAGGCTGCGGGGCGCGGGCCAGGCGCGCGTTCTTACCGATTACCTGCTGCAAAATCCTTCGGCGAGGCTCATCTTTATTTCCAGTCAATGGGCCGACCCCGCGATGAAGGACGGCATCAACGTCGCTCAAACTTTTGCCGTCGTCGGGATGCCGGAACCCGTTTCGTTGCGCCTGTACGCCGAACTCAAATCAGGATTTGAGGAAGAGCTGCTGCGATTCCGGCGCAATACAGGAACCGAGCAGATCGTGATCCTCAGACTCGGGACGCTGCTCGCCGAGAACTACCGGGCGCAAACGGCGCAAAAGCTTATCGAAAATGACGGAGAAGCCGGCGGCAAAAACTTTACGCCGGCGGCCGTTCTCTCGCAAGCCGTTCACGAAGTTGTACGGCGACTACACGCTGAAAGTCCGCTACCGGCGTTGATCGAAGTTTCGAGTAAAAATAATTTTGCCGGACCGAAAGCGCTTGGGCTGCGGCCCGAATCACTAAAGACTTACGCGAGCGATTTAAAAAGAAAGTGGCAACCCTAAAGCGGATCGCCGTAGCGCTCGCGCTCGATCATGGCCGAGACACCGGTCAAGATCGAAAAGATTAGGAAAGCGGAAAGTAAAACACGGCCGGCTTCCATCGACAGGCCCGCCATCTGCGTCAAGCCCGCGACGTAGGCTAAAATACCAAAACAGAAAAAAAGAATTGCGAAACGAAACATGAACTAGATCCTCCCTGTTTCGAATTTTAGCAAAAAAAAGGCCAAGCTCATCCGGGTCGGAGCGGCTCTTGCAATTACTCACCGCAACGGAACTTTGTCTGAACCTTTCAATTTGGAGAAACCGAGAATGAACTCATACAAAAATAAAATTTACGTGACGATCGCCTGGATATTGACCGTGGGGATCGCTTACGGTGCCGGATGGTGGGCCGGGGTGAAGAGTGCCGCGAGCGTCGCGGCCTCCGCGGCGCAGACCGGCTTTTCTTTGCTGCCCGGTTTAATCGGGATCGTCGCGATCGGCGCGGCGGTTTTGGCTTTTCAGGTGCGGGGATATTTCGCACGTCGGTCGGGCACACCCGAACTTAAAGGCGTCTGATGAAAGCCGTCCTCTTGGATATTGACGGCACCCTTGTCGATAGCAACGACGCGCATGCCGGCGCGTGGCGGAAAGCATTACTTGAACAGGGCTTCGATATTGAATTCGGCGTTTTGCGCCGCTGCATCGGTATGGGTGGGGACCATATGCTACCGCGAATCGCGGGCCTGACGAAAGATTCGGCGTTGGGTAAGAAAATTTCCGAACGGCGGGGCGAAATCTTTCGCGAAGAATTTTTGCCGGATTTAAAGCTCCTCAATGGCGCTAAAGAATTATTAGAGAAACTGCTCGAGAAAAAATTAACTCTAGTCATCGCGACCTCAGCCTCGTCGAAAGACGGTTCCGCTATTCTTAAGAAGTTTGGCCTCGACGAATTGGTTCACCACGTGACGAATTCTTCGGATGCCGACAAGTCTAAGCCGGACCCGGACATCGTGCTCGCCGCGCTTAAAAAAGCGAATCTAGATCCTAGCGACGCTGTTATGCTCGGGGACACTCCGTACGATATCGAAGCCGCCGTGCGCGCGGGGGTAGTGGCTTACGCCTTTACCTCCGGCGGTTGGCGGCCCGAAGAGCTGACCGGCGCCAAGAAAGTATTCTCCGGGCCGGCCGACATGTTAATGGCTGAGTTCTGATTTAAAAGCCTGGCCCGGATCGTCGTGGCGGTGTTCGGAAATTCCGCCGAGCGCGTCCGCGGCTTGCGTCTCTTCAAATATCGAAACGTCGCCTAAGCTTAAGATTCCGCAAATTTGTTTATTCTCATCCATCACGATCAAACGGCGAACTTGGCGTTCGCCCATCAAATCAACGGCGCTCTTGATTGAATCATTTTTCTGACAAAATACGACGTCGGCGGTCATGACGTCTTCGAGGGTAACCGAAGTCGCGTCAAGTCCCTCGGCGATCACGCGAACCGTAAGGTCGCGATCCGTGATCATGCCGACGACGTTTTCACCGTCCATAACGGGTAGCGCACCAAAATCACCATCGCGCATCATGATGGCCGCTTCGACCGCGGTGTCTTTGATGTCGATTTTTTCTACTTGTTTATTCATGACCTCGTGGACTTGCATGTTTGCTCCTTCGCAAAGTTTATTTACTAAGCGAAAGTGAGCAAACATCGGACCAAGACCACGACTAGGTAGACTTCTCACGCATATTACGAAATCCAAAATGCAGAACATCGCCGATCGCGGCAATCGTCAGAATCTCGGCCGCTTGCAATGTTACGCGCGGTGCGAAACGATAGCCGAAGCTAAAAGCGGTGGTCGCCCAGACATTGAAGCAAAACGGGCAGGTGAGCAAATTGCCGACGGCCTTTTGTAAACCGTGGCCTCGCGACTCATCCTGAATCTCGCCGCCTTTTAAACTTTCGCCGCGTTCGGTGAACGGTGCGCGAATCGGTGCGCCGATGAAACTCATCGTAACCACGCGTGAGAGTTTATAGCTCGCAACGGCGATCAGCGCGAGGTCGGCGCCCCTGGGCGGTTGCGGTTTATCGCGCAGTTTGGTGCTTAGAAAATAAAGTCCGCCGAACACGGCGGCGTACGAACCCATAAGGACCGCGTACGATCCTAACGGGACATCTTCGCTTGAATAATCTTCGGTCATTAGTGCCTTAAATCCTCACCCGAGAGTAATGCTTCGCTCGGGGCATCGTCGCCGCCCATCTCAAAAAATTCGGCTTTCGCTTTTAAGAAGCGGCTGCCCAAGGACAACCTTTCTTCCTCGGTCGAATTGCTTTGAAATTGCGGTAACAGCTCGTTCTCTTCTTCTTTGATGTGATGCTCAACTAGCTCGGCCAACACTTTAATCTTCGCGCCTTTTTCGGCGGGGTCGGTGGCACGCTTGATCTCTTCCAACATCTGATCGGCGAGGCTGTGTTCAACGTCACCTTCGATCGCCAGCTCACGCAAATCTTTTTTGCTTTTCATGTCTTTATATAAAACCAATTCTTCGGGTTTCGCGTGCAGGACCAATTGCGTTGCGAAATCGTCAAACGCGGCGACACGCTCTTCCAGTGCACGATCGCTTTTCATGATTTGAATTAATTCTTTTAAGGGTTTGTGGTCTTCGATAATCATCTGGATGATATCGCCCTCCGTCAGCATCGGACGCGTAATTTTCGAGACAACTTTTGTTAGATCCATAGATCCTCCTCGTTCCGTAATATGAAGCAATAGCGATGCCGTTGTTGAGAAGAAATTGAAAGGCAGTTGATCTTTGCGGTGATCAAATTTACCCCGCGCGGCAGGACAAGATAGAAATGGGCAGGTCCTAGGGAGGGCGAGTTAAGTCTGCTCTTGTGAACCTTCTCTTCTATAAAGGTCGATCGCCTTTGTTTTCTGAACCGAATGTTTGTTCAGCGGCGCGGGGTAGTTGAAACGTGAACGGTCCGCTTCTTCTTCGTGAAGTAACTTGGCCGCCGCACCTTTCACTTCGGGCACCCAACGTTTGATGTACTCCGCATCCGGATCGAAATTTTTGCCCTGTACCCATGGATTCATCACTCGGAAAAAAGGTTGTGAATCACCGCCGGTCGAAGCGACCCATTGCCAATTCCCGTTGTTGGGTGCGAGATCGCCGTCGATCAGTTCGTTCATGAAGTGCCGTTCACCGCGGCGCCAATCGACGAGCAAGTCTTTAATAAGATAAGTGGCCACGATGATACGTACGCGATTATTGATCCAACCGGTCGCGGCAAGTTCCCGCATTCCGGCATCGACGATCGGTACGCCGGTTTCCCCCCGCTGCCATTTTCGAAATAATTCATCGCCGCCTTCCCACTTGAGCTCGCGGTATTTTTCAATGAACGCACCCTGCTCCACCTTCGGAAAGTGGTAGAGCGTATAATAATAGAATTCACGCCAGATCAACTCCTTCAGGAATTTGCCCGGCCCGGTTGAGTCCGTCGCTTCGACGTCTGCGAGCTTAAGGTCTTGAATCACGTGCGCGAGGGTGAGACTTCCGTTTTTGAAATACTTGGAAAGCTCGGCCGAGCCCCGCCGTGCCGGGATCGCGCGGTCGCGTGCGTAATCCTTTAGCACCTTTGCGAACTGCGCCACCTGTTCTCGGGCGGCCGCAAATCCCGCGGGCGGTAAATCTCCTTGGAACTTCTTTATATTTTGCGTTTGAAACGCTTCGAGCCTGTCGCTTAGTTTTTCGGGAATTGATTCGAAGACGTCTGCCCAAGCGAGCTTAAACATTTTTTTGTCTTTCGCTCCCCGGCGGGTTGCGCCCGCGAAAGGACTCACGCGGCGCCGGCCTTCCGCTTCGTGAAACCTGGCGAGCCATCTCTTCAAGTAGGGCGAATACTTTTGGTAGGGTGATTTATCCTGGGACGGTTTCGTAATTTCGTGCGGTTCGAAGATCATGTGGTCCCGCTCGGTCACGACGTCGACGTTTAGCCCTTGCAGCAGCGCCGTTACGCGCTTATCCCGCTCGCGGGCGAAAGGTTCGTAATCGCGGTTAAATGTCACAAGCTTTGGTGGCCCAAAAGCGGAAGCCTGCCGCACGATCTCGGTGAAGATCTCATCCGGCTGACCATCGACGACTAAGAGCTGACCACCGCGAAGTTCGAGGTCCTGCCGTAAAGACTTAATCGTTTCGATAAAGAAGGCGAAACGGCGATGCGAGAAATCGTCGCGCGATAAGAATTTAGAATCGAAGCAGAAAAGGCCGACGGTGCGGCCGTGGGTACGTTCGAGGTTTAAGCTTAATGCCGGATTGTCGTCGAAACGCAGATCCCTACGAAACCAATGTATACCCCAGGGCTGTTCATTAAAGTGCGTTTTGTCCATGAGCCCGTCTCCGTTCCTTATCGAACTTTGGCGGGTCTATATCATGAACTAGCGGCGCTGAACCCACTTTTCAATCTTTTGGCGGAACTCTTCGATTCGGATTGGTTTTTCTAAGTGATCATCCATGCCGGCGCGAATGAACAGTTCGCGGTCGGCGGCTTCCGAAGTCGCGCTGATCGCGACAACCGGTGTACGGGTGCCGTGCTCCTTTTCGTGAAGACGAATTAAGCGCGTGCCTTCAAGCCCGTCACATTCGGGCATGTGATAATCCATTAGGATAACGTCGAAGCGGCCCGCCCGGAGCGCGGCCATCGCTTCGTTACCGTTTTTAACCAGCGTGAGATTACAGTTCAAAGTTTTGCAAAGCGCTTTAAAAACTTTCTGATTCGTCGGCTCGTCTTCGGCGATCAAAATATTGATGCCCGAAAGATCTTTGCGTGGACCGGCGGCAAGCACGCGCTCGGCCTCGGGAGCGGTCGCCGCCTCCATTTCTAACTTTAAAGTGAAAATTGAGCCCGCGCCTTCTTGCGAGCTGCATTCCAAGGTGCCGCCCAAAGCTTCCGCTAGATCTTTCGAAATAGAAAGGCCCAATCCCGAACCACCGAAGCGGCGGTGAATGGAATCGTCGGCTTGCCCGTAAGGGGTGAACAGCGCCGGCAAAGCCTCTTTCGAAATGCCGATGCCCGTGTCTGAGACCGAGAGTTCAACCAAAGTTTTGCCGTTTTCGTTCGGCGTGGCTCGTAGAACGACGATGACCGATCCTTTCATCGTGAACTTGATCGCGTTACCGATGAGGTTAGTCATGATTTGCGTCAGGCGGGTAGGATCGCCCTGTACGTTTAAATTATCCACGTTGGTACGGAAATCGAGTACGAGTTGTTTTGAAGTCGCCTGCCAACCGAAGTTTCTAAGTGATTTTCCGACCGTTTCGACGAGATCGAAGTTGACCTTCTCGACCTTCATTTTGCCGGACTCGATGGTCGATATATCTAAAATATCGTTCACCAAGTGGAGAATGTTCTCGCCGGACTCGGCGGCGGCCCTCACGTAATCATTTTGTTTCGCGTCAAGCGGGGTGGTCATCAACGCTTGCATCATGCCGAGCACGCCGTTGATCGGCGTACGGATCTCGTGGCTCATGCGCGAAAAGAACTGCGTTCTGGCTTTGGAAGTATTGATCGAATCCTGAATCAGGATATTCAGAGCTTTTTCGCGCTCGGCCATGCAGGTCAATTGCGAGCGTAGTTGTAACTGAATCACGACGTTTCTGGCCAGCGTGCGCAGCGCCGCTTTTTGGTCGGCGTTGAGCTGCTTAGGATTGCGGTCAATAACGCAGATCGTTCCGAGCACTTCGCCGGAAGGCATAATCAACGGCGCGCCGGCGTAAAAACGAATTTGGGGTTGGCCGGTCACGAGCGGGTTATCGAAGAAGCGTTGATCCTCGTGCGCATCGCGGACTTCCATGAGATCTGGTCCGAGGATCGCGTGCCCGCAAAAGGAAACATCACGTGGAGTTTCGGTCGCGTCTAAACCCATCTTCGATTTAAACCATTGCCGTTCGTTATCGATCAGCGAGATAACCGCGATCGGCGTCTGGCAGATTTGGCTGGCGACTTGCGTGAGATCGTCGTAAGCCGTTTCGGCGTGCGTGTTCAGAATCTCGTACGACTCTAAAAGGCTTTGGCGCTTTGCTTCGTTGGCGGGCTTGGCTGGCTTTATCATGGTAGATAATTGTCGGACATAATTATTGCGCCCTCAAGTGAATCAATTTGAGATTTTCGGGGAAGATCACTGAACAGCCCAAGCGTATCGAAAACGTTTAGTTTTGAAAATAAAGAAATAATGATTAGGCCGCCAAGTCTAGATTTGGTTTAGTCGCTCGCCCTTAATGCAGACAACGTCTTTTAAAGTGTGTACGGCCAAACCGCGCCCACGGTATTTATCGCACCGGACGAAACGCTTCCTTAAATTTCGGGCAAGGCATTTGCACGAAGGTCGTGGAGAACAGCGAGGTCTACGTTTTCGTCAACAGGGCGAGGCGTAAACGGAATGAGCGCAGGCTAACTATGTACAAAAAGATCAAGGTGCTGGTCATCGAAGATCATGAGGACTTGCGTTACCTCACCGTACATCATCTTCGGTCAATCGGCGTCGTGCCCTTCGAAGCCGATGGCGTACCGAGCACACTCGAACTTTTGCGCTCAGGACTGGTGCCTCATCTCATTTTGTTGGATTTAAAATTGTCAGGCAGTCGTGGCGAAGATTTATTTGGATTGATCAAAGCGATGCTCGGCTGCCGTGATACAAAAATCGTCATTATGTCGGCCGGCGGCCGGTTGCGTGACCGGGCGGCTTCGCTCGGTGCCGATGGCTGGATCCAAAAACCCGCCGGACGCGCGCAAATACAATCGGAAGTCTTACGCCAACTCAAGGAGCAGGTAACCGCGGCGCTCTAAGTGACCGGCAGATTCAAATCACCGGGTAAGAGGCTATAGAGTTTACCGTCGAAGATCTTGCCGTCTTTTTTGTAATGCGAGCGCAACAGGCCTTCGAGTTTAAAACCGGCTTTCTCGAGCACCCGGGCCGAGGCTTGATTGAAAACAAATACGTTCGCGGTGATGCGCATGAGTTCAAGTTCCGAGAAAGCGTAAGCGGCCACCTTGCGTACGGCCTCGGTCATTAAACCCTTGCCCCAGTAAGGCTTCGCGAGCCAGTAGCCGAGCTCCGCCTTGTGGTCGCGTCCGATTTTATGACCGAAGAAACCGACACCACCGATAAGTTTATCGTCGGCGCGACGGAGGGCCCAATTGACGGACCGGTTATTTTGGCTGCGGGTGGCCTCGAGGTTGTGGTCAATCCACCAGTCCGCGTCGGCTTCGGTGTAGGGAAACGGAATTGCGAGAGTCTGATCGTAAATTTGCTTTTCTTGTAGGTATTCAAGGTAGGCCGGCTTGTCGGTGGCTATGATGTCGGAAATGTAAAATGAATCGTTAATTTTAAGCTTCATAATTTAAGCTTACATTCTTATTCTTCGTAATGCATTTCGCGCAGGGCCTGCAGAAACTGCTCGGCTTCGATGCCTTGTTTTAGGTTGCGTTGAAGACCGGTCAATAAGACCGTGCGCCGAACCATGAGGGATTGTGGTGGGCCGGCCGGGGTTACCGATTGCCGCTCATGATTAGCCGTACGAAGGATGGTCATAATTCTGGCTAAGACTCCGTCGCCGCGTTCCCGCAAGAGTTTCGGTAAATATTGTTTCTGCGTTTTGATGTGTCGAAGGAGTTCTTCGGTTTTCGCGAGAGTTTCGTCCAAGATTATTCCGTTCTTCGGTTGTTGAGCTTCGATTTGAATTAAGGATGCGTTGAGTCTTACCCAAGTCTTCGCGTCCCGGGTCAGGGTTGTTCTGTTCAGGTATTCAAGGATCTTATCGGCCTCGACCGCGACCGCGACGGAGCGAAAGGTGTTTTCCTCGCGCAGCCATTGCCTGATGAGATGGATATGCACGATCGCGGTTTGGTAGTTATTCGCGCGTTCGAAAAGGTGAAGGGCGAGATCCGCGTGCGCGATGGCGCCGTGAACGGAGCGTGGCTCATCACCCGCCAAAACGTAAAGGATCGAGAAAGCAAGATGCACGTTTGCCGCTTCCTCAGAGTTTTCGCCGTGGATTTCCTTCGTGAGCTCAGAAATCTCGTTCAGGATCGTTTCGGCTTTCGCTAAAACTTTCATCCGGGCGTCTTTGCCCAGGGTTGTGAAATCGGCGCCCGACCGCTCTTCCGCGGAGCCGAACGGGTTGATCGGAAGGTCGACCGCCATATCGGGTGGGAGCAAGTTTTTAAGGCTAGCCCAGAGTTTTTCGACCCGGTTGATGGCGAAGTCGGGAGAGATCTTTTTCTGCGTCCGGCGGATGAGATTATTCACGTAAGATCTTAAGGGGCCGGCCTCGCGTGAGCTCGTAAGGATTTTACCGCAAAGGTAATCTTCGGGTGCCGGCTTTGCTTCGGCTGCCGCCGCCGATATTATGAACAGACAAGAAAAAAATGCTTTGAATAGAGGCGTGTAAGACGCTTGATTGTAGTTAAGTTGCATGTGGGAATGAGATTGCAAAAGCAGCGCCCTAAATGAGAACAGCGAAGGTGACCTTGTTCATCGCACTTCTAATATTGCTAATTCCCCCCTCCTTTGCTGCGGTCGACTGGACGGAGCCGGCCCTCCGCTTAACGGGCCTGGGCACGGGGCCGAAGGTTCGCGCGGTCCATCAGCTGAAGTCCATGCCTGATTTAAATACGCGGCTTCGTGCCGCCCTCGACGGCCCCTACAAGCTTCTCGCCCTCGATGTGATCGCGGCGCTTCGCCTGTCCGAATTCGTAGCCGAAATGCGTGACCGTGCCGGGCTTGATGAATCCGGATTTTTCTATCTCACATTGAACTCATTTATAACCCCGGAAAATCAAGAGGAGATGTACGCGCTCTATCTCACGCGGCTGGCGGAAGCGTCGGGCCCACCCGCGGCGAAAGTGATCCTGCTCGACACCCTGGGGAGAGTAGGGGTCGAAATTCCGATCGTTGAGCTTAAAAAGCTATTGTTGACGGAGCCGTCGCCGGAAGTGAATTCGGCGGCGATCGCCTACCTAAGGCTCATGATCCAACGTCACGGGCGTGCGGGCCTCAAGCCGCTCGTTCCGCTCCTTTTAGCGCGTAAAGATTTGTCTCGCCAACGTAAGGAGCAGATCCTGCTGCTCAGCTCGGAGATGGGAGGTGAGTAAAAAAAGTTTAGCGATACTCATCGCTTTTATTCTCATCGTGGCGGGCGCGTTCTATTTATACAACCCGCCCGGCCCGGCGTTTAGGCCGGTCATCTCGGATCCCAACTGTCTCGCGGCTTACCTTCGGCTTTACGAAGGCCCTGTTTTGCGCATCGACATTGTGTTCGGGTACAAAGACGCACGCCCCGCACGTTTCGTCGGTGATCGCTACGAACGGAATTATTTTATCACCCAGGTCATGCGTTTAGGGTTTACGCGCTCGGAAGAAGACGACGATCTTTTTTTACGCAAGACTCTCGGTCCCGACGGAGCTGAGAAATCGATCGAGCTAAGAATCACGGCAAGTTCCGCCGGTCCGGATGATGATGAGAATCGCAAAGACGCTTTTCAAGCTTGGAAAACACGCGAAGCCGAGAACGTTTTTCTTCAAGGTGTTCGTGAGTCAAGAGTCGTGTTTTATAACGGGCATTCACGAACGGGGGGCGGCCCCGACTTCGGCCCGCCACGTTTAGCGAATGGTTTAAAAGTGGATTACTCTTTTTATAAAAAGCAACGGCCAGGTTACCAAAAATTACGATCGGCGCTGGCTGAGGCAAAGAAGATTGAATTAATGGGGCTTTTTTCCTGTACGGCCGATGCACATTTCACCGGCGGTTTGCGCGAAATGCGCCCGGAATTAGGTGTGATCGCGAGTGATCACTTACTTTACTACGCAGACTCGCTAGCCAATTCGCTAACGACTTTAAAGCATATTTTAGAATTCAAATGCCAGCCGGATTTTGTTCCGGCCGGCAATCGTCTCGTCGGCTTTTTCGCTGCTAGAGCGCTAGTCCCGAAGAGTTCGCGCCAAGATCGGGCGTCGTGTACGCCGGAGCCGGAGCCTCAACGGGGGCCGGCGCGGTGTAAGCCGCTTCATCGGCCGCGCGCGTTTTAGAACGGCAACCTACGGCGATAGCGGACATGGCAACGAGTGCGGTCAGGGTGGTCAATACAGATTTGATTTTCATAAAATCCTCCTAACTCCCTAATGAGCAACGCCTATGCCAAAAAACGCGAACGACATACATAGATCAGTGCGTTAATAAAAAGAGATCCGTGAACCACACCGGACGCTCCTCATGTTAGCTATTGTGAGTATGGATCAAGCGACAATTTGGTATTTGACCGTAGGAATTTTGCTCTCGGTTATCGGAGCATTTCAATTTACGCTGAAGCGTTTGCCGCTGACCTCCGCGATGGTTTATTTACCTCTCGGTTTTTTGCTCGGGACGCAAGGCCTATCTTTGATCTCGATCGACATCATCAAGGACGCATTGATCGTCGAACGTCTGGCGGAAGTCGCCGTCATCGTTTCCCTTTTCACCGCCGGCTTAAAACTAAGATCACCGCTTTCATCGGGCGATTGGAAAATTGCGTGGCGCCTCGCGAGCGTATCGATGGTGCTCACGATCTTTTTTATCGGCCTGCTCGCGACTTGGTTTTTCGGGTTTTCCATCGGCGGTGCGATTTTGCTCGGCGCGATGCTCGCGCCGACCGATCCCGTTCTCGCGTCCGACGTACAGGTCACGAGCCCGACCGATAAGGATATCTTACGAATCAGCTTAACCGGGGAGGCCGGGCTTAATGACGGCACCGCATTCCCCTTCGTGCTGTTAGGTCTTGGTTTATTAGGACAACACCATCTCGGCGAGAATTACGTCGATTGGTTACTGGTCGATGTGTTTTACAAGACGCTCGCGGGGATTGCCGTCGGCGCCTTGCTCGGTACCGCGATCGCGAAGTTAATTTTGAAACTACGGGATCGGTTTGATGAATCGATAGTCCTTGATGATTTCCTGACCGTGGGCCTCATCGCCACCGCCTACGGCGCCGCGCTCGCGATCGATGCTTATGGTTTTCTGTCGGTGTTCGCGGCCGGCCTCGCCCTCAGACGCGTCGAAAGAAACCAATCTCGCAAAGACCAATCGGCTAAGAAAATGGCGAAGGGAATTCTGGAGTTTAACGAGCAGCTTGAACGCTTGTTCGAGGTCTCGACGGTAATTTTGCTCGGATCGTTACTGAAATGGTCCTACTTCGCGACCACCGATATTTACCTCGTATTCTTGCTCACGCTGGTGGTCCGGCCACTTTCCGTCTTCCTCGGTCTTTGGCGGGTGCGGCCCGCAAAGCACCATTTGGTCTATTTCTCTTGGTTCGGGATTCGCGGGATCGGTTCGATCTATTACCTCGCGTTCGCGATTTCGCACGGACTTACCGGCGGATTAGCCGAGCGATTGACGGGCATCGTCTTCGCGGCGGTGACGTTGTCGATCCTCATACACGGCGTGTCCGTCACGCCGCTAATGAATTTTTATCACGCAAGGTTCAAGCCTTAGACGCTCACGAAAATTGAAGGCAATCGCGGTCGTGTTCACGGGTGACGGCGCGGTCAACGGCTTGTAAAAATAGAGTACGGGTTAAGGGCTTGTAAATAAATTGGGCGCAGCAATCTTGCAGCGCAATTTGTTCACGCGTGAAGCGGTGGCGGCTCGCGGTGGTCAAGATGACCGGCATGTGAAGTTTGTTTTTACGGCACCACTTCAGCAGGTCCAGCCCGTCCACCTCGGGCATTTGAAAGTCGGTGATGATTAACTTGAACTCAATCTGCTTAAGCTTGGCGATAGCCTCGGCGCCGGTACTCACAAAAATCGGATTGTAGCTCGTTTCGCTCAGCCAGATGGACATGAGTTCGGCGAGGCAATCGTCGTCTTCGGCAATGAGTATAAACATAATTAGTGCTCCCTGTGCCCGGCTTCGGACACCGTTCTTAGCAAGCGTTTCATATCTAAAGGTTTAGTCAGGTGCCCATCGCAACCAGCATCGCGCGATTTCTCGCGTTCTTCGACCATGGCGTGCGCGGTAAGGGCGTAGATCGGTTTGTCGTAGCCTGATTTTCGTAGTCGTTTCGTGGCCTCGTTGCCGTCCATGACCGGCATTTGGATATCCATCAGGATTAAATCAAAGTGCTCGTTCAAAGCCCGGCGGACCGCCTCGGCTCCGTTCTCGACGGTCGCGACCGAGGCGCCATGCTTCGATAAAATCGTATTGATCAAAATCTGATTATCAACTGAATCGTCGGCCAGCAGAATATTCATGCCACGGAGATAAGCGCCACCGGCGGGAGCGCAGGCTTGATGATCGGGACGGGATTCTTGCCGGGCGGGGACACGCGCGTCCATCGTGAGGCTAAAGACCGTGCCTCGATTCACCTTCGAACGGAAGCTGAGATCGCCGCCCATGGCCTGCGCTAATTTTTTGGACAAAGCGAGCCCAAGACCCGTGCCCCCGTGTTTGCGCGTGGTGCTGTTGTCGGCTTGCGTGAAAGGTGTGAAAAGCTTCGAGCCTTCCGCCGGAGAAATACCCGGGCCGGTATCGATGACGTCGACGTTCAACCGGTGAAGGTCATGGTGAACGTGCGTGGTTCGGACCCGAAGCGTAACTTCTCCTTTGGAGGTGAATTTGACGGCGTTACCGATCAGGTTGATTAAGATTTGGCGCATCCTGGTCGGATCCGAGCAAATGCGATCGGGGACGCCCGCGCCGATGTCCAAGCGCAGATCGACGCCTTTGCTTTTGGCTTTGGTTTCGAAGAGATCGAGCGCGTCGTGAATGATGCGCCGTAAGTCTAATTCGGTCTGCTCGGTTTGCAAATGACCGGCTTCGACCTTCGATAGATC
The DNA here is from genome assembly GCA_947444305.1 of Pseudobdellovibrionaceae bacterium. Classification (GTDB taxonomy): domain Bacteria; phylum Bdellovibrionota; class Bdellovibrionia; order Bdellovibrionales; family UBA1609; genus JALHOQ01. Next base: position 306,151 of record CANEZP010000004.1, on the reverse strand, counting down.
GAGGATATCATCGATGATCGCGGCCAAGCCTTTCGCACTTTTCGAGATGATCTCGGTGTACCGGGCCCTTTCGCTTTTAGAGATATTGCCTTCGCGCAGCAAATCCGTGAACCCAATAATCGCGCCGAGCGGAGTCCTAATCTCGTGCGACATATTCGCTAGGAATGAGCTTTTTGTTTCGTTCGCTTGCTCGGCGGCTTCCTTCGCGATGCGGAGTTCGTCTGACGCTTTCTTTCTATCGGTGATGTCCATGCAGGTTCCAAAGAAACGGTAAGGGCGGCCGCATTTCCCGTAAATGCAGTGCCCGCTGGAGCTCATCCAGCGGAGGGTGCCGTCGGGTTTGATGATTCTGAACTCATGCTGATAGGGTTTACGTTGCTCTTTCGCCGCCTCGATCTTCGCGGCGCGCAGTTCACGGTCGTCAGGATGGACGGCCATGGTGACCATCTCGGGGGTAACCGTCACGCCGTCGGGTATGCCCCAATCTTTTCTCATTCGATCGCTGAATATGGTCGTGTCATTGATCAGATCACGGTCGAAGAAGCCGAGCTTCCCGCTCTCGAGCGCGAGGTAAAACTGCTCCTGGCTCATTTCGAGTGCCTTACGAGAAAGAATTCGCCCCGTGACGTCCACGCAGTGGTTAAATACGCCGTAAGGTCGCTTATCCGGACCATCAATACGGACGATCGAAATATCGAAGTAACGGCTCTCAAATTCGCCGCCGTTAATACAGATTTCGTGGCCGATGTACGGTTCGCCGGTTTCGTAGACGGATTCACACCGGTCCCGGAAAGGATCGGCGGCTTGAACGGATAAAATCCGGGGAAAGTAATCGGTGTAAAGGTGATTGGCTTTTTCTAACGCGAGGTCATCACCCCGCCAAAGCGCCATCGCCGCCGGCGACTCTTGAAAAATCTTTTCTAATTTCTGCCGCTCCAGTTGCAATTCATGTGTGAGTTCACGGGCCGTTTTCATGGCGCGGAGTGTACAGCTTTTCTAAACTTTAGATATTTAATAATAAACAAAGTTTCAATCAGTCCGCGGGCGAACGTGGACGTTACCCGATGGTTCTCCGTGGCTGCGCTAAGAAACATTCAAGCTAAACTATTCAGGCATTATCCGGTACGTGCGAAGACCGCGACCCTATCCCGGCCAATATATTCACTGACTATGATTTATTTTCGGAGGCGCTTATTTACATTCACCTTTGGCGTAAAGAGGCGTTGATGTGAGCCGCTTCAGAAAGGTGCAAATGACACAGACTCAAGACGACGATAAAAATAGAATCGATTGCGAAACCCGGCTCGGACTCGTGCTTAAGAATGCGAAACTTGGATTTTGGGATTTCGGCCGGGAATCCACGGTTCTTAATTGGTCGGGTCGGGCGAAGGAATTCTTCGGTCTAACGCCGGAGACGGTGATAACCTACGATCTTTTTATGAGGGGTGTACATCCCGATGATCGTGAGCGAACGCACCGGGCGATTCAGCGGACTTTCGAGACTGATCAGCGCACCTACGATATTGAGTTCAGAACGATCGGCATCAATGACGGTGTTGAACGCATCGTCTGTGCGAGTGGGACCGTCGTCACCGACGAGGCCGATCGGCCGTTGCGCTTGATCGGAGTCTCGACGGACGTCACCGAGGAACGTCGTCACCAGCATGAGCTACGGTTGGCGAAGAACAACGCGGAGTTAGCGAGCGTTGCGAAGTCACAGTTTCTAGCGAACATGAGCCACGAAATCCGCACACCACTCGGCGCTATTCTCGGTTACGCCGAGCTCGCGATTAATAATCATACGACGGAAGAGGAACGATATCGTTTTTTGACGTCGATTCAGCGTAACGGTGAGCTTCTGCATAAACTCATCGATCAGATCCTGGATCTCTCAAAGGTTGAAGCTAACAAAGTCGATCTAGAAAATGTGAAGTTCTCGCTACCCCGTGCGCTCGACGAAGTCGTTTCTGCTTTGCGGATCAAAGCCGCCGAGAAAAGCCTGCAGCTCCTTTTGCGATCCGAAGGCAAAGTACCCGAGCTGGTCGAAACCGACCCGTTACGCTTTAAACAAATCCTGATGAACATTATCGGCAACGCCGTTAAGTTTACTTCCAAAGGTTCGGTCACCGTAACCGTGCGTTTGGCCGAAGCGCCCGTCCCGGGGGAACGACTTACCATCGTCATTTCCGTTTGCGATACGGGCATCGAAATTTCCCAAGAGAAACGCCGGCATATTTTCGAACGCTTTTCGCAAGCCGACAATTCGATCACGCGAAAGTATGGTGGGACCGGGCTCGGCTTGGCGTTATCCAAGGAACTCGCGTTGGCGCTCGGCGGTGATTTGATTTTGAAAGAGACTTCGCCACGTGCCGGCAGCACTTTTGAATTTTTCTTTCCCGACAGCGTTTACGACGAAAGTCTACGCTTAATACACCTCGGTGAAAATGCCGGCGCGGATGCCGACCGGCGAACACAGGTTGCGACGGCCCGGCTGGATGGTTTAAGAGTTTTGGCCGTCGACGATTCCGAGGACAACCAGTTCATTCTGCTCAGCAAACTTCAGTCCGCCGGTGCACAGGTCGAGACCGCGCAGGACGGTCAAGAGGCGGTCCAGAAAGCCTTGAAAGATGAATTTGATTTAGTGCTGATGGATATTCAGATGCCGGTGCTCGACGGCGTGTCGGCGATGCGTAAGCTGCGGGAAGCCGGATTCCGCAAGCCCATCATTGCGCTCAGTGCGCACGCGATGAAGAAAGATAAAAAGAAGTCCTTGGAGCAGGGTTTTGACGATCACCTTTCCAAGCCGATTCAGCTGAGAGATTTGGTGCGTGAAGTCGCGCACCATTCAGGACTGGAATCACGCACGCAGCATTAATCGAATTAGGCATTCTCAAGGCCCGGAACTTAGGTTAGCGTTCTTAAGTGAACCCCGCAGCCTTAGCTTTTTCAGACGTAAGTAAGTCTTTCGACGCTAAGAAAGTGCTCGCGAACCTCGATTTCATTGTAAGTAAGGGTGAGTTTACGGTCGTGCTCGGACCGAACGGCGCGGGCAAATCCACTTCGATCTCACTCGCAAACGGTTTGCTCCGTCCCGATAGTGGTACAATAAAAATCTTCGGGCACTTAGCCGGAAGCATGGAAGCCCGTCGGTCCATGGGCTACGTACCGCAAGAGCCCGCTTTTCCGGCCCACGTCCGCGGCATTGATTTGTTGCACTTTAGCGCCGCGCATTCGGTCAAGCCCCGCGACATCCGCGCCCTCAGTTTAGACCTTGAGATGGATCGCTTTTTAAACTTGCCCGTACGGCATTTAAGCGGTGGACAGCGGCGGCTCGTGTCCGTGGCCTGCGCCTTCGTGCTCGATCTTCCGCTTGTTATTCTTGACGAACCGACGACCGGGCTCGACGTCGAAATGCGGCAGAGGGTGTGGCACTTGCTCGGCGCCTACCGCGCAAAAGGCGGCAGTATCCTGATGACCACGCATTACCTGGCCGAGGCCGAAGCGCTGGCCAGCAATATCGTCGTGTTAGCGGCAGGACGCGTGGCCCAGCAAGGCAGCCCGGCCGAAATAAAAAGACGTTACGGCTACAAACGTATTCTATTTACCTCCGAAGTCGTTCCGCCGCCCACGCTCGGCGCCGTCAGCGGCGGTGAGCACGGCCGTTGGTTAGTCGATTCGCGCGAGCCGGACGCCGCGCTTAACCAACTTCTGAATTGGGGCAAGGCCACCGACATCGACGTCGCGCCGCTCGCCCTCGAAGATGTTTTTTTGCGCTTGATCGGCAGGCCCGGTTGAGTATTTTGCGCGCGCACGTTTTTCTGAGGATCCGGCAACTGGCGCGCGAACCTGGTTATCTTGCGAGCACGATGATATTTCCCGCGCTCTTCTTTTTGCTATTCGCCCTACCTAACGCCGATACGCCCGATAAAGCGAAGTTCCTGATGGCGTCGTTCACGGCCTTCGCGATTTTAGGCGTATGCCTGTTTCAGTTCGGGGTGCACCAGGCTCAGGAATTGAAAAGCGGATGGTACTCGCTCATGCGAACATTGCCGGTAAGGGGCTCAACCTTATTTTTCTCGCAAGTTTTCAACACGCTCGTGTGCGGGATCGCCGCCTCGGGCGTGGTCTACGCCACGGTCGAATATTCGGCCGGTGCGGAAATGAGTTTCGGGCGCTGGTGTGGGATGACCGTCGTGGCCCTGATCGGCGCCGTGCCGTTCGCGCTCAGTGCCGCCGCCATTGCCAATTGGGTGAGCGCGTGGGCCGCGCTGCCGGTCTTTAACCTGATTTATATCTTGGCGTCGTTCGCCGGGGGCTTATGGATGCCGCCCGGAGCCCTGCCGGCCAAAGTCGAGCGGGTCTCGCAGTATTTACCGACTCGCCACTACGGCGAAATTTTATGGAAGCTTGCGCTGGGTCAAGAAGTCGAATGGAAATTCGTGGGCTACCTCGCGGCCTTCGGCGCTTGCGCGTTGGCCGCGACCCTTCTTTCGCGCAAACTGCATCGCGACTCACAAAAAATTTAGAGTTTCCTTCACGCCCGGGTAGCCGTCGATAAACCAGTAGTACCACGCGGAAATCATGATCGTGTGACCAAGAAAAATAAAGAAATGGCTCCACATTTCAACGCGATCCGAGTGGCCGTTAAGGTACCGGTGCCAGTGCAAACCTTCGTCGATCACGCTGTAGAATAAGCTCAGCACGATCAACGAAAGTGCGGGGAATTTCCAGAACACGGGATGTGAATAGGCAAGGCACAACGCCAGGCAACTCGTGACGCCGGCAAAAATCGTAATGTGGTGGACGAGCGCTTCGCCTTTTTTTATCTCTTCCACGTAACGCGTGCGGTGCCCGATGGTGTCGAAGGCGATCGCCCCTATAAAGATGAAGCAGCCGATGGGCACGTTCCAAACGTAGGCCGGAAAGACCACCCCGTTGGCGTGACCGATCATCACGAAGCCGAAGGTTGCAACGAACAAACCCGCCATGAGGCCGACCCAAAGCACGTAGGCGATCCAATCGTGACGGTCGAAGTTTTTGATCTCGGACGCATACTCGACCGTGTCGCGGTAAAAACTGTTCAAGGAAGTCTCCAAACTTGCTGAATCGTGGCCGGACGCCATCGTGGTCTCGTGAAATATTGACGGCACCAGGTCAGGGCCGCTTTAAATAAACATAATATTTTTTCGGAACGCGAAGTCACCTGACGCTCGACGCAACCCCGTGCGCGCACCTTCGCGCCGATGCGCGCGTACGCAAAGCGCGCGATCAAGATTACGAAAGACGAACGCTTGGACAAAAACCGAGCGCCGTACTCGCCGGAAGCGTAGTAACCGTCGGCCAGCACGAGCAGCTCTTTAATCGCCATGTTTAATTTATCGCGCCGCGCGGGTTCGGCGTAATTTGCCGCGGTCAGCCCGTGCCGCGCCAAAACCGATTCGGGAATGTAGCAGCGCCCAAGCGCGTGGTCGGCGAGCACGTCGCGCGAAATGTTCGTTAGTTGCATCGCGATCCCGAGGTCACAGGCGCTGCGCAACGCAAATTCAGAACTCACGCCGAGGATGTGCGCCATCATCAATCCCACGACGCCCGCTACGCGGTAGCAGTACAATTCAAGCTCGCCGATGCTTTTCGGCGTTTCGAATTGAGCGTCCATCGTCATGCCTTCGATAAGCTCGCGTGGGTAGTGGGCCGGGATGTCATACTTGGCCACCAAATACGCGAGCGCACGCGCGGGAACCGATTCACCGGCCTGGCCGCCGATCGCACGGTCCACTTCTTCTTTGATGCGTGCAAGGCCGAGCGTTCGGCTTTCGCCGGTCGAATCGTCTACGGTGTCGTCGCAGTTTCTGCACCAGTGATAAAGCAGGGCGGCATCGCGCGCTTTCTCGGCGCCGAAAAAACGTGAAGCGAAGGTGAAGGTCTTTGAGCCGCGCGCGATCGAATCGCGGCAGAGACGTATGAGCGCTTCGTCGTTCACATATCCCCCGCGATCACTTCCGCCGTAGCCTTTGCGGAATTGACGACGCCGGGTACGCCCGCGCCCGGGTGAGTTCCCGCGCCGACAAAATAAAGGCCGTTTATACCGGGAGCTCGGTTGTGCGTACGGAAGTAAGCGCTTTGCGTGAGCAAAGGTTCAATCGAAAAAGCGGAACCGAAGTGGGCGTTCAACTGCGACTTAAAGTCTTCGGGCGTAAAGATTCGTTGCGTGACTAAATTTTCCTTCAGGCCGGGTAGGAACTTTTCGTCCAGGTAATCTAAGATTCTTTGGGCGTAAAGGGGACCGGCCGTTTTCCAATCGATGTCCCCTTTTTCTAAATGCGGTACGGGCGAAAGGACGTAAAAACCTTCGCATCCGGGGGGCGCAAGGTTGGGATCGCTGACGGTCGGGGTGTGCAGGTACAACGAAAAATCGTCGGCCAACACTTTGCGGTCGAAGATATCTTTGAGCAAGTCTTCGTAACGTGGACCGAAGATGACCTGGTGGTGCGCTTGGTTCGGGTATTTCTTTTTGGTGCCGAAGTAAATCAAGAATAGCGACATGCTGTATTTGCTGTTCAAGGCTTTGCGCCGTGGTTTTTCTACGGCTTTCGTATTCCTTAGCAAGTCGCGGTAGGTGTGCGCCACGTCCGAATTGCAAGCTACCAGCGGCGCCTCGATAAATTCTTGCGACTTCAATCGCACGCCCGTGATCTGTTTTCCTTCCGAGATAATTTCGTCGACTTCGGCATTGAGCCGGATCGTTCCGCCTAAATCGGTAAACAGTTTGCCTAAAGCTTCGATCAGCGCTCCGGTCCCGCCGCGGGGGAAGAAGACGCCCCAGTTGCGCTCAAGATAATGAATGAGCGTGTAGATGCTGGATGTTGCGAAAGGATTGCCGCCCACCAATAACGAATGGAAGCTAAAAGCCTCGCGCAGCTTTTCGTCTTTGATGTAGCTCGAGACCATCGAGTAAACCGAGCGATGCGCCTGCAGCTTCATCAATTGGGGTGCGCAACGGGCCATGCTCCAAAAGCTTAAGAATGGTTTGTGCGCAAGTTCACTGTAGCCGGCTTTAAAAACCTGTTTCGAATACTTCAGAAAACTTTGGTAACCTTCCCAATCGGCGGGGCTTTTCGCTAAGATTTGTTCCTTTAAAGATTTCTCGTCGTTTGAATAATCGAACTCAAAGCCGTCGTCCCACGAAAGTCGGTAAAACGGCGTAACCGGCATGAGCTCGACATAGTCGCTCATCTTACGGCCGGCGAGCGTGAATAATTCTTCGAGACACTCGGGCGCCGTGATGACGGTCGGGCCGGCGTCGAAGGTGAATCCCTTATCGCGAAATACGTAAGCGCGCCCACCAAGCTGATCACGCATCTCGAGGAGAGTAGTTTGGTAGCCCATTTTTTGAAGACGGATTGCGAGCGAAAGCCCGCCGAAGCCGCCGCCGATCACGATCGCTTTATAATTTTTCATATGCATCCACGAGTAAGTTAAATATTTCTTCGATCTCTTTTTGACCTTTAAGGCGTCCGTTCAAAAAACGTAGGCGCAGGTCAATGCGTTCACGTTCCCGCTCAATGATTTTGAATTCCTTGAGCCAGGCATTGATTTTTTGATGATCAGGTATAGCGGCGAGTAAGCTGTCCCAGCACTCCCTTCGCTCGTGCGAAGCGGCGGCGGCCCAGATCAAACCGGGCCGTTGATTGCGGAGATCCTCGAACTGTTTTTCGGGCACGTCATTGTCGAACTTCAGATTTTTAAGGTCGTCCAAAGACTGCAACAAAATCCCGACGCTTTCACCGGTTTTGAAAGCGGTGTTGTATTCCTTTGCGCCGGCGAGAATGGCGCCGCCCGCGAACGCGAGCCCCGCCAAACTACCGCTCTTTAGACGCGTACTTGCGGCGCAGATGTCGGGCACGATCTTGCGCTCCGCTTCGGAGATAGGAATGCCGAGGTCAAGTGCTTGGCCGGCGTGACCTTCCGCGAGCGCGCGCCGGAAAAGCCGCAAAAGGCACAATGTCGTTTGGTCATCGAGGCCTAAATCTTCGACCCGTTCGAGGCCTTGAAAATAGAGCCAATTTCCGACGTTGATCGCCTTCGATGTGCCGATCAATACGTGGACACTTTCCTTACCCCGGCGCGTGTGGCTGCCGTCTTGGATATCATCGATGATTAAAGAGGCGGCGTGAATAATCTCGAGCGCGTCGCCGAGTGCGTCTAACCGGCTTTCATCCTCAACCGAAGGCACGCCCGGCTTTTCCATCAAGAAACCCGCGCGTACTAAGCGTTTGCGAACGACTTTGCTGGATCGGCACATGAATTCGTTTGCGGGGTCGACGAGTTCGCGTTCCAAATGCGGCCGAAGGTGTGGATAAAAGGTCGGAGACAAGTTTATTTCCACACGGGCCTTTCCTCGCGTTGGGACAATACTTTAAGGGCGGCGCTGACTTTGACGGGTGGTTTACCGGAAAGCATGCGCAATTTATCCAAAGCCGTCGGTCGGCCGGAATAGAAGCGGCTGATCAAATTCTCGTTTAGCCCGTAAAAGCGCTCAAAGATTTTACGGCGCTGCCCGGGTGGCGATGCCAAGAACATCATACGATTAAGTAGCAAAAAGTAAGAGCGGTCTTTGGCGTGGGCCGCCGAGATTTCAAGGAGCGCGGCCGCCACGGATTGGCCGCCGGTAACGGCCTCCATTAACTGCCGCGATGTTTTTACCGCCGACGGCAGCGAGTAGCCCGAGACGGGATGAAAGAAACCGCCCTGAACGCCGAACTTACCCGGCGGCGGATTCATCACCCACGGGATAGGCAGCGAACCGCGTTCTTCGCGCACCTTCACCCAAGTTTTAGCAATGAATTTGCGGCGCAGATAATCTTCGAGACTCGCCTTGAACGCGTCCTCGCGAATCGCGGGATCGTTTGAATAGCGGGTGTCTTCAACCAGTAGCGTCTGCGCATCGAAGGGCAGTAAATAAAAAAAGCGGTAACCGTCCACTTGCTCGACGGTCGCGTCCATCAGTACGGGCCGCGTGATTCCGTGCCCTTCCGCGAAATGCAAATCCCAGCCGACAAACTTTTGGTAACCGCAGTGCTTACCCGAAGTCGCAAAACCTTCGGCGCTTACTACGTGAGTGAAACCGGTGCGGGATACCGAGGCGGCTTCCGTTGCGTAGCGGACTTTTTCGGGCGGAATTAAACTTTCGAGGCGCCGGCGCAAACTTTCGGCACGCAGGCTAAGGTACGGTGAGGCAATCACGCGTTCAAACGAAGGAAAGGCGACCGAATACTCCGGCCATTCGGCATCGGTGATGGAGCGCACGAAGTCACGATCGTCGGGTGCGATATCCGAAAGCTGACACGACCATGTTTGGCCGCCTAGCAATCGCGATTCACGTTCAACGATGAGATAATCGATCGATTTTTGTTCAAGGCGAAGCGCCAATAAGCAATTGGCCAGACCTCCCCCGAGCAGCAACCAGGATCCGTTCTTCATACCCGGAATTTACGCAACTGAGCCCCGCAAGCAAGAAAATTAGGAAAGTTCGGTGACAACTCCACCTTAAAGGTACATCCAGAAACGCTATGATTCGCGTTATACCAACCTGGCTTCTGAATCGCGCCGGTTTCAGGCAACCCCCCTCATCGATCGTGCGCGGCTATTTTCTGCAGTTTTTTAAGATCTTCAGCCTGTTTGCCGCGGTCTACACGCTGACGGCGTTTTTAGCGGCAACGAGGACTTCAAATTATAATTTCGCCTTCGCGTGGGAAGCGCAAATTCCGATCGTCGGCGCCGCGGTCTGGCTTTATCTGTCCATCGTTTTGCTGTTCGTGCTCCCACCTTTCTGCGTCAGGAGACTCGATGAGTTGAAGGGGCTCAGCCGCGGTCTTTGCGCCGGCATCGTCATCGCGGGGGTGATCTTCTATCTCTTTCCGGCCGGCGTGATGTGGCCGCGCGCGGTTGATGGACAAAATTTACCGTGGGCGCTTACGTACCTTCACGAAATCGACAAACCGTTCAACACGCTGCCCTCGCTGCATGTTTTTTTCGCCACGGTGTTTACGGCCTTCGTGAGCCGACGCGTTCGGCGCGCGAGAATTTGGCTATGGCCGTGGTGGGCCGGCATTTGCGTTTCGGTTTTACTGGTGCATCAGCATCACGTGCTGGATATCGTCGCGGGCGCGGCGCTCGCGGTTTTCGTGCTCAGGTTGATCATCGAGCCGTCTTCGACGTGCTCTACGATGCGCGAAACTAAAAAAGTGTTCGCGTAAACGATCGTTTTGAAGTGACCGCCCGAAACCTTAATGATTTTTGGGTTACGCAATTGCTGCGCGAGCCGCAATTGGTTTCGGGTAGGCATGATCCAGTCGCGGCTGCCCACGATCATCAAATCGTCACGGGTCGGCCGGGGGGCTAAGCGCTTGCCCGGTTCGGTTTTTACGGCCCGTTCTAACCGGCGGCTATAATCTTTTTCGTTCGTCACCGCGTAATGCCGTTTGCGCCACGCACGAATTTTGAGCAACGGAAAAAACCAAGTGCGCGAAACAATTTCGGAGACCGGGCAACCGCCCGCGATAATAACGAGTTTGTGAATGTCCTCTCGCTTCGCGGCGAGACTTGCCGCGAAAAACGCACCCATGCTCGATCCGATCACGGCGAAGGAATCGTTGTCCCAATTTGCCCTCGCCCACTCGAGAAGCACGAGGCCGCACTCGCGACCGCGCACGAGCCCACGTTCGTGCACGTTCCAATCGGGCGTGCGTTCTCAAGCTCCGGTAAACCATTTTAGCGCGATGATGTTCAAATTATTCCGGCGTAAATTTTTTATGAGATGACGATCCAAAATCGTAAGACCCCCGGTCGGCGGGTAAACCAGCACGGTTCGCTTCGCGCGCGGATGGCGCCATACGTTCGCTAAAATCTCAAATTTTTCGACCTGACCCGCGGGATCGGGGCAAGTTAGGCGGATCGTTTCCATTCCCGCGGGTATTGCTATAAAAGTGCCAAAAGTTCATGGCGAAGCGGCCCTGCGTTTGCAAAAGCACCGGGGACTATCAATTCAAAGATGAAGGAGACTCCCGGTGCGTGGTTTTGTGAAAGTTTTGTTGGGTGTGTTGGTTATTTCGACGGCTTCGAACGGCTACGCGGCTTTGCCGTCGACCCCGAAAGTTGTGCCCGAAATCCCGATCGGTAAAGCTCTGGCGTTCAATCGCAGCACCGGCGAATTCTGTCAACTTGGCGAGCGAAACACGGGTGACCTGAAAGGCGCGCTCATTGAAAAAGGTCCGCACATCAAGGGCGAGTCTAAGGAAATCGTAAGATTATTGGTTAAACAAAAAAGCATCGCGGAGTGTTCACCCAGCATTCGCGCCGGTCTTGAAACCGTCACCGCCGGAATCGAAAACGGAACGCGCACGGCGATTGCGCCCGTTATTTACGGTCTCGTAGGGGCGTACGCGGCGTGCACGGCCGTTAATGTCGTTGGCCTTGGTGACTCGATCTCTTCGAGCATGACCCTTGGCGGAAGGCCCGACTCAACGACCGCGGAGAAAATCTCGATGACCATCTGCTTTCCGGTGACCGTGTCCAACATAGCCATCCTTTACGTCGGTGTTCGCGCGATGGAATACTATGAGAACCTGATGAAAAAAGAACCCGCGCAGGAAAATCGCGATGGGAAGGCGAACTAAAATCGCTGCTTCGCTAATTTGAGCAGAAGCGGGCAGGCCTCGAACTGCATGCGCGACATCGCGTCTTTCAGAACCGCGTAGTCGGGGCCGTTATTTTTCTCATGATCAAGTAGATACTCTCTTAACATGCCCGGCCCGCGACCGTAGCCGGGCGTCGGCTGGGTATTCCAATCCGAAATGTTCATGCCGCGTGATTCAAAGATGTATTGAAAAACGCCGGTCTCCAAGTCGCCTCCCCAGGCCTCGGTGTCCTTTGCGTAGCGTTCCATGAGCGTGATCCGCTCTGCCCGCGAGGCGGGATTTTCTTTACCTTCGTGACGGTCAAAAGGTTTCCTACACTGACCACCGGTATCGACGTCGGGTAATCCAACGGAAACGGGTTCGTTGCGCTTCACGGCTTCGAGCAAAGCGACGTTACGATCATCGATCCACAAAGATTGTTTCCAGCGTTCGGTTTGCTGGCGCAGAACGAAAAGATCTAAGTCGTGGGAGTTTCGCGCTTGAATGACGTCTTCGTGCAAAGTGCGAACATCGTTCATTTGCGCGATTTGCCGGGATGAGAAAACTTCGTCGTTCGCCACGCACGAAAAGGCGGTCGCAAAAATCGCCCATTTGTATTCTTGGTAGCCGGGCGTTTGCGTAATCCACTTCGCGATCCGGCGCGAGTTCATATCGCGCATCATGACGTCGAAGTCCGTCGCGGTTGTTTTCGGCAACGATGTGAGCGACCGGTAGCGCGGTTTTGTTCGGAAGGCATTTAGCGTTTGCTTCTCTAGGTCATAATGCAACTTACGCCGGTTGGTACAAAAGCCGAAGCCGCTCGCGTCGGCCTGCGGAGTAAAGCCGCTGTCCGCGTGCACGACCCTGGACCAGGGATCACGGTCGAAAAGCATTTTTGGTCCGCCCACCGGCACGCGCGAGGCGATGCCGTGACAGTTCATGCAAGCTTCGGGATTCAACGCGCTCATCACGGCGTGGCCTTCGTTAAAATCAATGTCGTAGAACTCGGCCTCGCCTCGCATCTTATTGTTAAACATGAACTCGACCGAATGATTTTGATTTAAGTGAGCTTCGCCCGAGTTCACGGTAAAGATCCCGGCGACCTTTCGCTTAACCGCCGAAACCAGTAGCGCCCTTGGATTTTTGCTGTCGGAGTTTTGCGCGGCGAAGCTGGTGTGCAGGAGCAGCGTTTCCAATTTAAGATCGCGCGCCAGGCAGGCCAACATGTCCTCGACGGTTTTGATAGAGGGATCTTCGCTCAACGCACGAATGTCACGGGCGGAAAAGTGTTCAGGTAGCGGCATTTTCGCGGGACAGGCGTGCGCCTCTTTTGCTTGGACGGCGGCCGGCCTTCGCTCGCCCTTTGGGATAGTGGTGCAGGTCGCAAAGAAAAGCAGCGGTAAAAATAATCGAGCGCGGGCGTGCATGGTTAGATCGTAATCGCGTTTGTCGGACCGTCGCAGTCCAGTTCGGGCCTACTTCGGGCTTAATTCGCCATTTTCGAACAGCTTGGGCACGTGCCCGAGAACTCCAACCGATGCTTCAAACCCGTGTAGCCTAATTTCCTTAGCAGAACTTCTTGCGACTTTACGATGCAGTGATCCAGCGGTTCGATCTTTTTGCAGCCGGTACAAACCACGTGATGGTGATGCCCGTGCTTATTAAGGCGCACCTCGTAATGCGCGACGCCTTCCGAATAACCGCATTTCTCTATAATTCCTAATTTCTCGAGCACCGGGACCGAACGATAAATCGTGACCGAATCGAAGTGACCCCGTTGCCGGGCGAAGATCTTTTCCACCATCGGTACGGAGAACGGCGCCGTTTGCCGCAAAATAACTTCCAGCAATTTTTCACGCGTTTTAGTTAAGCGGAAGCCCTCGGCCTTAAGCCGGCGCAGAGCTTCCGTCAGATTTTCGGTCTTCGTATTCATCGCGAGCCCGCAGATTGCGCCGAAAGATTAATGTTTGTGGCCGTGGTTATGATCGTGTCCGTGATCGTGATTATGATCGTGATGATCCCCGGCTTCTTCGCCGAAGTGTTCAAATTTTTCTTTGGTGGTCAGCAGTTCTTGTCCCTGCAGCTCGGTCAGCTTTTCGCAGGCGATGCCGTCGCTGTGGCCGCCATCAAGAACAATTAACGAAAGTCCGGTGGCCACGCCTAGCGAAGTTGCGTTGAGAACAAGCGCCTGGAGTGTTTCGTTTTTCTTCGAAGACCTGAACAGATATCCCGCTCCGTTCGCGTCGTACGCGGCTTCGACCGGACCAAGCGCGACCACTTCTTTGCTGTCGTGAGGATCGGCGACCAACGTGCGCACGGTAACCTTTTGTCCATCGGTCGAATACGCCGATTCAACCAAGCAAGACACGTTATCGCCCGCGATGCCGGTCGATTGCTCGCCTTTTTGATAGACGGCGTCCGCCGAAGCAAAATTTGCGAAGAGTGCGATCGCCAAGCCGAGAGTCATTTTTGTCATCTTATAATTCCTTTGTTTGAACGGTGGGTGAGTCGGATTTGAAAGTCTGATTGAGTAAAGCTTGAAGTTTCGTGCAGGTGAGGGCTCCACGGTGCGTTTCGAGCAATCGGCCTTCTTCATTTACGAAAAAAATCGTCGGGGTTGCGGTCGTGTTCACGATTTGCTCTAACGCCTTCGAGGCTTTATAGCGACGTCCCGCAAAACCCGTGGGTCGAAGAGCCGCGTTGAGGCGATCACGGCTGCCGTTGATGCCCGCGGCGACGGTCACAATTTTCTTGTCTAAACATTCTAGATCGCCAAGTTGCACTTTGCAGCTCGCGCAATCCGGCTGGAACAATACCCAAACCGAGTTCGCACCCTTCATTTCCGCGGTGTTGCTTTGTGAAAACGAATTCAAGTTCTCAAGTTCGAGATCGTAAAAACCCGGTGGGCTCGCGGCGAATAAGGGCGAGAAGAAAAATGAAATGAGCGTGACCATTGACAACATGTGGATAGGGTCTTAGTACAAACGCAACTTCGTTGCAATAAAAGGAATCGCGATGTTTTCCTCCACCATTTTAGTCTTTCTTTCTTTATTCACCGTTTGGTCCTTTCACGCGTCGGCCGCGCTGACGCCCGGTGCCCGCTACTTCGCGGGACAGGTCAAAGTGCATTTAAGCCAACCGACGGTTTGTTACGTTGAAGCTTTATATTCGCCCGATCTTTCCGGTGCCGTTTTCCGTTCGGTCAGCACGCTGCCGCATCTTTCCGCCGCCGGGCAGCCGGTGTGGATTACCGTCGGCCCTTACGCCGCTCAATTTTTGCCGGCACGTTCCTTATATCGCTACCAAGATGCCGCTCCCGGCGCGAAGGTCAAAGATCTCGTCGTCAACGTTGCCGGTCCGGCCACGCCCGTGAAATTCGGCATCTTGTACTGGCACGCCGAGGCCGGTCACCACGATCCGGTCGTCTGCGATGGTCTACGCGAACTGAGCCAAGCGGCGGAGCTAAAAGCGGTTGAAGAAGCGTTCGCACGTTTCGAAAATCCCGCGCCTTAAAGAGCGGCCGCAATGAAATTGTTCAAGGCGTGTAGCCTCACTCTTTTTACCGTCGTCGTTTGCGCCGTTACCCAAGCGTCGGCGCAAGAATCTATTACGTTGCCCGACATCATCGTAAATCCCGCCCCAAAAACTTTGGGTAGCCGGCGTGAATCGACCGCGGATACGGTTGATGTACTCAAAAAAGCAAGAATCGATAAATCTCAGGCCACGTCGTTGAACGAAGCGGTAGACCGCATGCCCGGGGTCGACAGCCAAGATTACTGCGTGAACTGCGGAGCGAAGCGCATCAGCATCAACGGCTTGCGCGGCGATCACACATCGGTGTTGATCGACGGCGTCCCGCTTTATTCGGCGGTCACTTCGGTCTACGGCTTTGACGCCATCCCCATGCAGTCGGTGCAAGAAATTGAAGTGAAGCGCGGTTCCGGCAATGCTTTATTAAATCCCGAAGCGATCGGCGGCTCGATCAATATCCTTACGCTTACGCCGCGCGAGACGGGGAGCCGGGCGTCGGTTCGCCTCGGCGACCGCTCGACGAAAACTTATGAACTCATGCACAATCATGTCTTCAAAAAATATCGTTTTTCGGTCGGCGGTGAGTTCGGCAGCCAGACCTCCTGGGACGTCGACAAAAATGGTTTTGCCGAAAGTCCTTATAAAGAGCGGCAGTCCGTTTTCCTGAAGCAGTCTTTGGATCTCTCGCCCCGAACGCAGTGGACCACGCGTTTGAGCTACGCCGAAATGGAAGTGATCGGCGGCAATTCCTCCCGCACGAAGCTTTCTGCACCGACCGGCACCCTCGCCTCCGACACCGATTTCGACGGCGGCGACGTTCGGCGCCCTTTCCGCGGTGACGTAAAGAGTATCAGTGAATACGTCGGCATAAAGCGTACGGAAGTGACATCGAAATTGCTCTCTAACCTTGATGAGCGCAATACCTTGGAGTGGAATCTCGCCGGTGCGATCTACGATCAAAAATCTTTTTACATGCATGGTTATGATTACGCGACGACCGACACGACGGCTTATTCCGATCTCCGCTGGAACCGGCAATTGGCGGAGAATCGCGTCGGTACCCTGGGCGTTTCCATTCGCAACGAGATCTTGCGTTCAGATTCGCAAGTCATGTACGAAAAAAACAATATTCCGAAGGACGATTTCAATTACGCGTCCTACTCCCTGTTCGGTCAGCACGACTGGTTTTTCAAAAATGGTTTTGAATTCTCCGCGGCACTTCGTCTTGAGAAGCTCGAGGCTCGCTGGTTAAAACTTCGGTCCTTGAATCGCGACGTCGTTTCGCCCCGGCTCATGGCTAAGTGGCAGCACACCGAGCACTTCAGCCAAAATTTCGCGTACGGTACCGGCTACCGCATGCCCCTGACTTCGATCGAGTCGGCGCACGGGGCTTACGATGGTTTCGTAGTCGATATCACCAAGCTCGAGAAATCGCATTCGCTCGTTTATTCGGCCAGCTACAATACGCCCGTGGTTTACCTCACGCCGAGTCTGCACTACACCCATCTCCGGAACATGTCCTACCCATTGGAGCCGGCGGTTGCGCACGCGGGGCCTTTGCGCTTCGTGAATGATCGCGAGAGCCACGATTTATTTGTGTACGACCTTTTGACCGGGATAAGGCCGGTGCCGGCTTGGTTGCTTGAAGTCGGCTACGAAAATTTCCGCTACCCTGACGCCTACAAATCGAAATTACCGACGGCGGCGATTGAGCAGCGCGTGAATCTGCGCAGTGAATATGAAAAACGTGGGTTTACCTTCGTCGTCAACGGTTCCTGGGTCGGCGCTCGACGGATCGGGAAGTATTACCAGTATTCTGATCAGTACAACGTTAGTGACGGTTTGCTCGGCGTCTCCGAACCTAAGCGAACGAAGTCTCCCGCGTATTGGCAGTGGGACGCAAGTTTCTCAAAGAAACTGAAAGCCGTCGAATTGACTTTGGGTGTGCAAAACCTCTTCGACTTCACGCAAACCAAAAAGGGCGATAGCCCGGCCATGTGGCACGAGCACGGCGGCCACACCCACCTCGACAACCGTCACGTCTGGGGCCCAAACCGCGGCCGCGAATATTTCGTAAAAGCAGTTTTGGATTTCTGATTCGTTCTTCGGGTCTGCGCCGGTTTTGCAAGCAACTAGGCCGAACTTCGCGGCCCGAACTCCCTCACTATGATATCGGCATAGTCACGGTCATGCCCTTGCCCCTCGAGTTGATTGACGAGGACGTAATCCCGTACGTTTAGAAACGCGTGGTAACCAATCACTACTCGCGTGAACGGGCGATAATCCCAAAATCTTTTCTTGTTCTTCTTAAGCTTACTCGCCTTGGTAATGACCAACGCAATCGTTCCCGTAATGGCCCGGATGAATGGCCGGTAGGTGAACCTATTGGCGAGTTGAATATGCAAGTGAAGGTGATTTCCCACGTTGGCGACAGAATGAATCCGCACGCCGTTCTTTTTTGCGAAACGATCAATGATTCCCCGAACTGTTTTCCGGTGCTTCAGGAATGATTTTTCGCCTTTGGCTTGGGTCGAACGCAGCACGAGGTGGATTGATCTCTTTTCCGCGAGGGGTCTGTGCCCTTGCCGGCCTTTTCGTTTGTTCCGGTAAAGGCCTCCGTAAAACTTTCTTTCTGGTTTAAGCAGGGGAATTTGCTTTTTTGCGTCTTCGAGAAGGCTGATTTTGTTTTGCGTTGATTCGTCCGTCCGTGCGAAGGCCTTCTTCACGCCGTCCGCGGCGTGAAGACCTTGATGTTGGGGAGGTTTGGTTGGATGGGAGAGTGATGATCGGACGGATGTGCGATCGTCGAAGCCAACTTCGTTTTGGCCTTCGATCTAAAAATTCTTAACGGGATTTTTTGGATTCGAGGGTTTCGGCTAGTTTGTTCATTGAGTTGGCTAGTTCTTGGAGTTCGTCGTCTTTGCGGAGGGAGAGGCGGGTGGTGTAGTCGCCTTCCGTTAGGTTTTTGATCATGTTTTGTAAGGGGACCAACGGGCCGAAGACCCGGTGCGAGAAACGTAACGAGTGAAGGAACGCGAAGATGCCGCCGACGAGTAGGCAGGTGATCGCGATGTAGATTGGGTAACGGATGAGTAAGGCGAGGGACTGGCGGGTTTCTTCACTCAAGTTTTCGATCTCGGCGAGGCTGCGGACCGAGTCATTGAGCAGGTAGCTCGATCCGCAAAGGACGATGATGGAAATCGCGGTCCAAACTAGATTCACGTAGCCGAAGTAGCGGAGCTGCGCGCCCAACCGAACGATATTGTTTTTTCGCTGCCGGCGATCTTTCGCCATAAATTTCACCTCGGAAAAATGATCAAGTGTCTTTCTGGCAAACGGAAATGGCTTTGTACTGTTGGCAGGTCATGCGCACCGCCCAACCCCAAAGATTCGTCGTCGTGTTCAGAACCGGTCCGGACCAAGTCACCCGCGGTTGGCAAGTCGTCGACATAACGACGGGATTGGCCTTCCATCCGCCGCCGATCGGTTTATAACCGGGCGGGCAAAGCGCGATGGATTTTGCCGTCGTCGATGCGCCGGTTGTGATGACCGCGCCTTCACCGTGGAAAATATTGTTAGCGGCGCCGGCGACGCAACCGACGAGCTTCCCGCCGGACTCTAAAAAATTTTGTTCAAGCCGAATGGGACGGGAAGCGGGCGCGCCGGGGAGTGGAGTGAACTCAACGCGAAAAGTGCCGGAATAGATAGACGGAGTGGCGGTGGGTTTGAGTTCGTCCACCGCGATCCGCGAAACTTTAGGGTAACCGTTGAGGCTTAACCCAACCTCCGCGATCTTCATCGACGTCGCCGCGCACGTGGTGAGCAATTGCGTGAGCTCAACACGGGAAGTCCCGGGCGCGATCGTCGACGGTTGCAGTGCACCCGAACCGACCAACTGACAACCGCAGATGGGAGGATCCAAAGCGATGGTTTGAATTTCGCGCGCGAGATCTTGAATGTCGGCCCTAGTCTGCAGCGTGCGATTGGCGCCCTGCAGAGTAAGCATGAATGAACTCAACGCCGCCGCGGAGATTGCGAACAACCCGAGTACGATCAACACTTCGATAAGAGAAAAGCCCGAGGCTTTCGATTTGTTTTGCGGCAACATTCCGATTTAAGTCTACCCAAGGCCGGCAACTATTCACGTTTTTAATTGAAAATATTTAAATTAGATCGAAGTATCTAATATCGAGGTGAGATGAAGAGCGATCTACGGCCGCTAAATTCAGGATTTTCGTTAGTCGAAATGTTGATCGCGATGGCCATCCTCACGGCGGCGATGATCGCGGTGCTGGGTAGTCTCAACGGAATGTTCAAACAGCAACGCTCGCTGGCTTACAAATTGTCGATCATCAATTTACAGAATCGGCTGAATCAAACTTTAGCCGACGGATTAGTTTGCGACTGTCAGTTCAGGGCACCCGGCCTTACGCCGACGGTAATCTTCGACGCCGCGGGTACGGGCAGCTTGAACCTCGGTAAAATCCGCACTTCATGCAACGCCGCCAGCGCGAACCTCGCCGAAGTGGGTATTCCGTTAGAAGCGGGCTCACCGTGGATGGTTAAGGACGTCACCGTTTCCGATTTGAAGGCCATGGGCTGGGATGATCTTTATACCGGCGAATTTAGAATCGATTTACACGCCGAGGGGCTCGCGAGCGTTCACCCGGCCCGCAGCCGCCGGGTTTTCAGAATCAAGGGCGGGCTGCTGGACAGCTGTTCATCGGCGTTGTCCGAAAATATAAACTATAAGTCGGGCGGCAACGTCACCGGTCTCGCTTCGAGCGCGAGCATCGTCGGGAGCTATCAGTTTTGCGACGCGGGCTACGTCGCTACGGGCGGTGGTTGGATCGTGACGAATAACTTTTCCACCTGCGCGGCGCAGGAACACTCGGTGCAGCTCTCGCAAAGAATCACGCAGGGCGACCTATCAGGATGGAACGTGGCGATGGCTTGCGAGACCTACCAAGCCCTCGTGGTTTGCCAACGCAAGAAGTAGGTGTTTCGAATTGGTACGGAAGAAGCGATCAACTCGATTTGAGAAATTAACATTTGAAAGCTGCCGGTTAGTCCTTAGACTTAAAGTATGTCCCGCTCGAAGTTTACCATCGTAGCCGTTGCCTTGTTGTCGCTGTTCAGCAGCCAAGGTTTCGGCGCGCCGGCGGGGGTCACCGGATTAACGGACGCGACAATTAGCGAGAACGGGTGGACGACGATTCTATCGGCGACCATGACCGAAGTCGACGCGCAAGCCGCGGCGGCGGCCGGTGGCGGAGACTACACACCCGCGGATCCCGCGACCATCGTCAGCGCGCAGTTCTCAACGGCGGGTGGTCATCGCCCGCGCATTTGGTTATCGCCGAACATCAACTCGGAGGATTACCGCGCGTTGATGGATTACGATTGGAATAGCGACCGCGTCGTTAACGTTTTCAAATTCCACATGGCTAACTTAGGCGGAGCGGGATCCGCGATGGCGCCGAATAACTTTCCCGAATTTAAAGCGCGCCAGGGTTTCCAACGATTGAATATGTTCGGCATGGACCTCGCGCTCGAGGCCGGCGTAATCAAGCCACCGCCCGACGGCAACATGGCTTGGTGTCAAGGGCCGGTCCTTCTCGGCGAGGCGGTCAAATATATCCGGCAAATCCGTCAAGAAGGCGCGCAGATTAAATGGGTCACCCTGGATGAACCGTTGAATCAAACGTCGGCCAACGCGGAACACTCGTGCGGGCTTTCCTACGCCGAGACCGTGAGAATAACGGCCGATTGGATCAAAGGTTTGAGGGCGCAAGAACCTCGGGTTGCCATTGCCGACATCGAATCGTTTCCGGCACCCTCGGCGGCGAAACTTAAAAAATGGATCGATGATCTGCAAGCGGCCGGTGCTTTACCGAGCGCGTTTCACATCGACATCAACCGCGAAGTTGCGGCGGGCGATATTCGAAACCCGGCAATACAAAATGAGCTCATCGACCTGGCCAATCACGTTCGCGCGAAAGGCGTGCGGTTCGGCATCATCTACTGGGGCCAGCAGACCACCAACTCTGATGCCTACGTTCGCGACGTACTCGGCTTTTACGTCGACTCGGCGGCGTTACGCGCGGTCACCGATGACTACATCTTCCAAAGTTGGCATCCGTCCGCAAACGGGAAAATGGATATCCCGGTCAATTTAGATACGCGAACTTCAAATCACCTTTCTTTGATTCGCTCGTCCGCCCGGTACGATATTAAAGAAACGAAGTCGGGCTGCGCGACCGGACCCCTGAGCCAGGATGATTACTTAACGTTCTATCCCGATGTTCGATCGGCCGGCATAAATGCATTCCTCCACTATAAGCTTTTCGGCGCGAAAGAAGGCCGTTGCGAAGTGATAGGCCGTTGCACGATGCCCGTTTCGGCCGCGGACTATTTGACCCTTTACGACGATGTTCGGAACGCGGGATCTAATCCCATCGAGCACTTCAATCTCTGGGGCAAAAGCGAAGGCCGCTGTCCCATCCAGTAAGTGAGAAGCGAATACCGCGCGCCCGGGTATGTTTACAAATAATCAAAATAGCGATTGTTAAGAAGCCTGCGGGTGCTAGTTCTTTGCGGATAATTTCCCACAAAGGATGGTCTATGAAGAACACTCTCGTCACACGGCTTACACGCTTCCGTCCGAACGAATAAGCCGGCGTCGCTTTGAGAGATTTTCTATTCGCTTTCCTATTGCATTTACTCGTGAGCTCTCCATCGGCGTTCGCGCACGAAGGCCGTTGCCGGGATGACCTCGTCCCGCGGCCCGTCGCGGAGAGTGAGCCCGCCGATATCCTCGTGATGCGCAAGAAGTGGCCGTCGCACTCGAATATTCAACGCGACATTCTTAAGTCTTTGCCCGCGAACGTACGGGTACTCTTACTCGACGACCGTGCGAACGCCGTATCGAAAATTCCGACGTTGGCGCGAGCGGCACCCGGGCAAAAGGTACTGGATGTCGCGGCCCACAGCCCAAATCATTGGGTTCACGATTACCTTCCCGAAATGGTGATCAATCCCGAAGGCCGGCCCGAGCTTGTGCACTTTGCCTACGCGTCCCCGGAAGATTACGAACAAGATTCGAAAGACCGTTTTCGGTACTTGCTCACCGGCCAAGGTGAGAAGCCGCCGCCGCAATTCCCGTTGAACGGTCTGGTGGCGCGAAGCCTCGCTGATTTTTTAAGCTTACCGCTCCGTAGATCAGAAATCGTTCTACATGGTGGTCACTACATCGCGGGTGAGGGCGGCACAATTTTCTTGAGCAAAGCTTTACTTCGCAAAAACGAATCGAGCCGCCGTGATTTAGAGGATCAATTGAAAACGCTGCTGTTCGCTAAGGAAATTGTGTGGCTGCCGGATATTTTCTCGGAGCCGACCGGTCACCTCGATGTGTACGCCATGTACCTCGGGCAAAAGCGATTTCTCCTGCAAAGAACGAGCGATGATTCGTTTTGGAATCGTGAGGTCGATAAGGCGGCGGAGACGTTAAGCGCTTTAGGTTATCGCGTAGATTGGATTATCTCACCTAGCGAAAAAAGATTTTACGTCAACTCGAGAAGGTTCGGCCAAACATTATTCATGCCGGTCTACGCAAATCGTAGTTTCTTCGGTAAAATCAGGATGGATGAACATGACGTTCAAGCTAAAGCAAAATTTGAAAGCTTAGGTTTTGCCGTCGTGCCCGTTCCGGCGACTGAGCTGGACGATAAAATGGGTGGTCTTCATTGTCTGACGAAAAGCTATCGTTGCAACTTCTAAGGATAATTTATTGAGCGCAAAGTATAAGGCGATTATTTTCGATTTTGACGGAACGATCGCGCGAAGCCACGAACAGGTGTTCGACGTTCTTCAAGAATTGGCGCGCGAGTACAAGCTCAACTTGCCGACCCCCGAACGGCTCCGTGAACTCAGCACGACGGAAACGATCAAAGAGCTCGGCTTGCGAATTTGGCAAGTGCCCCGGTTTACGATGTTGGCCAGACAGAAACTGAAGTCGCGGCTCGATTCGATCGAAGCCGAACCCGGGATTATTGAATTGCTGCGTGAACTGCACGCCGGGCAAAATATGAAACTAGGATTGGTGACTTCGAACTCCCCCGAGAACATCGCCAAGCTCCTGGCTAAATTCGACGCGGGTGATTTATTTACGGAAATTGTTTGCGGAGCGTCGATATTAGGTAAACACAAGCCACTCGCTAAGATCATCAAACGCTTGCGCTTAGATATCTCAGACTGCCTCTACGTCGGCGACGAGACACGGGACATCGAAGCCTGCCGCAAAATCGGCCTTCCCGTAGGGGCGGTGGCGTGGGGTTTTCATTCTCCGGAAAAACTAGCCGGCATGAATCCGGCTTTTCTGGTCAAGACCGTCGAAGAGCTCCGCGCGGAAATTCTCGCGGAGCCGAGCCTAGTCTAATGCTTGCTCTAGTAACAGCCGGAGCCGAACAAAGAACGGTACCCGTGGCAGTGCAAAGGTCGGCCCGACGAACGGGTCTTCGGCACGGCGGGTTCGACGTAGCGGCCGGTCGCGTATTTGGTTTCGTAACCCTGTTTATCTAAACAGCTGGCGGTGATCCCGCGGGGTGAATTGCCGTAACTCTGCGACCAACACGCTTGGTCAAGGCCCGTATTGAACTTACAGTACATAATCATGTGAGAAGCATAGGACTGACGGGGATCGGCGTACACGTTCGTGCAACCTAAGCGCGGATGGCACTGTTCGTAAACGGCCTGCGTGGCCTCAGAGGTGCGGAAGGTATTGTAACAAACGAGCGAACCGGGCTGAACGCCACGCATCTGTTTTTCAAGTTTGGCGATCTCGTTTAAAAATCTTTGGTTGGAGTCATAGATGCGCTGATGTCGTTCTTCGTTTTGAATCTGTTGCTCACGTTGTTGTTTAAGTTGGTAACGCTCTTGGTAGTCGTCGTTTTGCGCGAAGCTGACGGTCGAGACGGAAAGAAGGAGGGCAAGCAGCACGGGATCTCCGATCGGTGAGGGTTGGCAAGTCGCTAACACGGCCCGAACCCGGCGAGAACCGGATAATTTTCAATTTAACTAAGCCGCAGTTTTTACGGCGGGGAGGCTGATCGTAAATTGTGTGCGCTCGGCCTTGGCGTTTAATTTGAGCTCGCCGCCCATGGCGAGGACCAGGCCCGACGAAATGGCTAAGCCGAGGCCCGTGCCTTTGCCGACCTGTTTGGTGGTGTAGAAGGGCTGAAACATCTTTTCTTGGACGGAGGCGGGAATTCCGTAGCCGGAGTCGGAGACGAGGATTTCGATTCGGTCTCCGTTATTCTTACATTCGATCGAAACCCAGCGCTCTTTGAGCGCTTGTACCGCATCGAAGGAGTTGTTGAGTAAGTTCAAGAGTACTTGCGCAAGCTCGGTCGCGCGGCCCGTGAAGGCGAAGGTCGCGGGCGGCAGGGTCACCGACAAATCAATCCCGTGGCGGCGAAAACGCTCGCGGCACAGCTCGTGAATCTCGGCCAAAAGATCGGCCAAGATCACGGTCGTCGTGGCGTCGCCTTTACCGTGACGGGCGATTGAACTCAGGCCCGACACGATTTTTGAAATTCGGTCGAGCGTTGCGTCGATCGTCGCTAAACTTTCACGCGCGGCGGGTAAATCTAAATTCTGATTGGTGAGCGCCGAGCCGGCTTCTTCGCACAGGGCGGCGATGATGGCGACGGGATTATTAATTTCGTGCGCGATGCCGGCGGCCATCTCGCCGAGCGCGGCCATCTTTGCGGTCGCGTGCATACGCTCTTGATTGTCATTCAAGCGCTGGCGGGTCATGTAATGCTCGGTGACGTCCATGTAAATGCCCAAGATGCCGAACGTGCGGCCGCCTTTGTCCAATAGCGGAACCTTGCTCGTGATCACGTGAGTCTGGCTGCCGTCGGCCTGCAACTGGGTTTCCTCTAAATTCAGAATAGATCGCCCCGCTTGCATTAGCTCGGCGTCGTAGCGTCGGTAGCTCTCGGCATTGGCGGTGGCCCACGGCATATCGAAATCGGTTTTGCCGACGACGTCGGCTTTGGTTCCCACGTTTGCGTCTTTTAAAAAGCGTTCGTTGCAACCGAGATAGACCGAGTTCACGTCTTTCCAGAACACGGAGTGAGGAATATTAGCGAGCACGTTATTTAGAATAGTTTTTTCTTCTTCTAAATTTTGAATCACGCCCTGTTTTTGGGATTCGATTAGAAAGCCGTGAATCGTGAAATTACCTTGCGTATCCTTCTCGCAAGAACCCGAAGCTTCGGCTTGTAGTACCCGGCCGCCGGCGACGGTGATTTCGCCCGACCATTGAAAGTCTGGGCTCTCATTCGCCTTGAGCAGGGCTTGCCGGAAGGACGCCCGGCTTTGCGGAGTCAGCGCATCGAGAAAGCTTTCTAAATAATCGGTGCCGCTGGAAGATTTTAAGCCTAGGCGCTTCGTTAAAACAGATTCGTCGTACGCAAAGGTTTCGCTTCCGTCCCGCGAGGCCCGGTACTGAAAGAGTACGACGGGAATTTTTGTGAGCGCATCACGATGCATCGACTGCCTCGCGACTTTGTTTTAGCGCTTTGAGAATCACGGGCTCATGGGTGGCGCGGCGGTATGGTTTGCCTAGGTACGCGAAGATCCCGAAGGCGATCGCTTCCTTTTCAAACTCCGGGCCGCTGTAGCCGGTCAGGAAGATAAATGGTTTGTTAAAGTTGATGTTGCGGGCCGCTCTCAAAAACTCTAAACCGTTCATGTTTGGCATCGCGATGTCTGAAACGATGATATCAAAATCATCCTCTTTCAAACGCGCGAGTCCTTCAAGACCGTCATTCGCGGTGGTCACGACGGCGCCTAAGCTCGACATGATCTTTGCGGTCGCACGACGAAGGATAGGTTCGTCCTCGACAAACAGAATTTTAAAGGCAGCGTCGGCCATTCCCGTTTCCGTCCTACATATTCTTTTCGGTAAGTCGGGGAATGTATGAGAGTCGTAAAGCGCACCGTTTCGAGACGTTCGGGAGGACGGCATCCGTTGGGAACGCTTAGGCTAGGTGATCCTAAAATCTTGACATAAGGCTTGGAAGTCCGCTCGTTGAAGGATATGTCCTAGTCATGAATCAGGATGCATTAGATGCATTAAGCTTTAGAAGTCTGCTTGAGGCTATTCCATCGCCGCTGCTGATTATCGACAAAAACTTCCGCATCGTAGCCGCGAACGAAACGCGGCAAAGGGTGAGCGGCGTATCGATTCAGGAGTCTTTCGGGCGCGACATATTCGAAGTATTTCCCGACAACCCGAATGATCCACACGCGGACGGTGTAAAGAACCTACGCGCTTCATTTCACCGTGTGCTGTTAAATAAAACGGCTGATCAAATGGCGACGCAAAAATACGGTGTACAGATTCCGGGTGCACCCGTCGGTGAATTCGAAGAGCGTTATTGGAGTCCGACTAACGTGCCGCTTTTTAATGCCGCGGGTGAGTTAACTCATATCCTCCACCGGGTTGAAGAAGTGACCGATCAGGTCCTTCGCGCGAAGCGTGAGTCTGAGTTCGAAGCGGAAATCAACTATCAAGAAGCGCTGCGAAGACTCATGGCGGAAAGTGAGGCGAACGCCCGCGAAATCGCGAACAAACTTCCCATGATCGTCTGGACCGCGCGACCCGACGGTTACGTCGATTGGTACAATGATTGGTGGTATGAATATCTAGGTCAACCGCGGGGCACCGGCTGGGATGATGAAAGAGCCCAGCCCATGCATCCCGATGACGTGCCGGAAACCTTGAGAATTTGGCAAGAATGTCTAGAGACCGGACGGTTTTACACGATGGAGCAAAGGTTCCGCCGAGGCGCCGATGGCTTGTACCGCTGGCATATCGTACGCGGCGTGCCCGTACGTAATGAGCGCGGACAAATTATAAAGTGGATCGGCGGCAACACCGACATTCACGATGCGAAGATATTGGCCGAACAGCTTAAGGAAGCTCGGATCACGGCCGAGCGTGCAAACGAAACGAAGACCGCTTTTCTAGCAAATATGAGTCACGAAATTCGTACGCCGCTCGGTGCGATTTTGGGCTTTAGCGGTCTGCTTAAAGATCGTGCGATCGAGGCTGCAGAAAAGGATCGCTACGTCGATACGATCGTACGAAACGGCAACTCGCTCACCCGTATCATCGACGACATTTTGGATCTCGCAAAGGTTGAAGCCGGCAAGCTTGATGTTGAGAGCGTACCGTTCTCGTTGTTTAGTTTAACCTCCGACATCATCGATCTTTTTAAAGATAAAACTAAAGAAAAAGATATTTATCTTATGCTTAATGTGGAAGAGTCCGTGCCCTCGCACATTTGTTCGGATCCAACCAGGCTCAGGCAAATTCTTGTTAACTTGATCGGGAACGCGGTGAAGTTTACCAATGCCGGAGGGGTTCGCGTAAACATTGGGTGTAAGCCGATGTCGGCAGGCAAAGTTGAGTTAACGATTGACGTAAAAGATACCGGCATCGGTATAGCCCGTGACCAACAAGAGAAATTGTTTGTTCCGTTCACACAAGCCGATAACAGCACGACCCGTAAATTCGGCGGCACCGGCTTAGGGCTTGCTCTATCACAACGGTTATCTCAGGCGATCGCGGGCGGGATTTCTATCGTCGAGGGTGAATTAGGAAAAGGGTGTACTTTTCGCTTGCGACTCATGGCTGAGGTCCCGAGCAACGCCGTAGAGATAGCAACGAGCGTGAGGACGGGAGAATTGGTTCCGCTCCGGGGAATGCGCATTCTCGTCGTTGATGATTCAGCCGACAACCTTTTCCTCGTGGTTCATTTATTGATCAAAAACGGAGCCGAGGTTGAAACGGCCAGCGACGGGAAAGAAGCATTCGGTAAGGCGGTCGCAGGCAATTACGGTGCGATACTTATGGATATTCAAATGCCGATTATGGACGGGTACCAGGCGAAGCGCGCGCTGGATGAGCGGGGCTGTATTACGCCCGTTATCGCGCTCACGGCCCACGCGATGTCTGATGAACGTGAGAAAACCCGGAACGCCGGCTTCGTCGGTCACCTCACGAAGCCGCTCGTCGCGGCCGAGCTTTTGAAAACTGTCGCCATGTTCGCGGCTAAACCTTAATTCGATTGCCAACCCTTTGACCGTTGACTAGACGGTTGCTCATGCTCAACCTCCCCCAAATATTCCTTTCGTTATTCATTGCCGTGAATACCGTGGCGGCCCATGCCATCGAAGTCGACGACATCATTATCTCTTTTTCGCGGCTGACGCTCCCGCTGCCTTCCCCGCCAAGACCTAACACTTTTTCGCCGCGCGCACGGTACTATAACCTAACCAAAAAACTTCTCGCGAAGGCCGGCACTTCCTTTCACCCGCAGCACTCAGACTATCTTTACCGCTATTTTCCGCGAGAGCGCTTTTTAGCGAAGGCCTCAACGAATGACCTCATTACGCTGCACGAGTTCGCGCGCGCTCAACACGATCAAGCTTCGAGCGACGTGGGGGAGTTTGACCCGTTGGAATCGATAAATTATCGCCGCGCGGATCAGCTGGCCGCGGTGATTTATCTTTTGCATTACTCCTACGTCACTTTGCTCGGGCCGCTTTATAAGAACTCCTACGATCAGCGCTATCTCTCCGAATTCATAAGCTGGGACATGCCAAGAAACGAACAACGCCGCCTACTGAATCTCGCCGGGCTTTCTTCCGGCAGCGAAAAGGCGCGATTGGTGATCGAATGGCTGACGCAAAAACTTCGGCTAGAGGTTTTGGAAGTGAGCGCGAAAATTACGAAGGCCGTGGATCAACTCGCCGCGGGCGATTCTTCTAAAGCGGAATTCGACGAGGTTATGGATGCGGAGTCGGCATTACGACTCAAGTTTAACCGTTTGCGCGACGAGATGCTCTTCGCCTCACGTAGGGCTAACGAAATCCGCCGGCGACACTTAAATGATTTTAGTTTATTGCGCGCCGAAGTGGCTAAGCTCGGTGCGGAGCTTAAGACCTCTCTTCACACGCCGGGCCCGGACCGCTACCAAGAGTTGCGTAACGAATTAATTCTTCGCTATGTGCTCACTGCCGGTGCTACGATGTCCTCCGTCGGAACTTCTCATCCGCCGGGCGCCGACGACGGTCTTTGGAACGCGTTTTTCGATCAGGCCGAAATTGATCTAACGGCCATGTCCAATTGCGTAGTCTTACTTACTTTAACGTCGGAGTTACCTGCGGGTGGCTAAGTAAATTCCCACACACGCGCGCGAAACCGAGCGGGTTCACCTTCGCGGTCTCCGCGGACAAAGCGTTCGTCAATTCCTTTACGATTTGTTTGTTCCCGACGGCGTGGTGAATGGCGATGAGTCTTTGAAACGAAGCGATCGCGGAAGGCTCGGGCAGCAAAAACTGCAGAGTCGCGATCACCCTCCGCGCATATTCGCGCTTGGGCCACGTCGCGACCGAGAGGATTTCGAGTTGGGCCGTCACTTGCGCCCACGCTTTCGTGAAGGCCGCTTGTACTTTTGGCCGACGGTCGGTCCTCTGCCAATACAATAGAAGCTCAACGTTGCCCAACGGGAAGGGGCTTTCGGCGTACATTACGTCGTCGAATCCAAAAGCGAATACGGCGAGGGCATCTTCCGGTTCATGGTCGGGGCCGCTCGGATTTTTACGGGGATCGAGTTCGCTGTCGATGAGAGCTTCGGTGTAAAGCGCGCGGCCTAATAAGGTTCCAAAAACCCGCACTCCTTCGGCGGCGGCATTCTCGTCCACGTTTCTCAAATCGAGCCGTCGCATATCGTCTAAGAGAGCGTAGAAATGATCGAGTTCAACGTCCGTCGGTACCGCGCGTAGGTTAAATTCGGCGAGCCGCTGCATTTGTGCTTGATCAAGAACCCCGATGACTTGTGCCTTATAACCGGGAGTGGCAGTGACAGTGGCGGTGGCCGAAACGGAAAAGCAGATGGAAACCAAAAGGATAAAGCGGGACATAATATTTTTCATGCGTCCAATAATCATAGTCAGCGGGCCTTGGCTACGAAAATAGGCAACCCGCGTGTTTCAAGCTGAGAAGGCATCTTGAGGCCTGGTCCAGGTTTGTCGATAAGTTCACGTATGCTAAAAAATATGCGCTCTACCGTGGTCTTCGTTTCAACTTTATTTTTGTGCTCGTGCTTAGGAATCGATGCCTTCGATTCGAAATCGGTGACCCCGAATAATCCGACCACGCCCACGCCCGGAACCCCCACGCCGAACTTAAACATCTATCCGGCACTCGCCTTTACCGAAACTGAACTGATCGCGGGAGTCGGGATGGTTGATGTCGGCATGCCACCGACCGGGACGGGAAGCGCCGACGGGATTCCGGGAAGCTTCGATTTACCCGGCGGGATTTCCTTAGACGAAAACTATTATTACTTGTCGGACGGCGTGAACCGAACGCTCCGGCGAGTGAATCGTAAAACCAAAGAGGTTCAAACGATCGTGGGTTCGGTCGGCGTAATCGGCACCACCGACGGGCCCGGCGCGACCGCGCTTTTGAATTCACCCTCCGACACGCTTCTCGACGGCACGACCCTTTACGTTTCGGATGTTTATAATTACTGCATCCGAACGGTGAACGTGGCGGATCCCAATTTTACCGTTTCGACTTTGGTGGGAACTTGCGGTTCTTCCGGAAGTGCCGACGGCGTCGGACCGGCGGCGGAATTCGCGGGGCCGACCGGAATGGTGAAGTTGGGTAACGCTCTCTACGTCATCGACCGCTTCAATAATACGATCCGTAAAGTGAAATTGGACA
The DNA here is from genome assembly GCA_947444305.1 of Pseudobdellovibrionaceae bacterium. Taxonomy (GTDB): domain Bacteria; phylum Bdellovibrionota; class Bdellovibrionia; order Bdellovibrionales; family UBA1609; genus JALHOQ01. The sequence goes on along the minus strand of CANEZP010000004.1, from coordinate 275,137 downwards.
CGCTCGAAGTCACGACCATCGCGGGTTCATCGGTTCCGGGCGCAAATCTGGACGCGGTCGGGACCCTTGCGCGTTTCAATGATCCGCAGGGCCTCGCCGCGTATAACGATCCCGTCGACGGCGACGTCCTCTTCGTGACGGACGCGAGCAACAACACCATTCGCCGGATCAGGCTTTCCGACAACAACGTGACGACGGTCGCGGGTACCGCCGGCGTCGCGGGCCACGCGGACGGTACGGGCGCGGCGGCTACGTTTTACGGACCGTACGGTTTGACGACCGACGGAACTTCCCTCTACGTCGCGGACTTCGCCAATTTAGCGGTGCGAAAGATTTTGATCAGCGATTACTCGGTGACGACACTGTTCGGTGATCCAACGGCCACGGCCGATAACTTCGGCCCACTCGCGACAACACGCACACCATGGATCCCGTACCTGCACTTCAGCAGCGAAGCGGGCCTACTCTGCGTTTCCCGCACCGCCTTCTACCGCGTGAAATGATTCGTGCCTGCGCGGAGGAGCCGTGGCCACGGCTTGATTCGAGCGGGACGCGACCGGTCTGCATTTTTTGTGATGGAGATGCTGACGGTTAATATCCGTGCGCGGCGAGGTAAAATCAAAAGGCGTCGAAATGAACAAATCGACGTCGATAAACAATATGTTTAACTTGATGTTCAACACGTTCGCCAGGACACCCGATTTGTTCATTTCGACGCCTTTGTAAATTACGGCTCCCGGGAAGGGCCGAGAGCGCGCTAGCGGATGCGGGTGCCCGCCGGGGGGTCGTCGGCTTCGATGGTTTCCATGGCTAGTGGTTTGGGTTTTACTTCGAGCGCCAAGCGCCTTAGGGCCGTTCGCAAACCTTCCTCGATGACCGGGTGGTAAAATGGGCGACGCAAAACTTTGAAGACATCCCAGCCGTCGTCGATCGTCCAGGCCAAGAGATGCGCGAGGTGCTCGCCCTCGGGCGCGAAAATTTCGGCGCCGAGCAAGCGGCCCGTTCGGCGATCGCCGTAAACTTTAAGCAAGCCGCAATTAGCGAGTTTAGTTAATGCGCGCCCTTGTCCTTCGAAGCTCACGCTGCCGTGGACAAAGTCAGCTTTGTTCGCGAGCAAAGCTTTATGACTCTCGCCCACGACGGCAATTTGCGGGGATGTGAAGGTGATCGCGAGCCGCGCGACCGTTCTGAAATCTTTGTCTTCGTGTTGTTCGACGGAGCTAAGGCCCGCGACGCGCCCTTGGTACGAGGCCTCGTGCAGAATCGGCCGGTAAGCGTTGGCGTCGCCGACCAAATAAATTTCGGTGCCGGTGATGCGGAAGGTGTGGGGATCCAAAGGCGGTTGGCCTTTTTCATCCAGTTTCACGCCAAGCATTTCCAGGCCTAAATTTTTCAGATTCGGCGTGCGCCCGACGGCGCAGAGGACTTCGCCGAAGGTGCTCGAGCGCGAAGCGGTGGTCACCTTAAGGGATTCACCCTCCGCGGAAATTCCCGTTACGCGCTCATCGCAAATCGAGAAATCACGCGCGAAAGTTTCACGCGCGTACTTAACCATTTCGGGATCGGTTAATCCGCCCGCGGATTTCGCGTCGCCGAACGAAGTGACCTCGACCCCCACGCGCGCCAACGCTTGGCTAAGTTCAAGGCCGATCGCCCCCATGCCGATCACGGCCATCTTCGCGGGTAAGGTTTCAAGCTCAAAAAATGTATCGGTCGTTAATAGACGGTCGCGCACGCCGTCCCACGCCGGCGGGATCGTCGGCGATGAGCCGGTCGCGAGGATAATCTTCTTCGCGGTGACTTGCTCGTCGCCGATTTGTAAAACGTCTTTACCGACGAGGCAGGCCCGCGCGCGGCGTAGGTGAGTGCCGGACCACTCCTCCAAATCGCCCAGCACACCGCGAACGAAGCGGTCACGTAAAGTGCGCACGTGTTGCATCAGTACGCGGTAATCGATTTTTAAGTGGTCCGCGGCTTCGACGCCGATCGCGGGGAATTTCTTGCGTTGGTGGTAGATGTTCGCGGCTTCGATCAACACCTTTGAAGGCATGCAGCCGATGCGCGCGCAGGTGGTGCCCAGCGGGCCGTCGTCGACGACCAGGTAGTTGTCCGTAAACGCGGCCACTTCTTTTCTTGCAGATAGGCCCGCGGAACCGGCCCCGATGATCACGACGTCGTAGTTTTTCATACCGAGAGTTTAACACGCCTTAGACTAGGGGTCGACATTTCGGGCGTGCCGATGCCGTTGCACGGCGCCACCCGCACGCGCCAGTCCGGCCGACCGCAACGCGCTTGAACATCGCAAGCGCGGAAAAATGGGCAAGCTTGAAGCGCAATATTTTCTCTTCCGTATCGCTAGCCATAATGTTAGCGGTGCGGGATGAAAATATTTTTGCTGATCCCGCTGGTTGCGTCCTTCGTCGTGCAGGCCCAAGTTCAACGTTATCACCCTGAGCGGACCCGTCAGGTTCTCAAAGATCTGACGAATCGGCCCGTCCCCCAATTAGAGATCGTCGGTGAGCCGGGGAGTCCGCAAGCCAAAGAATTTTTAAATTTCTTCGCGACCGAAATTTTCCCGGCGCAAGTGAAGATGCATGAATTGCTCTTACGTTATTATTCCAATCACCTTCGAAAAGATTCGGGCTCGTATTCAACCGATCAAGAGCGGGACGAGCTCGACGCCGCCCAGCTTGCGGCGATCAACGAATATTCTAAACAACTTACCGATCCCGTAGTTGCCGAACGAGTGGCGAAATACGCGAAATTGGCGGAAGGCCTTTCGGGTCCGATGGCCGACTCAGCCCGCCGCGCCTTACGCATGCACGAACTAAGTTCCTTTAGCGAAGAAATGGCGCCCGTCGTTGAGGAAATGAATAACCTGTACCAAAAATTTAATATCGCCGTCGATCAGACCGCCGCGAAAGCGGAAGTCCCGCGGTTCGCTAAGAATCTGACCACCGTTCGTCGTTTGTACAAGGACCGCAAAATTACGCTGGCGCAAGCGAAGCGCCGCTTGGCGAATCTGTTTCGCGAAAATGCTTACCTCAATGTGGGTCACCAAGCCACTTTGGCGACCGGCCAAACGCTCAATCAATTAGCCGTCGTTCGTACGCGATTAGCTAAATCAAAAGGGTACGCCACATGGGCCGCCTACCAGCTGGAAGTCGACGGGCAAGGCTACGAACCCGCGTATCGCGGGCCGGCGAAGCAGCGCGAATTTTTAGAACAATACTTGGCCGCGCTGAAGCCGTTGTACGAAAACTTCATCGCCGAGCGAAAAAAGGCGCTAGGTATCGACGGCGAGCTCATGACCGAAGACGTCGCGCTGCTTAAGTTGCAGGACACGGGAATGCTGCAAAAATATTTCCCCAACGCAAAGATCACCGACATCTGGGAGAGAGCGATCATCGATAGTGGCTTCGATCCCGAGGTGCTCACGCAGATCGTCGTCGACGACGAAGCGCGCGAAAAGAAATTTCTCACCGGCGCGTACATGGCCCCGGTCCTCGCACCGGAACCGGTCGTCACAAAAGTTGACGCCGCAAAATTGGATTACATCCACGCTCCGAAAGGCTTAGCTGGACGCGAACCGGGCTTCGTCTACATTCTGCAAAACTACCAAGGCGCCGGGGTTAGGGATCTGGAAGTTGCTTTTCACGAAGGTGGTCATGCGCTCGATCAAGTATTGGCCTACCAGGTCAATCCTGAACCCGACGCTTACGGCTACGTCGAAGTTCCATCGATGAGCATGGAACGCTTTTTGGCCGATCCCGAATTTTTGCGCGCGAACGCAACGCCGGTGGACGGGCAACTGCCGACGCCCGAACGCTTCGCGGAGCTCACCGCCAATAGTCAGAAGAATTCGATCGTCACGCTCGTGATGATGGCGAAGGGCGCATTGTTCGACACCAAACTTTGGGATTACGACTACGACGCGCCCGGCGCGCAGACTTTCCTCGAGCGGGTTGAAGCGCTTGATCGTGAACTTGAGATTTACGAAGCGGGGTTAAAATCTTACCCGACAAACGGCCCTTCGTATTTTTATTGGCTAGGTTTTCCCCATTACGTGAGCGGGAATGTTCGCGATATCGGTTACACCTTCGCCGAGATCGGATCGCGCATGATGGCTTCGTTCGTTAGCGATGAGATCGAAAGAACGTCGGGCCGCCGTTCGTGGAATCAACAGCCGGGTTTAGCCACGATTTTTGCCGATCAATTTTATAATCAAGGCTGGAAATATTTGTTCCCCACGAACATCGAGAAGATTACGGGACGCAAGTTTGACCCGGCCGGAGTCGTTGCCGATCTTGCGAAAATATTAAAATGTGAAGAGCTCCTTTAGTTTAAAAAACATGTAAGCCGCGCGGGGAGCGGCTTCGGGGCTCCTATTGAAGGCCTCAGTTTTGCAATTCGAACCCTCCGCAATGAAACTTAGGGTTTATTTCCTCATTACGTTTTTGACGTTCGCTAATTCCGCTTGGTCTGAAGCGAAGACGTCCCTTTTTTTAACCTCTAATATATATTCACGTACCGTACGTTCACGTGTTCTGTCCGCGCAGCAGGCGGGCACGTTGCTCGAAGCCGACTTTACCCACCATCTCCTGCCGAATTTACAAACGAAAATTCAAGGCGGCGCACGTTTGGAGGGTGGCTCGAGTCGCGCGCTCTTTAACGATGAGTTCGCACCCCGGCAAACCCCCGTACTCAAAGAGGCGAGTGTCAGTTGGACGCCGGTCGATCCTTGTAACCTCCGGGCCGGTGCGATTAATCAAAACTTCTTAGATTCGCCGTTGCTCTCTTACGAACAAAGCTTCCCCGCGCTCTACGAAAATTGCCAAATGCCTATCGGAAATTTCAAACTCGGCGTTGAGTTGGAGCAGTCCTACGCTTCCGACACCCAAAATACGCAACCGACCGGGCGCAGTCTGCAAAGCGATTCGAGCTTCTTTATCGAGCGGCTGTCGCTGGCTTACGAAGCGAGTGACGACGTAAAGGGCAAGCTCCACGTGTCTCACTATATGTTTAGCGGCCTTTCTCCGCTCGTCGCTTACCAAAGTCAGTTCATGGGCAACACCAGCAGCGGACTCGATGAGAAAAACGCCGATTTCAGCTTCGCGTACCAGGGTTACGAATACGGGTTCACGGGCCAGGGCAAGTTGCTGGATAACAAGGTAGAGGCGAAGTACACCGGCCTTCGCAATTCCGGTGCGCCGGGGGGCGCGAATACCGGCCACGACGTGCACTTGAAAGTGACGCGCGAGTTTAAAGATTTCTCCCTCGCGCCGGAGCTTCGCTATTTTAAAATCGAATCCGATGCGGCACCGGCCTTCTTCAACGACCGCACCATCGGGCACGCGAACATGCAAGGCTACGGCGCTCAAGTCTCGGCGTTGATGCCGAAGATCCGTACCGAAGTTTTGCTCAATTACACAATGGCCAAGCCCCTGCGGGTAACTTTGAACCAGCCGGGTGTGCAAAATTATTTCTTTGCGGTTTTGAGGATCAATTATGAAATCCTTTAGGCTGCCGGTTATCGCTTTCTTGCTCGCCGGTGGATGCTCTTTTCAGAAGCCGAGCGATCGCGTGCGGGAATATTCACGCAACGAGCCCGGCTTCGTGATTCTAACGACGACCACGCAATTCGCGCGCGTTCGCGCCGAAGACTCTCGCAATTGGCAAGCGCGCGCCGAGTTGAAGATGCAGGTCTGCTTAGGCCGTACGTTCGGTTGGCGCCAACTTGAGCCCGGTATTCAATTCGAGATCGAGTTGGCCGATACTCCCGCGGGGACGGGGAGGGCGAAGGTGTACACGACTTTGCCCGACGGATGCATCGACTTCGCGTCGTCGATCCCGTTTAACTTCGCCGAAGCGAACACTAAATTTTTGAAAAAGCATTTGATCGTACGTGGGCGCCGGGCTGAATTGGCGGGTCTTACCCGCACTCGCGCTATCTATTTAGATCCGTGGAATAAGACCGATCTCAGCGATTGGAGCGAGGCCGAAAACGGGTTCCCCGTGGCAGCGCAGTCGGGCCCGCTGCAGCTGCGCGTGCAACAATTGAGTTTCGCCAAGCTTAAGTCGCGTGAAATCGTCGTCGACGATAACCTGCGCCTCAGCTTTCGCTACAATTACGTTTTGAGTTATTTAAACCAATACGCAAGGCTTCGTGAATTGAACGCCACGCCGGTCAGCACTTCCGTGTGGCCGGGCACCCGCTTCAATATTCAAGGTATCATCGTGGCGCCGAACGGCGCGCCCGGCGAGGCCGGCCCGGAAGATCTGACTAAGTATCAGCGACTCGCCGGTTTTAAGACCACGGCCACCGAAGATTCAAACGGGCAGGTCTCGGCGGAAGTCTCCCTGCAAGTGGATCTGGCCGACGTGCCCTTGCTCGACGGACGCCCGCGTTTGCTTTTGGATATCCAGCCGATTTCCGAAACGTCGGGGGCGCCGGAAGCGGCCGCGCTCGTCGTGTCCTTCGATCCGCGCATCGAGCAAGTCTCGTACACTCCGCAGGCCAGCCCCGTGACGGTGCAATCCCTTTTGGGCGACTCTGGACAACTCACGCTGAAAACGGCAACGCATCAGCCCGGTCTCGGGCTTTGGGTGAAAACTACTTCGCCGGTCGTATCTTCCCTCGCGAACGTCGGCGAGAAATTCGGGCTGAAGGGCCCGGTGCAAATTTGGCAAGCGGGGCAACCGTTCGTTATTCCGGTGGCCGAAGGCGTGATCGAAACCGCGATTCGCGGAACCGAGCCGCCCTTAGCGCTGCTTAAACATTTCGATTTTCTTTTTAAACATTCGCCGCAAGCTTTCCCCGGCGTCGCCGTTCCCGCGGATCCTCAGTTACAATTTCTTGCGGCACCCGAGCTCTATGCCACTTGGCACCGTTTTACCTTTGTCGGGAGCGTGAATCCGCGACCGTTGGAAGTGAGATCCGGTTCGGAAGTGTTAGGAGTGACGGCCAACATTTTAAAACAAACCGTGATGTCGAACGTTTCCGGCATGGGCGAGCGCAACGTTTCCGGGAGCGAGATCACCGACTTCCGCTCGGTCGGCTTCAACGCCTTCGGCAACGGCCGCACTTTGAACTGGATTTTCCAAGGACGTAATGAAAAATACAAAATGCGCGAGATCTCGGCGACGAAGGCGAGTATCGACCAGAGCGGATTGACCCGCGTGACGAACTTCTACGCCGACCGCTTAAGCGTGGCCCTCTCCGGGCAATTTCGCGACTGCTTGATGATCACGCTGGCGACCGCAGAACGACCTAATTTCCTTTTCTGTATACCGCGCACCGAGCCGCTTCGTGAATCGTACTATTTTATTACCGATCAGTTTCAAACGAATTCATTCTCCTTTACCGATGCCCGCAGTCTACAAGAGCGCCAGCTCGCCAACATCATCCGTGGTGAGCGCGCCTTCGGAAGCTTCTCGGGGCTTTTAAGAAACGATCGCCTCGCTTTGAAGATAGAGCCGACGATCGGTACGGGTTGCGATTGCGCTCTCGACGGCATCAGTAATTTGCAAAGTTCGGCCGTGCCGGTGGTGGCAACCGAACGGCTGCGCACATTATCGGCCGGGCTCTCCGCGACTTTTGAAGAGCATCCGATTCTTAATCCCGAAGGTTTGTTCGTATATTTTAATCGCGCGATGAGCGAGCCGGAAAAGCTATTGGGCAATCCGCAAGGTCTCGCGGGTTTCGAAAGATTCGGCGACCTCATCCTTAGCCGCGGCAAGAAGAGCCGCGCGGTCTATTTCGAAATTCTCCATCTTCTGCACTCAAGCTTCAAAGCGCGTGGGCTAACGCAAGCCGAGGATGTGATTCAACAATTGGCCCAAAGAAAGAGTCAGCGATGAAGCTATTCATTATCGGCGTAATGTTGATCGCTTTTTCGCCCGCGGCGCTCGCGGGTCGCGCGCCGGTCTTCGACTGCAACAAGTTCCTGGCCGAAACCGAAGAGAAAATCGATAGTGAAAGGTCGCCGCTTGAGCAGACCCGAGAAAAGTTTGAAGGCACCGAACCCGAACTTGAAAGCGTGCTCGCCACCGTTGCCGTTTTATTGGGTGATCAGCGCGAGCGTTTCTCACGGCAAATTATGAAGCAGCTGAACGGCGTGAAGGTGATTCGCGAAACGCCTAAGGGAGTGAAGAAGTGGCTGCCCGAGGAAAAAGGCGTTCGCTTTTTACGTAAACCGTTCGAGCCGGGCCTTCTGGATGATTACACGTTTTTCTTCGAAGCGATTCGAACCGCGTTTTCAAATGACATCGGCGATGCCGATCAGTGGATCAACGCCACGGCGCAAGAACGTTTGCGCTTGGCGCTGCAGTTTAAATCCCGGGCGACCCGCGTTCTGCTTTACGAGTATCTACTTTACCGCGCGATCAATGATCATACGGGCGAAGGCGCAAAACCCGATCTTCATGCCGAACTTGATCTTAAAATTCCGCAGCGCCATCCGTTCCACTTATTCGCACCGAAGGGTGGCCGGGCGTTATTCGAAGAGATTCGCTTAACCAGCGAGCTCGTTCATCAGATCAAGCGGGTTCGCAGCAAAACTGAAGAAGCCAAGCTTCAGGCCATCGAAAACTACGTGAACCAAAACTTCATCACGTTGATGCACGATTACTACAGCAGCAAACCGGGGATGGTGCGTTTTAGCAGTATGTCCATCTTGGTGTTGATCGCGACCGGCGGCGTGTTCGCCTACCTCGGTGATCCAACGTTACCGCCGCCGATGGACAAGAGCTACGAGGGACTCAACCCCGCGATCGCCCAGCAGCGGGCGGTGACGATCACCGATCCGACCGAAGCGATGATCAAGCAACTTGAAAATACCGCGCGTGAGCGCGCATTAAGTGAAGAAGAACAAATTGTCCTCGAAGGCCTACGCGGCAACTGGAATGAACAACCATGATACATAATCTTTTTTCTACGATCTTAGTTTTACTTCTAGCGACGGCCGCGGCCGGGCACGCCGAACCGCCGACTCGCGAAGAGTTGAACGCGCGGATCGAGCAGAACGGTAAAGACGTCAAAGAGAACAAAAAACTCGCGGCGAAGGGTATTAACAAAGACCTCGTCCAAGCGGTGAGTGAACCGGGGATGGATCAGCCGGAAATTCCGCGAGACGAGAAACTTTTTGCGCCGTTCAAAACTAAACCGGGGACCGCCGAAGAGGCGGAGATGCGGCAGCGCCTTTTAAACGCACTCTGGAATACGCCACTCGGGCAGATGTTTTATTACTACCTGTTTTCGGATCATAAACCGGTTGAGGTGCCTTCGATCTCGCGCCAGTTTGTTCACCGTATATTTTCGGACAGCGGACACGCCGGCATTCGTATGGCCGCGATTTACATTCTGGTCGGAGACCTTTACGCGCGTGAGAAGATGACCCCTAACGCCGTTCAACGTCTCGTGCTTTTGCAGGGCGACTTCTTCCAACAAAACGAGACGGGGAACGCGACCACTAAAAGCCGGGCCGTGTTCGTCGGAATCTTCTTTTTAGTTTTGGCTTTTCCGTTCGGCTACCCGGCGTTCCGGGACGGAACCCGGCAGATCCTTGAGGTATCGTACAACACTTTGTTTCGCCGCTCGACCAGCGAGCCCGTTAAGAAAATCCGTTGGTCGGAAATATTAAGCCCGAGGTCCTTGAAAAAATACGAGCCGCTCATCGCGGCCCAATTTTTCTTCTCAACCTTCGGTCCATTTTCGATGACCTATTTTTTCTATATCGAATGGCTCAGCGCCGCGATCGGGCAAAACGTGAGCGACACGACGATGATGTCCGGCCTTGAAGAGATCATCAAGGCCATCCAGCTTTAATCAGTCCGGCGCGGTGTAGGAAGCGATGTCACGGAAGGTTTCTTTGAGGCCCGCTCCGTTCTTCATCCGTGCGTACCAGGGGAACTCGTGAACTTTTACGACGACCCCGTACGAGAAACTCCACGTACCGAGATCGATCGCTTTACCCTGAGCGACTTGCGCGGCGGTGGCCGCGTTGGCGCGGTTACGCAAGGCTTTCAGCTTAGCGAAGATCGCGCCGCCTAAATCAAAGCCCAAACCCGTCGATAAATAAAATCGGCGGCAATTCGAGAAATCAAATTCCATCTTCGCGAGATCTTGCGCGCACTGTAAATCACCGCCACCGGTCACTTCCCATTTTCCCATGGCGTACACGTTCCAAGTGAAGCGGCCGAAGATGTAGTTTCCAACGACCATGTTCTCGGCCTTCGGGCTAAAGTAGATACCGACGGTTAAACCGCCGCTCAAGATCGATGGCGCACCGACCGTGTGCGATCCGCCGACCATGACGTAGGATAGTTTCGTGTGCGGGTCGAAGCAGGGCATAAGCTCAACCGTTCCCTTGGCTAAAATGCCGCCGGCTTTATCTTGAACGGCTTTCGGCAATTTGCCCAAGAGGTCTTTCACTTTCGCGGGGATGATGGCGTCCGCCTGCATTTTAAACTGACCGCAGATCAACACGGTGAATTCGTAACCGGAGGTGCCGAGATCCCAGCGAACTTTGCGCGCCTTGGTCGTATCATCTTGGTTAAGCATTTTGACTTGGTCGCTTATGCGTTGAATCTGCCCGATCTCCGAAGAGGTCAGCTGATGTCCGATTAAGCTCTCGAAATTTTCAAATGTTTCGGGAGTCATGATCGTGCCCGCACGGGGAGAGTCGGGCAACATCAATGAGCCCTTCACCACCGGTAACGGACCCGCATTCGCGACACTCACTATACTAAATAAAATAAGTACTGCTAATCCATTACGTTTCATATATCGCCCCTTCCTTAGAGCTTCTGGTGAATACGTAGAGCGAATCCTGTGCCCTGGTAATGAGTTCCCGGTGTCATTTTGCCTGAGATTCCACGTGGGCGCGGGTCCCGGTCCACCGTGTGATTTTCACCATCGCCATTTTCGACCGGTAATTCCTTCCGTCAGGGGGTGCCGCGAATCGGCACCGTCGGTCCGGGGCGCCGGGGCGGGGGCGCTCCCCACTGCTGGGGGCGCCCCCCACTCCCGGAAACGGGGCACGACGCTTTGTTTTCAGATCCACCTAAATATTGTGAGCTTGGAATCGGCCGTCAAAATTAAGTTCAGGATTCCGAATATTTAGCAGCCTTGATCGGTAGGGGGTGTTCTCAAACGAAAACGAATTCGTTCCGGGTCGCTTGCTTATTAGGAAGGCGCCGGACTATAGCTTTCGCATGCAAACAAGGCCTGCACTTCAGTCAAAAATAAAATCTATTTATGAGAGTAGCGATCATCGCGAGTTTCTGCGGAGCTATCTCGAAACCCGGAAGAAGACCGGCGGGCTCAGGGCGCTCGCGCGTAAAGCGGGCTTTAAAAGTCCGGGCCATCTCGCCATGGTCGTTTCGGGCGAACGAAAACTCACGTCTCGCTCGGCCGAGTTGCTCGCGCAGGCCTTCGGTTTTCGGGGCCGGCAGAAATCGCTGATGCTCGCTTACGCGAAGCTGGACTCGGCGCGGTCCGAGCGTGAACGCGCCGTCGCGCGCGAAGAAGTTTTGCGGCTCAAGAGCGCTAGCCCGCAATTCGAGATCAATCAAAAACAATACGCCTTCCTGGCGACTTGGTATTACCCGGTCATCTTCGGTCTGCTTCACCAGCGCGAAGTCTCGCAAGATCCGGCCGAGATAAGTCTTCGTTTGGGCCGCGGCGTGAACAAAGCGGCCGTTACGAAAGCGATCGATGATCTCGCCGCGCTTGGATTGATCGCGCGCGGTGAAGATGAACGCTGGGTAACGTTAAACGCCGCGCTCACCACGCCGGAAGACGTGCGAAGCGCGTCGGTCGCGCAATATCACCGTAACTCCATTCGTTTATCGGAAGACGCGCTTGAGCTTCCGCTCGAGCGCCGCGAATTGAACGGGCTCACTATCTCCGTGCCGGACAGGCTCCTGCCCGAAGTGAAAGAAAAAATCCGCCGTTTTCGCTCGGAACTCAACGAATTGCTCGCGAATGAAAATGAGCCGGCCGATGTTTATCAACTCAATCTTCATTTATTTCCGCTGACCCAAATGCGTAAGGAAGGACCTTTAAAATGATCCGCTCACTATTTTCCGTCTCCATTCTACTCCCCGCGCTCTTCACGCTGAACTTAGGCGCAACCGGTGGGGTGGGTGTCGGTAACGGCAGCCCGGTCAACGGAAGCCAAGCGTACTGGAACTCTTCCAACCGCGTCGGGGTGCAATTCGCTTCCAATCTCACGCTCGCCGTAAAAAATGACACTTCGTTTTCTATCTCGAACGAAAAATTAATTCGCGCCGCGGAACCGGTTTCGAAAGTTTCGTTCACCGTCACGCGCGGGAAGATCAAGACCTTCAATGCGTTGATGAAGTTCGCGGCGCGAAGATATCCCAACCGGCGTTTTACGCCGCTTGAGTTCAAAGGCGCGCAAGGCCTCGCTTCGGAAAAAGAAACGGCCGACCGGCTCGACGGGCTTTACCTCATCTTGACTTCGAACGGCGACCTGCTCGAAGCGAAGATCAAAGCGTTCGCGATCGGGGATGGCATTTCGCTGATCCGGCCGATCGTTCTTTCGTTGACCTACGATGTGCTTCCGCCGGTGATTGATGGCTTCCGTACCGAAAATCCAACTTGGACCTCGGGTTCGGTGCAAAAAATCTTTTTCCGCGCCAAGGACGACAACTCCGGAGTGGAAAGAACTTCGGGAAGAATGATTCCCGTCGCGGCGGACGGCAAACCGACTTACCCTTTAGAGATATATTCAAACGGTTCGGCTAAGAGTGAAGGCAACGACTGGTATTCGCTGGAATTTAATATCGGTCCGTTCGTGCCCGCGGGTTACTTAGCCTTGAGCACATTCTGGTCGGACGATCGCGCCGGTAATTACCGCGTGATGAATCATTCCGCTAAGAAGCCGATCGTTATGGTGCCGGTCATTAATGATGGATTCTCTGACGTAACTCCGCCTACGCTGCTCGAGACGCGCGTAGATCAAGTCTTCCGGGCCGGTCAGCCGGCGCGCGTTTACTTCAAGTTCGAAGACGGTGGATCGGGGGTCAACGTCGAGAAGTTAGAGTGTGGTTTCTTGCACCGCGCGGGTGCCGGTTCCGGTTCCGGTTCAGAGCGATCTTTTCCGGTTCAGTGTACAAATCCGCGTAGCGAGGGTGGAGGCTGGTACTCCGCCGAGTTAGCCACCACGCCGTACATGCCCGGTGGAAGCTACAGGCTGAGCGCCATTCATGCCCAAGACCTCGCGGGAAACGAGGTCTTCTACAAAGATTCTCCGTACGGCAACGTTGAGCCGGTCGACGGCGTTTATCACGCTTACGAAAAAAACCATTCGACTCAAGGTTTGCGTACCGACGTTCCGATTTTGCATATTCAAGTTGAGAACGGCGGTTTGGTGGACGTCACGCCCCCGAGGGTGGACCGTATCGTGCTTGACGATACGAAATGGAAAGCGGGGACCACGGTTCGCATACGTTTTCACGCAACAGATTCCGAATCCGGCGTTCACGTAGGCCCGAGGGCCGATAGCGTGTGGGGTGACGGCCGTTTCGGAATTATCTGGTTGATGTCGATCAATCCCCGCAATGCGAACGATCAGATTCTACCCTCCGTCAAAGAAGTCGTCGCCGAGGGTGGGGATTGGTACCACGTCGACATCGAAGTCGACCCTTATTCCCGGCCGCGCGAGTACAAAATGTTTTCGTTTTACGTCGCCGACAAAGCCGGCAACGCGAATAAGATCTTGTGCAATCCCGACGGTCCCGTGAACAACCCTTGCGTCAACAACAACGGCCCGAAGATGGAGCCCATCTTTATCCGTGTCGTTCGTTAAGGGCGCCGGTCACGCTCGGCCTGCCAAGCGTTGAATCAACCGCCGAGCGCGAGACAGGTCAGTAAAAGCGCAAAAGCCGTGAAGGCCGTTATAAGCCCGAGAAGCCACGGCCGAGCGTGTTCCGTCGATTGCCCCCAAACGTACCCAATGGCGAAGAGGAAGAGGGTGGATAAACAATTTGAGATAACGACGGCCCGGTAAAGGCTGCCGACCAGGAAAAGCGGGATGACGGTGACGAGCGAAGCCACGAGGTAAACGAAAAGCACGCTTAAGAAGGCGATGCCGTCGTTCAGGCGTGAAGAACGGGCCGAACGTGGCTGCACATCGTCTTTGTTTTCGAACAGCGCCGCGACCGCGTCTTGCCCCCAGTTATGGATGATGTCTTCGTCGATATTGTGTTGTAGATGATCGGTAAATTGTTGAAGGCTCATCGAGCTTTTCAAAGATTTTGAAAGACGGCGAAAGCGCGAGCGACGAACTTCGATGCCCACGTACTGAACGACGCCGTCGATCAGACCCCACGCCGCGCAGGCGCCGAGTACCGAAAAAACAATGACGTTGACGTTCGTGATGCCTTCACTGCGGGTAGAAAGATAAATCGAATTTAAAACCGAAAGCGCCATGATGAAGGCCGCTATGGCTTCTTCGGCAAATTCGGCAAGTTCAAAGGTCTTTCGTTGATACACATCTCTTTTTAGCAAAAATTTGTGCCGTTCTAAACTTATCTTTCGCTTGCGCGGATCATGACTAAGGTAGAGAGCGACTGCGCGTTAAAACAATGCAGGTTCGTTTTCGACATGATCGGCGATTCAAACGTGGCGCAATTACCCGGTCCTTCATCACCTCTGCGATCTGAGCGCGGTGCGAGCGTTGCAATGCTTTCCTTCGTGATTAAACGAAAGGAATTGAAATGGCGAAGTCCGAACAACAATTAAAGATGGCCGATGCGCAGCGTGAATCGACCGCGCAACGCTCCTACGAAGCTTACTTCCAAGATGACGGAAAACAGCGACCCTTCTCCGAAACAATTAACCGGCCGATCGCGGAAGTCTCGGCGATGCTTAGCGAGATTAACAATTTCCCTATATTCTTAGAGAATCTAGAGAAAATTGAATCCGCCGGCGTCACTTCCATTTGGAAATTCAAGAATCGAATCGGCGAAGGCTCGTTCGATTTACCGATGAACTCATCGTTTAGCGAAAACGAATTCAAATTCGAAGCGAAGGATGAGGGAGGTTTTCCCTTCTCGCTGCGCATTAATCTGGTTCCGGCCCAGGCGAACCGCGGGACTATCGTTCGTATGCGCTGCGAATATGACACGACCGCCGGGCGCTTGGCCGGGATGGTCGAAAAACTCTTAGGTAAAGATGCGATGACGCTGACCAAATTAACCGCGCAACGTTTTAAAGCTTTGTGCGAAACCGGAAGCGTACCCACCATCCAAGGGCAAAGCAGCGGCCGCGAAGAAGATCAATCCAACGATTCGAAACACTAAAAGGAATTCAGAATGAAAGCATTATGTTGGGAAGGTAAACAAAAGATTTCGGTGAAGAATGTTCGCGACCCGAAAATTCTCAGACCCGATGACGTCATCATCAAAATCACGACCGCCGCGATCTGCGGATCGGACTTGCATCTCTATAACGGCTACGTGCCGACGATGCAAAAAGGCGACATCATGGGCCACGAAAATATGGGCGAGATCGTTGAAGTCGGCCCGGCCGTTAAAAAATTAAAAGTGGGCGATAAGATCGTCGTTTCTTTCGACATCGGCTGCGGCAGCTGTCACCACTGCGAAGAACAAGAGTATTCGGCGTGCGACAATTCGAATCCAAATCGCTACATGGCAGACGCCCTCTACGGACACGGCGGCGCCGGTCTCTTCGGGTTCTCGCACCTGAACGGCGGCTACGCGGGCGGGCAGGCGGAATTTCTTCGCGTGCCGTACGCCGAAACAAATTCCGTCGTCGTGCCGAAAGGCATCGCCGACGAAAAAGTTTTGTTCCTGAGTGATATCTTTCCGACCGGCTGGATGGCGGCGGAAAACTGTAACATTCGTCGCGGCGATACGGTCGCCATCTGGGGCGCCGGTCCCGTCGGGCAAATGGCTATTCGTAGCGCGTTCCTACTCGGGGCGGAGCGTGTGATCTCCATCGATCACTACGAAAATCGCCTGGCTTTATCTAAAGCGGCCGGCGCCGAAACCATTAATTTTGATCAAACCGAAGATGGGATCCTCGACGAATTAAATTACCTCACCGGCGGCGTGGGACCCGACTCTTGTTTAGATGCGGTCGGCCTCGAAGCGCATGGGCACAGTGTCACCGCCATGCTTGATCGGACCAAGGCCGCGGTAGGATTGGCGACGGACCGGCCGGATGTTCTGCGCCAGGCGATCCAGTCTTGCCGCAAAACGGGAACGATCTCAATCCCCGGTGTTTACGCGGCATTTCTCGACAAAGTTCCGTTCGGCGCGGCGTTCGCGAAGGGTCTAAAATTCAACATGGGTCAAACGCACACGCAAAAGTACATGAAGCCGCTTTTGCAAGTGATCCTCGACGGCAAGATCGATCCCTCGGTGATCATTAGCCACCGCATCGACATCGACCAGGGCCCTACGGCTTACCAAAATTTCCACTCTGAAAAAGAGGAGTGGCGTAAGGTCGTTATCAAGATGCACTAGCTAATTCGCTTACGTTAACGGGTATTTTCCCGTAAGTTAGGCCCATAGTTGATTGCTTATAGTTACTTTCGGAGGAGCCGTATTTGGATCGCGCAAAAAGTGGAATTACAGGATTTGATGCTTTTACCTCCGGAGGTTTCCCTAAAAATCGCATCTACTTGATCGAAGGGGATCCCGGCGTCGGGAAAACCACTTTCGCTTTACAATTTTTGCTGACCGGCGCAAAGGCCGGTGAGACCTCCTTGCTCATCAGTCTAGCCGAGTCCCAGGATGAATTGGTTGAAGTCGCCCGCTCGCACAACTGGGACTTGGCCTCGATTTCCATTTCGGATATGGCACCCGAGGAGCTCGAAGCCGAAAGCCAATATTCAATCCTTCAACCTTCCGAGGTTGAACTCGGCGCAACGATCGAAAAGATATTGGCCGAAGTCGACCGGATTAAGCCTTCGCGAGTGGTGTTGGATTCTCTTTCCGAAATGCGGCTGCTTTCACAAAGTCCGTTGCGCTATCGCCGCCAAATTCTAGCTTTGAAGCGTCATCTGATTAGCCGCAAATGCACGGTGCTTTTGTTAGATGACCGAGCCGGCGAAAGTAAAGATCTTACGCTTCAAAGCCTGGTGCACGGAGTCGTCGAACTTCAAAAGTATTCACCGGTTTACGGAAAGGCGAGACGAAAGCTTCAGGTCGTTAAGATGAGAGGCGTCGATTTTCAAGCGGGTTTTCATGACTTCAATTTGACTAAAGGTGGCATCCAAGTTTATCCGCGCCTCATCGCGAATGTTCACCACTCCGATTTTGTGCCGGAGCGTTTGGAATCCGGAGTGAAAGAGCTTGATCAAATTCTGGGCGGCGGACTCGATCGCGGAACGACAACGCTGATCCTAGGCCCCGCCGGCTGCGGTAAGAGCAGTCTCGCGGCGCTATACGCCGTGACCGCGGCCGAGCGAGGCGAGAAGGCGGTGATCTTTACCTTCGACGAAGGCATCCAAACTTTAAAAACGCGCGCACTCCAATTGGATATGGATATTGAACCGCACTTACAGAGCGGTCTCATTCATTTACAGCAGATTGATCCGGCCGAGATGTCGCCGGGTGAATTCATGTGGCACGTCAAACACGTCGTCGAGCATATCGGCGCCAGGCTTGTCGTGATCGATAGTTTAACGGGTTATCTAGATGCTATGCCCGAATCGCAGTTTCTGACGATCCAGATGCACGAGATGCTGAGTTATCTCAATCAACAAGGTGTGCTTTCAATCCTGACGATGGCGCAGCACGGATACCTCGGTTCAAATATGCAGAGTCCTGCCGATGTCAGCTATCTAGCGGATACGGTTATTTTACTGCGCTATTTCGAAGCCATCGGCGAAGTCAAAAAAGCGATTTCCATCGTTAAGAAAAGAAGCGGCAGGCACGAAACCGCGATTCGTGAATACATTTTGGGACCGCGACGTATTCAAGTGGGGCACGAACTCAAAGAATTTCACGGTATCTTGACCGGCACGCCCGCGTTTAAGGGGCAGATTAGCGACATAATGGAATCGGGCAATGGAACCCCTCGGCGCTAAGCAAAGCGAACGCATTCTTATTCGGACCCCGTACGGGCAGGATGCGGCGCACTTAGCGAAAATTTTAAATTCCAAACTTTTTGAGACGTCCGTTTGTACCGACGCGGAAACTTTGCTCAGCTCCATGAACAACGCCGGGGCAATCTTGACGACCGAAGAAGTTTTAAGATCCGACGAGGGGCAAAAATTAATTGCGACCCTAAAATTGCAGCCGTCGTGGTCGAACATTCCTATCGTGGCTTTCTTTGCGGGCGTGTCCGCGGACGATGGCCTTAAGAAAAGAGCGACGCATCCCCTGCAAGAGTTTGCCGAAATCGTTTTCGTTCAGCGTCCGATCGATTCGGGAACACTGATCAGCAGCGTGGTGGCGGCCCTTAAGGATCGTCGAAAACAGTACCAGCTGCAAACCTTACTGCTCCAGCTTGAAAACGAAATTGAGCAAAAAGAGCAATACCAAGCACAACTCGAGCGGTCTAAGAGCGTTGCCGAGTCGGCACGAGCGCAGGCCGAAGTCGCGAGCACTTCGAAATCTCAATTCTTGGCGAACATGAGTCACGAAATTCGTACGCCCCTCGGCGCGATCATGGGTTTTTTAGATCTTCTCAAGATGAGTTCCAATAGCCCGCAAGATATCAAGAACTACATCGACGTGATCGACCGAAATTCCTCACACCTTTTGCGATTGATCGACGATATCCTCGATCTTTCGAAAATCGAAGCGGGCCGGATGTCGATTGAAGAAATCGAATTCTCATTGGCCGACGTCATCGCGGACTGCACTTCGCTCATGGGCTACAAGGCGCGGGACAAAGGTGTCCTTTTTATATTGAAGTTAATGACGCCCATTCCAACCCGTGTCATTTCCGATCCGACGCGTGTGCGGCAAATTCTGACCAACGTGGTTGGAAATGCGATCAAGTTTACCGAACAAGGGCGGGTTGATCTCATCATTGATCTCGCCGACGATAATTTGATTATAAAAGTCGTCGACACGGGCGTCGGCATCAGTGAGGAAAACCGCAAAAAACTATTCATGCCCTTCGCGCAGGCCGACGCTTCGACGACCCGTGACTTCGGAGGCACCGGGCTGGGGCTCGTGCTGACGAGGCATCTCACCGAAGCGATGGGCGGCAGCTTTACGCTCGAAGAAAGTACGCCCGGCGCTGGCAGTACATTCGTCGCAAGGATTAAGATCAAATCGGCCGCAGGGACAAAGGTATTCACCCAGCTCGATCCGGAAAGTAATCACGGCGACGACGGCTCCGTTCAAAATCCGTTAGCCGGGCTTTCTATCTTGGTTGTCGAGGATTCGCCTGATAACCAAACCTTACTCCATATTGTGCTAACGAAACTAGGCGCTCGCGTCGAGATGGCTTCGGACGGGCAGGAGGGCGTTACGAAAGCGCTGGGGGGGCCTTACGATTTAGTTCTCATGGACGTGCAAATGCCGACGATGGACGGCCACCAGGCCACCAGAAAGCTACGGAGCGGTGGTTACGACCGGTCGATCGTGGCGCTTACGGCGCACGCGATGAAGGAAGAACGCGAGCGAACGGTCGCGTCGGGCTTCACCGATTTCCTTTCGAAACCGATCGAGAAAGACTCCTTGATTTCGGTAATCCTAACGCACGCGCATTCTAGGTCTTAGCGATCAGTTCTAAAATCTTCGTCGTTAAGGTGAGTTGGTTGATCGGCTTCGTCAGGTATCCATCAAATCCGGCCGAAATGCAGCGGTCTCGCTCCTCTTTAAACGCATGTGCGGTCAGGGCAATGGTCGGCGTTTTGTTGCCGAGCGCCCTTAATTTTTTGAAAGCGTTGTAACCGTCGAGCACCGGCATTTGAATGTCCATCAGAATAAGATCGAACGAGTTTGCCTGGGCCATCGCAACCGCCTCTTCGCCGTTTTCGGCCTCCGAAATATCCGCACCCGAATTTCCCAGGAAAACTTGCAGCAAGGCACGATTGTCCGGCGAATCATCGACGACGAGAAGCTTCCGGCCTCCAAGCACGGACTTTGAAGTGTCGATCTTCACCGCATCGGGCGTGCCGGCTTTGTCCACATTCGAGCCGCAGGGAATCTGAAAACGGAATGTACTGCCTCTGCCGGGTTTGCTTTCCTCGATCACTAAATCACCGCCGAGGAGATTGCACAATCGTTTGGAAATCGCCAAACCTAATCCGGATCCACCGAACCTACGCGTGATCGAGGCGTCGGCTTGGACAAACGGTTCAAAGATCTTCTTTTGGTCCTCAGCCGATAGACCGAGTCCCGTATCGGAGACCCGCACGGTCAATAATGAATTTTGCGCCGACAATTCGACCTGCACTCCGCCTTGCGCGGTGAACTTGATCGCGTTCCCGACGACGTTGTTAAAGATTTGCGCCAGGCGGGTGGGGTCGGTGGTGATGAGTTTCGGTTTTTCGCCGGTCCATTCGAAGTTTAACGTTAGGCTTTTCTCCTGCGCTTTTAAACCCATGGATGAGCGAAGATCGTCGATCAGGGTGTCTATCGAAAATGTTTGTAATTCGACTTCGAGTTTATTCGCTTCGATCTTTGATAAATCTAAAAGCTCGTCTATCAAACGACTGAGCTGACCTGAATTACGAACGATCCGGTTGAGGTAAGATTGTGCAGTCGGGTCACTTTGCGTTGAAGTCGTTAACAACTCACTAAAGCCGACGATCGCCGACAGCGGCGTTCGGATCTCATGACTCATGTTCGCGAGGAATTTAGTTTTTGCGTCACTCGCAGCTTCGGCGGCTCTCTTCGCAATGCTTAGCTCTTCTTGGCGAAGGATTTCGTCCGTAACATTTAAAGTTATGCCGTCGAAGCGAACGGGGTTCCCGACGGCATCGTAGTCCGTCCAGCCGATCGCCCTGATGTAGTTCTGCTCACCTGACCGCACCGGATTCACCGTGCGGTAAACGATATCGTACGGGGACCGGGTCGCGATGGAAGTTTCGATCGCGAGCCGGGTTCGGTCCCGGTCATCGGGATGCATAAAGGCGTAGAAGGTGTCCATGGTGACACGCTGATCCGATTCCATGAAGAAGTGACTTTTCACTTCGGCGTTCCATATCAGCTCGTCGAAGGGAAGATCACAATACCAAACGCCTAAATCGGTTGCCGCCGCTGATTTCTGGAAGCGCAGCTGAAGATCTTTTAGTTGTTCCTCCGAGGCGATTTGGCCATGGATGTCGATGACCGTTCCTATATAACCTAGGAATTCGCCGCCGTCGGATCTAAGCGGTAAACCGGAATCGATCGCCCAACGGTAGTCGCCGTTTTTTTGGCGAAGCCGGTAACGAATGCTGATTACACCGCGGGCTTCGATGGCGCTGAAGAATGCTTTGCCTGCCGCTTCGCGATCATCAGGGTGACAGTTTTCTACCCAGCCGAAGCCGAGATCTTGCTCGGGAGTTCGGCCGGTCACTTCGTACCACTGCTGACTTAAATAGGTGCAACGAGCCTCTTTATCCGTGATCCATAAGATGGCGGGCGAATTATCGACCAACGTTCTGAAATGGACTTCGCTGTTTTTGACCGATTCACTCAATATTTTCGTTTCGTGAATATCGAGGCATGCCCCGATAAATCCTTCGAATTGACCCTCGGGCGAAAACCAGGGGACGCCCCGCGCGTTGATCCAGCGATATGTGCCGTCGCGAAACTTCAGACGGTATTCCAATTGGAACGGATTTCTCGAAGCGTAATGGCGGTTGTAGGTCGTGAGGTACGCTTCACGGTCTTCGGGGTGAATGTATTCCAGCCACTGATCACCCAAAGAGTTTTCCATTTGGGAGCCGGTGAACTCCAGCCAATATTTATTAAACCAATTTCGTTTTTGATCGACTCCGGCAATCCAGATGAGGACGGGCGCGCTATCCGCCATGAGTGCAAAACGATGCTCGCTTGCCTTGCGGGCCGCTTCCGCGTGGACGCGGTCGTGAATGTCGGTCCAAGTGCCGTAATATTTGATCAAGCGTTGACTCGAATCGAAGAACGGATTGCCTTCGCTCCTTACCCAGCGATATTCCAGCTTTTGACCGATGAAAATGCGGAAGTCGACGGAGACACTGATCTGTTCATCGCGGGATTTCTGCCAAGACGCCAGACACCGGTCCCGGTCCTCCGGATGTATAATCTCGGCCCAGCCCCATTCTAGAATTTGTTCGAGCGGGTAGCCGACGAACTTGCAAAACGCTTCGCTGAAGTAATCGGCGGATCCATCGGCGTTTGTTCGCCAGATATATTGCGGAATCGTTTCGATAATCGTGCGAAGGCTTTTGCCGTCTTCTTCAAGAACGTCCGATTTTACGCGCTCGTCGTGGATGTCGACGCACGTTCCGAACCATTTCGATACTCGGCCGGACTCGTCGGTTTGGGCGACGGCCTTGCCTTGGTACCAGCGGTAGCGACCGTCGCGGGATTTGATCCGGTACTCGACGGTATAGTCCTCGCCGGTTGATAACGAGTGATTCCAAATGCCTAAGGCTTGTTCCAAATCTTCGGGGTGCAGGGCCGACCGCCAGCCCCAGCCCTCGGCGGAATCTTCACGCTGCCCGGTGTATTCGTACCATCGTGCATTAAAGAAGGCGACGTCGCCGTTCGCGTCGGCCGTCCAGTTAATAACCGGCACTAAATTAGCCAGCGTCGAAAACCGTTGCTCGCTTCGGCGGAGTTCGGTGATCTCGATAAACGTGACGACTAAACCTTCGTGTATATTTTCGGCAGTGCGGTAGGGCAGAATTCGGCGGCTGAAGATTCTGCCGTCGTGCAAATGCACTTCATCGTCTTGAAGTTGATCAAACCCGATTTCACTGACCTTTGGATAGGCCGGCAGCTTCTTCGCGCGGGTAGAAAAGTCGAATAAATTCCGGCCGATGTCGCCCGGCTGGATATTGTAAATAGAGTCGATCGCCGGGGTAAAACCGCGAATGTTGTATTCATCGTCGAGAAAGAGCGTCGCGATCCGGGTGCTCGCCAAAAGATTTTCTAAATCAGTGTTCGCTCTTTGGAGTGCGTCGTTGGAATTTTGCACCTCCTCTTTCGAAGTTTCGAGTTCTTCGTTCGCGGATTGCAGTTCCTCGTTCATCGACAGGAGCTCTTCATTCGATGATTTCAATTCCTCGTTCGAGGCTTCAAGGTCTTGCACCGACTTATCAAGTTCGCGCCGAACGGCTCCCAGCTCGCGCTCTAATTGATCGATGATTTCTAAACTGTCTTCCGACGGCGGCTGATTCACCGACGCTTCTCGCTTAGTGATTATTCCCATGCTTTGGAAGGCGACCCAGTATAATTCGGACACGTCGCCGAGCTGGGGCATGGGTTGGACGATCACCCCGGTGCGTTCCAGAGCACCTTTCCAGTTTATGGAACAAGTGTCGTTCGTAACTTTTCTTTTGTGTTTCTTGGCAACGGCGAAAGCCGAACGGAGCGCCGCCCGTAGTCCCGGAGTTACGAGCTTAACGATATTGTTTTGGAATACACCCTCGGGGATTTCGACGTATTTACCGAGGCCGCTTGACGCCGAAAGTACATTGCCTTCATCGTTGACGATGGCGTAACGAAGCGGCATTTCATCTAGCGCAATTCGTTGCCCGATCAGACTCAAGTCCGCTTCCGTAACTTGTTCGCTTTCTTGAAAATGGCTGAGGTAGGTTTGCACCGATGTACTGATCGACGGCATTTTGATCGCCGTGGCTTTTCGTTGCGCAATACGCAGCTTCGAATTTACCGATTTAAAAAGTTCTTTATGGGTCGAAAGAGTCTCACTACTGCCTAAGAACAGATAGCCGTTTGTCCGCAGTGAATAATGAAAAATCGGGAAGAGCTTTTTCTGAAGGTGCGGTCCCAAGTAAATTAAAAGATTGCGGCACGAAATTAAATCGATTTGTGAGAACGGCGGATCGTTAATCAGGTTATGGATCGAGAACAAGCACGTCTCGCGCAATTCTTTAGCCACGTGATACTTCCCGGCACGCTTGCTAAAGAAACGGTTTAGCCGTGCGGGCGAAACATGTTCGGCGATCGTCGCGGGATAACTGCCCCGGCGGCCTACGTTCAAAGCATTGTCGTCAATGTCCGTGGCAATGACTTGAATCTCTGGCGCTTGCTCCATGGCCGACGCAATTTCTTTAGCCATCATCGCGATGGAGTAGGCTTCTTCACCCGTCGAGCATCCGGGTACCCAAATTCGGATTTTTTGCTGACCGGTATGTTTTGAAAGCAACGGCTTCAGGACTTCTTCTTTTAAAGCCTCGAAGGCCTCTTTATCACGGAAAAATGAGGTCACGTTGATGAGGAGTTCGTTAAAAAGTGCTTCGCACTCTTCGGGCGAGGCGTTGAGATGATCAAGGTAACGCTGGACCGTTTTGTGATGAAGAACCTGCATCCGTCTTTGGATGCGGCGTAAGAGCGTGGACGTCTTGTAGTGCTTAAAATCGTGCCGTGTTCGTTGCTGCAAAATTTCGCAGATGCTCGTGATCGCGGCCGTGATCTCTTCTTTCAGCGCCTTCTTTTTAGGATCAGTTTCGTTTACGGCGGTAAAATGAATATGCGTCGTAACCTCCGCCCAGATTTTCGCCGGATCGAGCACGTGATCGATGGCCCCGCTCGCAATGGCGGCCTCGGGCATAGATTTGTGCTCGGCCAGTGAAGGATCTTGCGCAATCGCGAGTCCGCCGTAATCGTTGAGCCGACGGATGCCTCGCGCGCCGTCGGCCGCTTCGCCCGAAAGGACGATGCCGACCGCGGATTCTCCGTATTGCTTCCCGATGGCAAAAAACAGCTGGTCCACGACCGCGAGTTTTTGAGCCGTGGATGCGGTAGGCGTGAGGACCACTTTGCCGGCTTTAAACGATAGCATGGTCTGCGGCGGGAGAAGATAAACGGCCGCCTCGTTGAGGATCGTGCCGGACCGCAACAGCGTGACCGGAACCGGGACGATTCGATTGAGCGCTTCAATCGCTAAGGATTTGCCGCCGTTATCGAGATGCGCGGCAATGAGTACGCAAGCGCCCGCCAAATCCGGTTTTGACGAGAGTAGATCCTTTAAGGCACGTAGACCACCGGCCGACATTCCAATACCTACTACAGTCAATGAACTCATGAGCGAAGATGCCCCTCATTTTATTGATTTGACGAGAGGGCATCATCCATTAATTTGTGCTTATGGTCAAAGGCTTCAAAGGTATTAAGGTTTACCACTGCCGTTGCGTCCGCCTCTTCGAATGATAGGCTGGGCCTTTTCACCCGCACTAAATTGGCGTGCAAGGTCGCTGTCGCCGATGATCCCCGAGGCGCGGCGAGTTTTGGCGGAGGCGGCATTGCGCGCCAATATCTGCTTGAAAATATTCGTTTTGCCCGTTGATTCCATGGGGACAACTTCTATAGGCAAACCAGGCCCATTTGCAAGTTAGACTTCGAACTCAAAAGCCCCGCCGGCCTTCTCTTTTATGCGATCAAGGTTCTTCGCGCTTTCCTCGGCCAAGAGCCGGAACTTCTGCCCATTGGAGGGCGGTAATTCGGGCAAATCGATCATTAATTTTTTCTGGCTATCGAGCGCCCGTAAAACTTTTGCGAGAAACCTGGGCGTCAGGAAGTCGTCTTTACTAATAAACTTCCACGAGGGCAGAACGGCGGCGAGTTCTTTTGGGCAGGCACTGCCGCTGACGAAAACGTAGGGCGAAGGGATATCGAAAGCTTCTTCGTAAAGCTTGCTCACCTCGAGCCCGTTCATGTCGGGCAGGTGGAGGTCAAACATGATCAGGTCAAACGTTCGCGCCGCAAATTCATCCAGCGCTTCGCGACCGGTCGAGGCCCTTACGAGCGACCAGGATCTGGGGAGGCTAGCGGCGAAGAACTCATAATCCTCGTCGCAATCTTCAACGATCAAAATCTTAATAGAATGCACGGTTCATCCCTATATAGAAAAAATGCTATCGCGATTTCTTGATGATGCAACCGAATTTTTTAAAAAAAAGCTAAAGCCACTTCAGGCTCATGTTGCGTACCCAAAATCCGAGCTGGGTCCACTGGGCACAAGTTCCACCCAAGACGAAGTTAGGATCTTTGCACGCTTCGTAGCCTTCGCCGATCACGTTGAACGTGAGGATCTCGTAATCTTTAGGATCCGACGAGAGTTGGGGTAGCGAGATTCTTGCCGAAGCCAGGAGCGGGCAAGCTATGGGTACATAGCCTGCCAAAAAATTGAGATTATTTTTTCGCGGGCGCGTTCGTTGGCGCGTGTTTAGCTCTGAAGGTAGCGAGAAGCTCGATGTATTCGTTGAGTGGCGTGATCGCCGAGTTACTTGGCTCATAAGCCCATGTCATATTGTCGAACATCGCCATGTATTCCATCTTCATGGCGAGTGCGCCCAGGCGCACACGTTTACGCATGCTGACCATATCGTCGTTGATTTCAAGAGACGCCGAAAAATACTTTTGATCGGGATCCTCGGAAGACGAAAGGTATTTACCTGCCATATAGAAAAAGAAGGTCTCGGCAAAGTCTTCGGAGGAATTCGAAGAAGCCAATAAAGAAACGAAGCTATTCTTCTCTAAAAATGTTTTGTAAACCGACGCGGCGTCTTCGATACGGCCAAGCTTATCGGCGGAACAGTCCTCGTAACAGGGGATGAAACCGCCGGCGTAACTTTGTTCCGGGAGGATCTTGCCGTCGGTTGTCCAGCTTACCGAATTCCACAAACTTTTGAAAATGCGTTTGCAGCCTTCCGCGTCTTCGGCGCAACGGAAGGGGTTAAGGCGGTGGGAAGTTTCAAACAATTTACCGAATTCGTGCAGGACGGAGTAAAGAACGACGGGATTCGCTTTGCTGCCCGTAAATTTGATATCCATCTGGGGCAGGCCGGGCGAAATGGGTGCGCCCGCGGTAGCCGCGAAAACCGACTGATCACGGCGGCTCAACCACTGCGTCAGCGTGCCCTGAGATTCAAAGATCATTTTTCGGCTGAGGCTGAGACTGTTGCCGTTCATGCCGACCATCTCCTGGCCCTTTTTATCTACAAATATTTGCGGATACCGACCGGAGCGCATGGCCACCGGCATATCTTCTTCAATGTAGATCTTCCTTAAATGACAGAACATCTTTTGCAGTTTGGGTGGAAGCTCATCGTGCACCTTGAGCAATTCTGCGGCGTAAGTCGCTTCGCCACCGAGGCAGGCCCGGTTAAAGCGGGGGTCGCCACGTTGTGCATCGGGCTGCGAAGCGACCCGGCAGGTCGCTTTGCGGATGTTCGCACGGCAATCGGTCGCGGGACTCCAGGTCTCGGTGGGCGCGGCGTAAGAAGTGAGGGGAAGTAGAAGAACTAATAAGGCGATCGCGATCATATTTAGACGCTCCTAGGGTAGGGGAGCCTTACCATCAGAAGCCGAACTAAAGCGAGCGAGTTTATAATAATTATTGATTCGTCCAAAAGAAGGTCGGTGCATCTCTCTACGGACCGGTGACAATTCTGCGCCTGTCTAAACGATCAGCACCCCATAGCCCGTAAAGCTGATTTTAAAGCGATTTTATGGGCGTAATCCGTGCATTTAATAAAGGGATGAGGAACGTCTATCTTTTACGACTTATCATCGCGTGCTCCGCGTTTCTTACTGGAGAGGCATGGGGCGCTACAACCGTGCCTGAGACGCCTTCGGCACAAGCCTTTGTGCAGATCTTTGGCTGTTCCCTGGATTGTCCGGCGGAGGGCTTCGATCTCCCGGAGATTCTCGCCCGAATTCGCGGCCTGTACCCGCACCCGCAGAGAATAGACGATAATTTCCCGCATCACCAACTCATGTCCCCGATGAACCGGCTGGTCCGTTCTCTGTTTAAAGCCTCACCGGATGAAAATCGCCAACTTGCCGACTTTCTTAATCAGTCGATCGCGGGTAATGTTCTCCAGGTGGCGAAGCGACCGATCGAGTCCGAAGCCAGCCGGTTAGAACAACTACAGCTCGTCTACTACTGGTATTTCTTAACCTTCAATCTTGATCCGACTTCGATCGCCAAGTATGAAGCTCCGTTTGAATCTTTGGAACTTAAGTCCGAGTCCTATCGTGGAGGCCGACCGGATAATTTTTTTGTCGCACTAAAACTTTGCGAAATTAGGAAGTCAGCCGATTGCCGGCAACTTGCCGAAGGATTTTTCGCGGCGGAACAACGAAGGATTCGGGGCGCTTCGTTCGTTCAACTCATAAACCTGAGTCTCGCTTACGCTTCAATTTTCGATAAGCACATTCACCAAAAGCCAAACCCAATTTTTGCGTCGGCGTTCAAAACTCGTCAAACGCTGGAGCGGCTGGCAAAGTTTGCGTCGATCTTTAAAATGAAAAACAATTCTTGCCGTGAAAATTTCGAAGAATGCCAGGATTTGACCTTTCATCTCTTGGCCGCCCGCGATCAAACGAATCTCGCGACGAATCTGTTCGATGATTTGCTCTTTTTAATCAAAGACCGAGCCTACGAGATTTTAAACGATCCCGCTCAGCTCCGACGTCTGAAGGAAGCGCACGACGTTGAGCGAGTCGGAGACTGGCTCCGCGCGATCGAGATAGAACCGTTATTCGAGCGGAAGGCAGAAAAAGGCTTCATCGATGATGTCTCGGATGGCTTGAATCTCCTGCGCGACGAAGGAGTTTTAAATACCGAAACATGGTCGAAACTTTTTACGCTCGCGGGCAGGAAATTTGTCGGTAAAGAAAAAACACCGGCGCCTGTTTCGGTCCGGCAGACTAAGTTTGCCACCCTGAGTGAAGGCATCGAGCTTTACAAGCTTTCCGATCAAATCGCCGGCCAGGATGGTCGCGCATTGGGCATTATGTATGTCTGGAACATCAAACAGACCCTGCGCTACGAGGTTGAATTAAAGCAACAAGGGCAAAAAGGATTTTTTGAAAACGAAGATGAGCAAACAATTTTTTCGGCCATGGGGATCATGGCGAACAATTCGAATACGGGCCCCTCTTGGGCAACCGGTTCAACGGGTCAGATTTTAAGTGAGTACTGGAGCCCAAAGCGCGACGGAATTCTTGTTTTAGGCGATAAAGAGAATCCACTGCAAATCTTGCGTTCCCAAGAGTTCATTCAAAACGTGGCCAAGCGCCGGCAGCTGCAGCGAGACCTGCTTGAAAAGCAAATTCAGTTTTACAGCCTTGGCCAGCTTTACCTCTTCGACGGTCAGAATTTAGTGTCGCCATCAATGAAGTCGTCGGGCGGCTTGAGCCAAAATATTCTTGCTCAAGATGACGGCGGCCGGGCCGCGTTCTTTAAGTTCTATTCCATGGATTCCTATTCAGCGACGGAGTTGATCAAGGGCCTGGGTTTCAAACGGGCGTTTAATATGGACGCGCAAAGCGCGCAGTACGACTACCACGTCACCTCCGATGGCGAAATCCGTGGTACGCCCGGAATCGAATACATCGCGTATTCTAAATTCAGCGTGAAAGCTTTAAATCCCGTTTTCAAAAAGCAAAATAGGAAGTGCACCGCGATCTCGCAGTGTGAGCTCAAGGCGTACATCGAAAAAATCTCTTCAGCGAAATAAAGATATTAATTTTTGAGTCAATAACTTCGCACGCCGTTTTTGATACGTCGCAAATTCAGACATGGTGATCTTGTAGGCGCTGTAGATAACATCACCGGTGAAAACACGTCTAGTGGCACTTGCCTTCTCCGCCGATAGGAACTGGTCTTGCAATTCATTGCCTGTATCTAACGTCCCACGGAGGAATAACATGTTTAAGATGACCTCGTACCCGGCAATTCAAAAAATTCGGGTGTAGGTTTACAGCAGTACCCGTGTAATTACACTTACGCTCAGCGATTCAATATGACTTTTTCCGGTCTCAGAAACTTCTTTTATTTAACGAATTCAAGCACCGGCTTGGCGGTATCACCTCCCGGCAACAATGATGTCGGCGCTCAGATGATCCAAACCGGGCAGAGTAAACGCGACGGTCGTCAGTTATACAGTATGGAATAGGTGATCGATGCGCCTGCGCCCTACAAATATTTTTCCGGATTAGTCCGCCGTTTGGACGATTACATTAATTAATAATTAGGGCTGTACCCAATTACAAACCCAGTTGGCCGCCGCGGCGGCCGCCGTTCCACGAAGTGCGATTTGATTCACCGTACCGGTTGCGCGAAACACGACTCCCGTAGCCGCGGATAGCGCGGCGGTGGGGGAGCAATGCACGACAACCGAAGTGCTTGCCGGGACTCCCGTGCAGGTTACGCTCGCATCAGCCGTCGTCACCGCTTGGTTGAACGTGCAGGTGCCCATGTTCGTAATGATCCCGCCGCTCGCCCCGAATCTTACCGTGCCCGCTACGTCCAACTTAGCGCCGGGTGAACTCTGCCCAATTCCGACGTTTCCGGCGGAGTCGATACGTAGTCGTTCAGCTAAAGCGTTTCCAGATAACCCCGGAATTTTAGTGGAGAAAGCCAGATGTGATGACCAGTTTCCATCATCTCGGGATTGTATCCGCGCCGTCACGACCTGGGTTGCACTAGGATAGTTAAAGTCAATCGATGAACCGGAGTTTGTACCGCCACCGTTATTCGTCAGCGAGAGGGTTGGTCCTATTGTTGACGCTACATCTTTCCGAACATCGAGGAGGGTCGACGGTGCTGCCGTTCCGATACCGACGTTGCCGCCTGAGTCCACGCGCATACGTTCGACGCTGCTCGTGCCGAATAGGATCGGCTTAGCGCCGTCGTTGGAAATCGCCAACGCGGTAACTCCGGAGTCGGCCGCAAGGACGGCGCGCCCAGGCTGGTAAATCCCGCCACCGTTGCTCGTGCTGCCCATCATCTGAAGCGCAAAGCCGGTCCCGTTAGAGACGACGTATACGGCGGCGCTCGAGTTACTGCCCGTACTTCCATTTTCGAATCGCAGGTAGCTGGTCGCATCCACGTTCCGGAAGATTTCAAAGGTATTCGTCGGGGATACGCCGAAGCCGACGTTTCCGTTCGCTAAGATTCGCATTTTCTCGGAGCCCGAGGTCGCAATGGCGATGTTGTCCGCGGCGGGCGCAAAAATTCCGTTGTTGGTATCGCCGTTAAAAGCAAAGCCGGGTGCGGTGGCCGTACCGGCGAAAGCGCGAATGCCCGCGGTCATGGGCACGGTTCCATTGGCCATGAAATCGCCGCCGCCCGCAAGCAGCGGGACCCAAGCCGAGCCGTTGTGATATTTCAAGGTATTCGCCGCGCCCGAGTCTACGTACATATCACCCGGAGTCGGCGTCGCAGGCACGGTGACCGGGGTAAGCTTCATCGCACCGCCTACCTGAAACAAACGGGTCGGGGATGTCGTGCCGATGCCCACATTACCGTCGCCGCGGACGGTGAAGGGCATCGAGGGCGTTCCGTTCTCGTCGATGACGGTTTGGATGAGATTGAAGGCGGTGCTCGCGCTGCGATTCGCGGTCACCCTCAGCACATCCGCGGCAAAGCTAGTTTCACCGCGACCAAGTACGTACAAAGCGTGCTCGCCGGCGCCATCGCCGCCGCCACTCACGAAAACGGCCGGCTTGTCGTTGGTGGAGGCGGACGACATGTTCGTCATGCCGTCCGTGTATCCACCGGCGCCTAGATTAACCGGGCCTTGTACATCCAAAGTTAACAAAGGCGAAGTGGTGCCGATCCCGACATTACCTGCGGCATCGACGTAAACCGCGTTCACCGGTGAGCCATCTACCGCATTGAGGGAATAGCCCGTGCCGCCCGCGGTTCGCCATTGCAAAGTTCCCGCACCATCGGTCGCCAAACACTGGTTGGGGGCGCCGTCGCTTGACGGAAAATTTAAACTATAACTTGTCGTGATCGACGCCGGCGCTTGAATCGCGACAAACTTAGTTTGCGGCCCGCCGGTCTCAACGAATCTCGTTTGCGCGATAGCGATGTTCGAAATGAGACAAAGGCCCGGAAGGAACGCGCCCACCAGAAAACGAAACTTTAATGGCATACCTAATATTGGGCGCTAATTGGGACGGTGTCGACTGAGTATGCATTAACGTTCAGTTATTGGATTTTGTCTCAACGAAGGTCGGGTTGAAACGGTCAGCTCATGGCCAAATCCGTGATGTCCTGCACGGGAGGTTGGCTCCTCACCGTTCGGTCAGGCCCTAGGGCATTTCTAACTCCCTCAGCCTTCCGTGCGGCTATATCCGCACGGTCATTTTATTGTGCCGATATATCCGCACGTTTTGCTGAGGGGCTCGGCGACGCAATTGCGGACTGTTTCAAATTGAGAAAGTGATCGATTAGTTTCCGGACGACGAGGGCAGCTCTTCTAAGATGCGTAAGCTCTCGGCGCGGCGGCGTTCGCCTACGGCCAGGGCATTGCGAATGACGGTAAGATTCGGGCTGCCGGCCGAGGCCTCGATAAGATGCTGCCTACGGCCCGGCTGGGCGTCTAAAAACGCTAATGTCAGCTCGCCCTTGTCGGCCGCGAGTTCACGACGGTGCGGGCGGTTCTGTTCGGGGCGCAGGTTGTCGGCCAGAATCAATTGTTCCGCGCGGGTCTCGATCAATTCGCGCTCGGGATTTTCTTTGTCGAGCAAAGCTTCTTGGATATAGCTCACCAGTTGCGTACGGGCCGGAATTTCGGAGTCAAAATCCGAAAGCTGATCGAAAGCCGTTTGCAGAACCTGCCGGTGGCGCAACAAGGTCTTCATCTCGGCCATCTCGGCACGACTACGCAAAGACTTTCGTTGAATCTCGCTGAATTTCTGGATGGAGGGATCGACCGGTAACACTTTTAGCGACGAGGGTTGACCCGCGGATGCCGTATCCACCTTCGCGGCGACTTGCCCGACCGAGGCGGCCGGTACGATGGCCGGCGGCGTGAAGGCCTTAAGCCATGCGGCCTTTGCCGACGATGAGGTTTTCGAAGCGCGGATCGCGGGCGTTTTGCTTTTCCACGCGATGAACGTGCCCACGACGAGCAGGGTCGCGGGAATGATCGCGAATCGTACCGCGCGTTTCATTTTTAAATACCTTCCGCGAGATTGCTGCGTAAGATTTGGCGATTCATCTCCGAACGAAAAATCGTTTGGAAGTTATGCGAACCGTTAATCAAACCTTCGCTCACGACCAAGTTGTCTTCGGGCACGATGGAAGCCGGCGCGACGTTGTAGACCTTGCCGAAAAATTCCTGGCGCGTCAGGCTCACGATGGTATCGCGGGCGCCGTCGGCCTTCACTAAAGATTCACCGATCTTAAACGTTGAAGCTTCGCGCATCACGCCGGAGCCGTCGAGCAATGGGTGATTCGTCGTTAACACGAGTTGCGCGCCCGACTCCGTTTCGAACTTAATCAAAGATTCTTTGCCGTCTTCTTGTGAGGCCGTGTAGTGGGCGACCTTCGCGTTGACGAAGCGCGGGGCTTCGATCGTGCTCGTGCGGCTCAAGACCGCAACGATTGGGGTTTCTGCGTTTTTCGCGTCGAGAATCGCCTCGTATTTGCCCTTGGCCGAAGTCAAAATACGTTGGTCACCGGTGTAACAACCGAGTGAACAAATCGTATCGATCGGCGCGACTTGAGAAGGTGTGGGGCAGGGGTCGGAAATCTGCGAAGCTAGGCTGTTCAGTTGATCAACCGTCTTGATCGGCGTTGAGGACCAGACCGCGGGCGTTGGGCTATTGTCCGAGGCCGAGCCGCGCAGCTTAACTTGGGGAAAGAAAAATGCACCTTCGTTCGTGAAGAGGCAGGTACTTAGACTCGAAGTACCTTGCTCGTCGCACTTTTCTATACGGCGTACAACATCTAAGAATTTTTTAAACTCGGGCACCGTTGCTTCACACTTCTTAAGCCAGGCGTATCGCCCGAGCGCATGATTTTGACTTTTAATATGCGTTCCGCAGCGGGCGATCTGCGAGCAGTGGCGTGATTTTTCGCTATATCTAAAAGTCTCGGTTCCTGATTTGCCGGTGGATGACGACAAAGGTGCCGTATACTGAAATTGATCGTTGCCCAATTGATTGCCGGCGAGGATCGCCAATTGATTCTGATTGATGCCGTCACCGTAAGCGAAGGCCGAGACGGGGTCGGTTGCTTTGAGGATTCGGTGATCTAGATTGGCAAGTTGCTCACACGTACGATCGGCCGCGGCCTCGATCTCAACGTCGCCTTCAACGTAGCCGATGCCCATGAGCCCGCAAGTTCCGGTAACGGGCTTGCGCCACACGCCGCCTGAATATTGGAAGCCACGTTTTTTAAGTTCGACGTTACAGTTCGCGGGAATCGTTCGATCCTCCACGACGGGGACCGGGACTGGAGTCATGCCCACACCGGAACCGCCGTTTGAGCCGGAACCGCCGTTCGAACCGGGGCGTCCCGTTGAACCCGCTCCGCCGCCGGAGCCGTTACCGTCGCTCGCGCCGCGGCCTTCGGAGGAACCGGCGCGAGGGGGCATGCTCGAGTTGGAATCCGACGGCAATCGAGAGGTGGCTAGTCCTTCACTGCGGCCTACTTTTTCAGAGTTAAAGGCGGCCGAACTAAAGCCCGCTTCACTGCAGCCGGTAAGTAAGAGTACGAGTGCGGGGGCGAAGAGCATATTTTGTTTCATAATATTTCCCTCTGTGAAAATAGGTTCGCACAGAATAAAAAACATTGTTCAAGAACCCTCGAATACGGTGATTGTAGAAAAAGTGCGCACCTGCTCACGCCATAAACAAAAAATTTCTCAGTTGGAACGTGAGCACGCGGGCGGAATTCCGCGAAGAAAACGGAAGTACGAAGAGAATGCTGCGTAAACAGCCGTACAAAAGATGATGTCTCAGATCAGTACGCCGCGGGGACCGATATGTTAGTATTCGAGACCTAGATTTTTTAGGGAGTAAGGTCCGTCCGAAGGCAGCAGATCTCGCATCCGATTCAGCAAAAGGGCGCGAACATCCTCATCAACGCCGACGAGCTCTTTCGCAAACTGAAAAGCTAGAACACTTTTGACCTGTTGATCGATCGCCGTGAGTTGATTTGCGGCGAAGGTGCTACCACTGACTTCCTGAACTTCGATCTCCATCGTCGCGCGGGCTTTGGTTGCGTTGATTTGAAACTCGGTCGCGCGGGGAGAAAGCAGCAGGCGTCTCTCCAGGTCGTAAGCGCGGACTTCCCTTACGAGGCTCCTCGCGGCCTGCGCGAGTTTTCGCGAAATCTTCTGCGATTTAAGGAGTTCGCCGATTTCGTTGCTAAACGGCGCAAGGGTGCCCGCTTCGAAATCGCGAGTATGAAACAGTTCATGCTCGAAGCTATATAAATTCAGATTAGGCGAAGCGATGATGCCGTTTTTGTTTGCGTCAGCGTCCGGGAAGGCCGTCTTAAGTTGCACGACCGCGGGGGTATCGTACAGCGCCACGCCGTTGAACGGGTTGAACGCGTGCGTGAAAAGGACCAATCGTTTGTCCTTCACTTCTTTCGCGATTCGCTCAAAGAGTTCACTGTCTGCGCAGAGAATGGCCGGGCAGCGTTCCGTCTTTTGAGCTTGAACAATACGGGTGAAATGAAAAGGTGCGAAGCCAAGATCAGGTTGGCTTAAGTAAAGACCTTCGCTAAAAAACGAAACGGCCCCGAAAAAATCTTCCAAAGCCGTCGCAGCCCTGGGCGCCAGATCCTGGAAGGCCGTATTTTTATCTAAGCTTTGCAACCCAGGTCGCTGCGCCCAAGCGATCGAATAAAAGCATGTCGTAACCAAGAAAACAGATAGTAGCGAACGCACGAAAAACCTTCCAATTTGAGCAAAGAGCTCTCATATAGCACGTTCGGTGCCGTTGGATAGAACATTACGTCGCTCAGTTTGCCTAGTGGGGGACGCTTACGGGCCAAGATCGGGCGTGAAACGTCGCCATCGAGACGAAAAAACGGGCGGGTAAGTAAAAGGGCAAGCCGCCCGCCCGATCTGGGGAGCGTAGTCTTAGGTGAGGCTGTATTCCTCTTCTTCGTCGTCGTCATCCTCGTCATCATCATCGTCGTCGTCGTCATCTTGTTGAGAGATTTCGCCGTATTTTTGAATGCGCAAGCTGTCGTGATCTACGCTTGCCTGGGCGATTGCGTTCGCGCCTGGGAGATTAGCCATCAGTAAAAGAGTCAGCAGGGTTATTTTCATAAAAGCCTTTCGGGGTTTTAGGTCAGAAGCGGTCATGAACCTATTCCCGACATCGAATGATGTAAAGAGAATCTATCTGCCAAACATTTTTAGTTTTACGCCAAGATCTCTTCGACCGTGCCTTCGCGATCGATGCGGCCCTGATTCATCCGCACGCCGCGCGTGCAAAAGGCCGCAAGAAAGGGACGGTCGTGGCTCACGGCGACGATCTGGCTTTTCTCGTTCAGGCCCGCGAGCAGCTCGGCAAGTTCAATCGAGGTTTTCTCATCCAGCGCGGCGCTGGGCTCATCTAGGAAAAGGATTTGGGGTTCTAAGATAAGACTTCGCGCGATGGCCACGCGCTGCTTCTGCCCACCGCTTAGCTCACCCGGGTAGCGATCGGCCAAATTCTTCACGCCGAGTCTCCCGAGCAAGTCACACGCATGTTCACGGCTAACCGAAATTTCCCGAAGTTGCGGGGCGAGCAGTAAATTCTCGATCACCGTAAGATGGGGAAAAAGCTGATAGTCCTGGAAGACGAGACCGTAGCGCGAAGCGCGTTCCGGTCGCGACAGTTCGACCAAATCGCGGTCGCCGTAGCGGATCACTCCGTCGGCCGGTTTTATGAGTCCGGTCAGCGCGTAGAGTAAAGTTGTTTTGCCGGAGCCGCTCGTGCCGACAATGGCGTAGGGTCCGTTGCGTTCGAGTTTAAAATTCACATCGCGAAGCACATCGCGGCCACCGCGCTTGACGCGCAAATTTTGGGTGGAACAAAGCAAGCTCACGCGGCCCCCATTTCACCGGGCCGGCGAGCCCAGCGGCGGCCCCAAAGGATGAGCGGGTACGTGACCAGCGCGTAAAGCAAGGCGGCTAGGAAGTAAAATTCAAAAGGGCGGTACGTGGTGCTGATCAGCTGCTGCGCCTGCATGGTGAGCTCGTAAACACTGATGACCGAAACCACCGCCGAATCCTTAATCATGGCGACGACCGTATTAAGGATCGGCGCCGCGACGATCGGCACCATCTGCGGGAACACGACGTGACGGATCACCTGGAATTTTGAAAGCCCGAGCAACGCGCCCGCCTGCCGCTGGGCTTTGGGAACGCTCCGGTAGCCGGCGACGAGCGTTTCCGCCAAGAAAGCCGAGCTATGAACCGCGATCGTGATCACCGCCGCGACAAGCGCCGGGATCGAGATGCCCAAGGCGGGGAGGCCGAAGTAGACGGCGAAGAGCTGAATCAAAAAAGGAGTGCAGCGAACGAAATCCGTAATGAGCTTCGCTATGAAGACGAGCGGCCGAATATTGCTAAGATGCCCGATCGCAAAAACCAACGCGAGCGCTACCCCGAAGAAAAGTCCTAAGCCGGCTAACCTTAAGGTCGATACGAGACCGCGGCCTAAAAGTTCAATCGCGACGACCCAGCGGAAACCGCCGTCGCTCGCACCCTCTTTTTGGTCTAAGTAGCGGGCCCGAAGTTCGCCGTATTTTGAAGAAGAGCGTAGTTCTTTTATCGCCGCGTTGAGATTTTGAATCAAAGCCTCGCGCCCGGGCCGCGCCGGTATCGCGATCCGGTCTTCCACCAGCGGCGCACCGATGCGGTGAAGGGCGACACCAAACTGCCGGGCCATGTAATTGCCGACGGCGGCGTCCGTGATCAAAGCATCCATACGCCCGGCCACGATGTCCTGCAGAACCGAGAACTCATCTTTAAACGTGCGTACGTCGGCACGGGTATAGCGTTTGCGCAATTCGGTCTCGTAGGTCGTACCGAGAGTAACCCCGATGCGTGCGCCGGGTTTCGCCGGATCCAAGTTCGCATCCGCCGCGAACACCTGCGGCCCCGATTCGTAGTACGGTTCAGAGAACAAAACCTTTTTCTGCCGCTCCGGCGTGATCGCCATGCTGCCGACGACCAGATCGAGTTTGCCCGCGAGGAGCGCGGCGATGATGCCGTCCCACTCGAGCGTCACAAACTCACATTGTTTATTCATGATCCGGCAAAGCTCTTTCGCCACTTCGACGTCAAAGCCGGTGAGCTGCCCTTTTTCGTCGAAATAATTCAGCGGCGGAAATTTTCCGGTCAAACCAAGTTGTAGCGGAGCTTCGGGTTGAGCCGCGGCCGTCGTAAAGCTAGTGACCAAACCAAGTAGAAGAATCGCGGTCGAGACCACCAAACGAAGACGAGCAGACAAACGAGCAGAAATTTGAAATGAGATTGGAAATAAAAGATTCACCTCGAATCGGAGATAAGCGATCATCGCTCGTTGCGCAAGTATTTCGGGGCAGGCTGTCTGGGTAAAGCAACGTCAAAGCCCTCGTACAACTTGAAAGTGATTCTGTCCCAGATTACGCGGCAGAATCGTGGGCCACGGTTGACGGAATTGTCCGGATACTTTAGTCAGGCTTATGTTTTTACGAATTCTATCCTGTTTCATTTGGCTAATCTCCGCGCCGGCTTTCGCGCAACCCTACGAAATGTCGGGCAGCGTGTTCGCGATCCTCAATCTTCCTTTCGACTGTCCTGAGGAGCAAGCGGAACAAAGTTACCAAAATTTGGTACAGGTGCACGCGGATGACCCTCTCGCTTTAAAAATTCTGGATTACGCGAAACAGAGAGTGTGGCTGATCAGGGGCTGGGTGTTTATAGGGAATACCCGAATTCTACCTTTCGAAGGTTTTACGAAAGCGGCCTATCGCTCCGATTCGGATATCCTCCATATCTACCGTCGTCTTTTAGATGATGAACACCGGCAGTTTTATTTGTACCAAGTTCTTGTTGAGCGGCGTACGAACGCGGCCGCTTATCTAGCTGCATTGAATTTACCCGAACTCGCGGTGGCGACGCGTAGCCCGGTTTTCGATCGGAGTGATGATCTTTCATTTTTTAACCGGCAATTAGCGGAAGACCTCGTCGTTTCCGTTAACCGATTAGGTTCGGATCGCGACGTCATGCCCGGCGATCTGCTTTTTCAAATCTTTACCGACGTTTTAACAAAGTCGCGTTCCGACGGCTTATTGAACGAAGACCGGGGGCCTCTTGCGGGCTTACTTCTGAGCGTCGCCGGTCGCTTGCCGCCGGACGAAAAGAAAAAATTCTTCGAGCAATTAGAGGCGTTCATCAAATGGAGACTGCCGTTGACGACCTTGGCCAACGTGACTCCGTTCATCCCGTACTACGGTCCCGAGCGCGAAGTTCTTTTGCGGCAGATCCGCAATTGGCTCGAGGTGAAATGGCGGAAACCGCCACGGTCCGCTTTTCATAATTTCTGCTCGCGTTTCTTGGGCATAGGGGAGTAGACGCCGTTTCAGGTTGAGACGAAAGTCGCATGATTGAGTTCTCGCTAGGGGTGTCCTCTTAGACTGCGCTATCCTAGATAAGCATTCATACGAGCACGTATCCTGGGAGAAAATATGAATTCCGTCCGGTTAGCGACGACCGTTTTTTTAGTCACGTTTCTTTTGGCGGGATTTCAAAACTGCGGTTCGTTCGATACGTCCAATAACAGTCTAGAAAAATCGGGGGGCCTGAGCGGTGCGAACATCCAATCGGGCGGCGGCGCTCCGTTGTTCGCCGGCAAAATCCCCGCGGTCCTAGCCGAAACAAATCCCGGCGCCTTACCGACCGGCTTCTTCTACGCGCCGGTGATCGTTCGCGATAACGGACGCTTTCATATGTTCTTCTGCGGAACCGGCGTGCCGAACGGCTCGTGGGACATCATCCGCTATCGCTCGTCAACCGACGGCCGCAATTGGACCGGCGAAAAAGTCGTCATGGCCGCGGCGAACGGAACGGCTTCGACCGATCGCTCCGCTTGTGATCCCAGCGTCGTCTATTACAAAGCGCCAGGCGACGCTCAGCCGTATTACTATCTCTACTACACGGGCAATGCCCCGGAAGCGTACTGTACAACGCCGGGAGCCGTCGGCTACAACGCACCTTCGAAAGAGAGCTGCGGGCAATCGGTTATTTTCGTTTCACGCAGTCTGAGAATCGACGGGCCTTACCAAAAATTTATGGGCAACGGCGTCTGGCAAGACTGGGCCGCCGGGTCGAACACCGACGCTCCTTCTACGCTTCGCGCGGCTTCGCCCAAAGCGTTGATCGTGCGCAAAAACGTGGGCCTCGATATCGCTTCGCCGCACGCTTACGGATCGGGTCAACCCTCCGTCGTCGTTCGTAATAACCGATTGCACATGTGGTACTACGATGATTCGGGCGAGGTCGGTCCTTCGGGCGGCTACACTTTCCACGCGGAAAGCGTCGACGGCGTAAGCTGGTCGGTGCCGGAAAAAACGAACTCACGCTATTTCAACAGCACCGACGTGAAGTTTGACTCTCTAAAAAATGTTTACGTGATGCACGCGATCGGTAAATACTCCGCGGGCGTCTGGACCGACGGCAATCACGCCGACGGTTCACAAATCGTGCGCCGAACATCCGCCGACGGGGTGACCTGGAGCGCGCCGCAGCTTCTCTACGCTAACCGCCCCGAGATGAACTACATCCACAACATCGGCGCCGCGGGAAACCGTGAAGGCTGGTTGGATCCCGCGATTTCGCTTATCGCTTTCGGCGCCTCGGTCCACGAAAACGGTTTGAAGTGCGCCAAGCCTTCGTGCTGGGCGCAGTGGAACATCGATGGCTTGCACGAGAATTTAGATTACGCTCCCATCTTCCGCGCCCGCGCGGCGAACGAAGCCGACGATGTGCTCACTTCGAACGAACAAGAATTCCAAGCGCTGCTGAATCTGGGCTACGCAAATCAAAACGCGGGCGGTTTCCAAATCCACCGTTTCCAAAGCCCCGGCGAAGTTCCCGTGCTGAGATTGTACAATGCGAACGCCTCGGTCCATTACTACACGACCAACTTAGCGGAGCAGGACAGCTTGGTCCGCGCGGGTTGGGTCGCGGAGCGCACCGAAGGATTTATCTCCCGCACGCCCGCACCAGGGCTGAAGGAGATCTACCACTTGTACGACGCCGGCAACGGCCGCCACGTCTACACGACCGACGCGGCCGAACTGAACGCCTTAAAGACCCGCGGCTTGGCGCAGAATAATTCGTTGGGCTACGCTCCCGGTTTTTAAGCGCAGATTTTTTTCGCGAATTATGTGGTATGAGATCCCACATGAAAATACTTTTTTTGGTCTTGTTGTATTCGGTGAATGCTTTCGCGAACGAAGATCGCCCGGGCTGGTGGTTCGGAACGTTCGCGAGGACGAAGGTCAGTTCGCAACTCATCGGTTCGACCGAGATACAGGTGCGCAACCGTTTGGATAACGGAACGGTTGATCAAATGCTCTTCCGGACCGGGCTGCATCACACCGTCGGCCGGCACGAGCTTGCGGTGTTGTTGGGCGTAATACAAAACCCAGGTAAATTAGAGCGCCGCTACGCCGTTCAGCACGTGATGCCGTATTTCAAAACACCGGAGTGGGATATCTTACATCGTATGCGGGTGGAGTGGCGTGACTTCGCGAAGAACGACAACGACGCCGTTCGTTTCCGGTACATGCTGCGAGCCAGTCGCGTGCTCGGTTCCGTAAAAGCGCTGGTGTGGAATGAACTGTTCATGAATTTATCGAACGAATCTTCCGTTGGTCAGAATTTTATCGAACGCAACCGGTTCTTCGCCGGCGTCGAGCTGCCGGTCTCCGCCCGAGTCGAAGTCGGCTACCTCAACCAACACGCCCCACGCACGCGCCATTCGATCACCGATCACCTGGCCGTCATCTACTGGTACTTCTGAGGTTTCCCAGCCCGATGCCGTAGAGCGGCCCAGGACGCTTATTATTGCGCCGTGAAACGCGATATCGTGCGTCCTACCTAGGCGACCGGCTTGCAGGGATTAGCTCATCCCTTCCCCGTGGAGTTAAATATGCGACTGCTGATGCTTATCGTAGCGATTTTCGTGCAAGCCAACGCGCAAGCCAACGTTCGAGCCAACGCGCAAGCCAAATGCATTGACGACCTGGTTAACGTACCTTCGGTGGGCAAATACGATCCGGTTCAACGCTTAGAATTTAGCAACGGCCAATCGCTAATCGGGTATTCCCGCAAATATCATCCCGGCGATTACGGTTCAGCCATAAGCGAGCAAGGTTTTGAGATCGTCGATAAAGAAGGTCAGGTCTTGTCCTCGACCGTTCGCAAGATTGTCTTAGACAAATTTATTCCGCGCATGGTCGGCCTCAAAGGCTACAAGTCTTATTACGGTCGTCAGGGTGGCAATCACGTGATCCGCCGTTTTTTGTCCGAAGACGAAAAGACCGTCATCTCGGTCTTCGGCAATGAGGGCGTTCAATTCTATTCGTTAGCCAATCAGGAAACATCGCTGCTTCCGTACCCGTTCACGCTCGAAAGAGGTGAGCAGATCACGAGCATCGAACTCAAATCCATATCGGGACAGTACGTTGAACTCGAATTTTCAATTCACGGCGACGCGGACTACAGCGTGGCCGACGGCACATCAACCTGGTTTACGTTACGCAAAGTCAGCGCACGTTTTGACGGTGAGACCGGCAAGCGCTTGCTAGGCAAAGAGATCAAGTACCCCAACGGCAAACGCTACTACCGCCACTTCGATACCGGCGTCTACCCGAACGGCAGCTCGGGCCTACCACCCCAACCGGAGCGGTAAGCGAATTAGAGGTTTTTGAGGCGCTACCGTATTTAGGCATTCCTCTTTTTTGGAGTGCCTTTCTTTTTCGAACTGGCCTCCAAACTTTTTCGCAATAGGGCCGTGAGATCTAAAAGGTCTCCCGATGAGCGACTGGACCGAACTTCGCTCTCATTAAATTCAGCGCCTACCTCCGTATGGCCGGATTTAATTTTGGCTTGAATCATCGCCATAAGATCTTCGCGGTAAGTATCTTTGTACTTCTCCGGTTCCCACTTAGTCGTGAGGCTTGCCACCAACTGCTCGGCGATCTGGAGTTCCTTAGGTGTGACGACGGCATCTTGTAGATCCGGACCAAGGGATTCACCCTCCTCAAGCGCGAGTACATCCTCCGCGAATCTTAAGATTTCCAAAACGATGTATTTACCTCGGACGAGAAGGGCAGCGAGAT
The DNA here is from genome assembly GCA_947444305.1 of Pseudobdellovibrionaceae bacterium. GTDB lineage: Bacteria > Bdellovibrionota > Bdellovibrionia > Bdellovibrionales > UBA1609 > JALHOQ01. Next base: position 231,882 of record CANEZP010000004.1, on the reverse strand, counting down.
GCTGTTTTCGGTGGAGGACGACTTTTCCGATACCGGCTTTACCCGTACGTTCGAGGACCTCGCGAAGAAGAGCGTACCCTTTCTCGCCACCTTTTTGGGGAACGATGTAATAGGGTTTTTCAAAGTAGATGACGTCTACTTCTTCAATCAGTACGAAGTCTTCAATTTCAATCATCTGGGTAGCTTTGACGTTTGCGCGTTCGAAATCATTTTCGGTGATGACGACGTACTCGCCTTTTTGAAACTCGTAGCCCTTCACGATATGGCTTCGTTCAATTTCTCTACCGGTCGACTTGTTGATCTGCTTGTACCCGATACGGGCATTGTCTCGTTTATCGAGCATATTAAAGCTCAGTTGTTCGCCGTCTTTTGCCGAGAACAGCTGGACCGGTACGTTGACTAGACCGAATGAAATTGAACCCTTCCAGATGCCCCGACGGGAGAGGGTGACGTCCTCGCGCGCTTTTTTTCGTTTAGTAGCGGCAGTGCTCTTAGAAATAGTTTTTTTGGCCATGCCTTTTAGCAAGTCTGATGCCGCGCCAGTAAGCGTATTCGTTAAGAGGGCTAGCCACGCTGGGTAAACCGTTCCCGACCGTATACCGGCTGAACAAGGCTTAAACTCCGCCGTCTACGATCTTAAGAAGGTGTGTTACGAGATGCACAAGATATTCCGGTGACCCTAATGTACTGCCCGAGGTGTCGAAGAGTGCGACCCACGCGTGAACTCCTTTTTTAGAGCCGAGGAAATCCCACAGCACGCGCGGATTTCCATTCGTCGATTGCCAAATGACATCCGCCACATAATCTATCTGTAGAAAGTGCGTATCGATTCCGTGGCGAGCGGCCCCGAATGGTTTATCGAAGAATGGACCTTGTTTGATCGCATCACGAAAGTCTTGGTACGTATCCAATTTGCGCGTCGCTGAGGAAGGTTTTGGTTGGTGTTTAGAGATTCCGGTGATGATAGAAAAACGATCATTACCTTGCGCCCGGTGCCGGTTGACCAAGACTTTCAAAACCGCGTTCCGCGTGAGTTCACCCCGGGTGAGGGAGTTGATTTCACTCTTTGAACCACCGCTCATCATTTCAACGGCGGCGTCTTCCGCGAGAATTAAACAATATTTTGCGAAGATTTCGGGATCGTTCATCCGATTCCAAACGTTCACCATCGTAGTTTTTAGAATCGGATCTAATCCGTTCAAGCGCTCTTTAAGCTTTGAATCGACAAGGGGAATTCGTTCCGCACCGTTGACCGGATCTAGAAGTTTAGTTCCGCTGAGGTGCAGGAACGCTTCGTTAAGTTTTTGGTTTAATAGCGGATAGTTTCGGCGCACGGCCAAAACATCGGCTACGGGACGGCGAAACGTAATTAGATTTTGGAGTTGCGCCGCTTCGCTCAATCGAACAGCGGTGATGGACTGCGCATCTACCACGGTCGAAGGATTTGCGGCCCTTAATATTTCTGCCGAAATAATAGAGGTGAATTTTTCTGCTTTGCCTCTAATTGCGGTTAAGCCATCGCGACCTTCAACGGCAAATTGCATTGCCAAAGCCATGGCCTCTTCAAAACGACCATGTTTTATCATTAGACCGACATCACGGCTTAATATTGAGCCACCTACGCGCAGTAGCTGCTTCATGCTTTCTAAGCTACCGGGACTTATATTTTTCGTTGCCTGCAATGTATCTTTAACGGAAAGCGGATCGGGTAGGGCCGCAATGTAAATAGCCTGAGCTTCTAGCCGGAACGAAAGTAGCTTCTGAAAAGCCTGAGTATCTGAAAGTCCATCACGAACCGAATCAGTGATCATGGCCTGAACAAGCTTGTGATCAATTCGAAGTTCGTCCATAACGAAGAAAATGATCACGCTCGCTTCGTTATTAGAAACTTCGTCTAAACGATCAAGAAGCCCGATCGACGACTCGTCATTCGCGAAGATCTTCCGGACCGCACGCTGGATCGGACTTTTCATTACAGGTTGTTGTAGACGGACCGCTTGCGGGTTTAGACGGGTAACGGAGCCAGTTCCAAGTCCTGCAAACAGCTCGAAGCGGCGGCAAGTGCAGGAATCGTCGCCAGAACGCAAAGTGCGAGAGCGGTCATGGACCGAACCATTAATACAGCAGCCGGAAGCCGATCGCGCGCAGAGAAAACCATAACATTCTATCTGCAAGCCGAGCACCTTGCGCAAACCCCCGCCATTGCCGCAGACGAGCCCCAATGACATTTTTCGGTCACCACCCGTCATAACCCTAGACACCCCGGACCACCTTCGGACTACGCGCCCGGCGAGCGAGCGGGCTGTTCTAGCCTGAAAAAGCTCTTCAGTCCTGAGTCCGGAAGTAAAAAAAGGACGGACATGGCAAACATGATGAGGGTGAAAGACCAGATTCCCGGCATGACCAAACTCATACCCACGTGAAAAAACAGCACCATCACGACCGCGGGCTTTGGGTATTTTAAAAGTAAAACGGGTAGTGCGAGTTCTAACGCGATGACCAGCCAGGAAATCGGAACGACTAATGGTTCACTCAAAAAAAACTGCTGCCACGCTAAAGGAAGCAGGCTCGACGGCATACTCTTTCCTAAGGAGGCCAGGGTTTCGCCGCGATAAAACCCATGGTCGAATTTATTGAGAGCACTAAAAAAGTAAACGATCATCAGTTGGTAGCGAATCATTTGGTAAGAATAATGCTTTTGTTTCGCAGACGTGATCGAGAGATAAAACAGCACCAAAAAAATCAATGAAGCGTGGTTGGAGAATTGCTGAGTTAGACCCAATAACATGCAAGCGGACGCCAACCACAGCCCCAGTCGACGCGAGGACGGAATCAAGATCAGAAACGTACTGAACACTAAGAGCGCCCATCTAACGGCTACGGTATAGGCCGGAAGCAGCGGAAGTCGGCGGAAGTGCCGCCAGGGAAATAGTTCGCCGGTATGGATTTGCCAAGTACCGTTGATCATTTGGCTCAACACAAAACAAAGCAGCGCGAGCGAAACGAGAAAGTAAAAAAAGCGCTCTACCGAGGCCGCGCTATAATTTGGTTTGGCAATCACTCGGATCGACCTCAACAGTTTTTTTACTTATTTTTTCCGTTAAGACAAACGGGCCGCGATCCCGATGATTCTCACAAATAAACGTGACCACCTCGGAAACCTGCCGTGAATTAAGAATGTAAGCGTCACTAGGCAAATAGGCACGGATATCTATGGAAGCTCCGTCCTTATCAAGAAGACTCACGTTCATCGGAGTCAAAGACTCAAACATCCGCCACACGGGCAGAGTATTGGTCAAAAAACCAACCAAGCAATAAACCAAGTTCAAAACCAGCATGGCCCGAAAAACAAACCCCATGCAAAAAGCCTAACCCATTGAAAAGCCGATTCAAAGAAAACGTTGATTAGGCTTCATCCGCAAAACAACTAAACAATCGTATCCCGCGAAGCAGGATTAAAAGTTTCGTAGTTATATTTTAGCAAAGCTAGCTCTTCAAAAATCGCAGATATGAATAGCGCGTACTTTTACATTGGCAAAAGCTTGATGGCTGTCGGCTGGATTTTATTAGTATATTCAAAATTGAATCCGGTTCGGCGGGGCAACCGCCACGAACCACCGCGAAGCGGGTGAGCCTCAGGGCGAACAGTCCGCCGGGGGCGGACCAAAAAACAGCAACTTTAAACATGGGGAGCGCAAAAAAGCCGACCAGAGGCCGGCTTTAAAGTTGGTTGCGATTCTTTGGCAATGTGCGAACCGCCGCAACCACATGATTTCATTCAATATTACTCCGCAGTGAAGCCCCTAATTACAGAGAGGGCCTCCGGTTTGTACAGCGAAGGCTATTCACTTAGTGCAATCAGCGCAAGCCTAAATGTCTCCAAGAACCGGGTTAGAAAGGCGCTTTTAGATCAAGGCGTGGCACTAAGGCTCCATTCAATTGTCCAAGGCAAGGAATCCAAGGGCGCGAAACCGGCCTCTAGGAATGCACCTTACGGGTACTGTTTGGTCCGCGGCCGGCTGCATGAAGATCCTCGTGAAATGGCGACTGTCATGGACATCCTCAAATGGTGGAAGCAGGGCATGAGCCACGGAGCCATCGCCCGCCACCTAAATAGCCTTAAGATGCCGCCTCGGAAGGCAGCCCAGTGGAGTCAGCCGACCGTTGGATTCATCATCAAGCGGGAATCAAAAAAGGCCAAGTTGTCCTGAGGCTCAGGGTGTCCTGTCCCGAGTCCTTAGGATGCGGGCGTGCCGGTAAGTAAAGCGGTGATCGCCGGTATGAACGGACTGATCACGGCCCCGTAATCCGCGGCCCACGACACCAGCTGGTTCAACGTGGAAAGAACCGTCTTCTTGTCCTGCTTTTGCGCGATTGCTTTTTCAAGAAAACCAACCAGCCGCTGATCTGCGCCGTTGGCATCGGCAACGGATTTCATCGCCATCAGTAGGGCACCGACCTGCTCCATGCGCTCCGGCGTATAATTCCATTCACTCTTTTGTTGGATCACATCGCCGACCGTGTTGCCGTCGCCGGTGATCATTACGTTTTGCTGCATAAAATCTCCTTGGGAATGAATAATGTATTTGTACGCGAACCGGCGGGGCTGGTTCCCGTACTCAGGTTCGAACGTGTAACTGACTAGTCTGAATACGCTTGCGCCGTCTCTTACCAGCAAGTTCGGCATCAAACCGGGATACTCCTGCGACAAATAGATGTGGTCTTCATCGCGCTCGCCGTAGGCGACCGCGTTTGAATCGACAAATACGAAAGGCCGCTTGAACACGCCGGGGGCTGCGCCGTTGCCGCCGCAACGCTCGGGTTTCAGCGTCAGCACGTAGAGCGAAACGATGGTTCCTTCATCGGCGCCGACGTCCTCGTTACAGTCCTGACACACAAATGTTCCGGCTCTGTCCTCGAGTTCGCCACCACAGCTACTGTTGGGGCACAGGGACGATTCGACGAGGCCAAGCACGCCATGTTCAACCAAAACCTGAAGTACGTCGCGGACGGATTCGTGCGGGGCGCGGATGCCCCGAAAGTCTGATTCTGCAAATCGGTCACCCGGCGCCCGCGTACTCAAATAGTCTTGGACCTTATAGAGCACGCTCTGGAGGCCGGGATCGCCGCTACAGGTTTCCGAGCACGAGTTCCAGGACATCGCGGGTCTCCGGTTCGTTGAGATCGGTGAAAATGCCCAGGCGCTGATCGTCGTGGATTTTGAAGCGGAACTCGGGTTTGGCAGGCTCGTCCACGTAGTAAAATGCGCCTTCGGCATAGTGGCCGTCGCGCGAAATCTTTTCGATCTTTTTCATTTTTTGATCGTCAAACAAGGCTGAAGCTTTCTTCGGGCTCTTGATCGACACCTTGTGGCCGGACGAAAATTTAACCTGGAGCGAGTTGCTGATTGCTTGATCATCATTCATCAGGTTTTCGACGGCGGCGTCGATGGGAATGATCACAAGGCTCGGGATCTTCAGCGTGTTCTTGATGAGCTTCTCCACCGTCGCAAACTCAGCGCCGTAAGTTCTGCCACGCTGAACGGACGGGATCGACAAGAACCCGCGACCGGTGCGCACGTTAAGTTCAAGCACGTAGACTTTCCGCGAGCGCTTGCGACGCTTGGCTTCGAAGATCATGTCGCTATTTTCGGGAAATTTATCCTCGGCCGGACGCCGCTCATAGGTGAACAGGGGTGCGATCATCGTTACCGTCAGCTTGCCTTGCTCAAGGGAGACGCAATCGATCTTGAGCGCACCCGGAATATAGAACTTCGCGGTAGCCTCTAAGCGCCCCTTCAGGTCGGCCTCCGCAAGCGTCGAGAGCAAGGTGTCCCGCTCGGAGAGTTGAGTCATCACGTCCTTGGGGATTTTGATAAAATAGTAGTGGCGGTGTGTCCAGGGTTCCCATTCAAGGACCTGGCGCTCAACGGTCGACATTGATACCGCGCCCGTTTTCAAAGCTTGCTCCAGGAAATAGCGCAAATCTTCCTTTGAACCGCTTGCCGGGAGTTGCGCGTCCTTTAAGAGAGCCTGAATGCGCGGGCGTTCAAATTCCATCACACGGTCGAGCAGTGCGCGGTCGAACGCCGGGTTTTTTTTCGGGGTCTGGCTGATATTAGCCTGTTGCTGTGGATTCTTCATGGTTTCCCTCCTAGATATCCGCCCGAACCACAATCCGTTGGTCCGGTAATTTACCTAAAAAGATACTATGGTGCGGCTAATTGCATAATGCGTTATTTCGCTACAGGTCGAGATCTGGACCTTTGGCCTTACGGCGGAGTGAACGCTGAACGGCCCACGGGGAATGCCCTGTCTTGGCGGCAATTTCACGAAGCGATAGTCCCTCGTTTCTCAGCTCGGCGATCTTTTCGTCATCGCACTCTTTCGGGCGGCCAACCGGAGAACCAGTCGCGTGCGCCAGCTTTAGGGCACGGCTCACGCGCTCCGATTTAATCGTTATTCGCGCATCATTCACTGCTCGCAGGGCCGCAATCGCGAACATGCCGGCGTTTGCATGTGAGTCGATGGAGTCGCCGACGGAAATAAGTCTCACGCCCGCTTCGGCCAGTTTGGCCACAAGCTCCAGGAAGGCTTCGGTCGAACGCGCGTGCAGGTCAAGTCGATCAATTTTCCAAACAACCAAGGCGGTGAATTTGCCATTGCGAAATGGGTTTAGCAGATCGTTCTGCGCAGGGCGCGAGTCATCACTCGACCGATCTTCAAAAATCTCGAACTCTTTGTATCCGGCTTCTAGCGCCCGCCGTTCGAGGTCCAGCAATTGTCGCTGTCGATCCTCTTTGCTCGCATACCTAATGTAAAGCGCCGCTCGCGAATGATGTTCTTGCATGAAGCTCCTCGACGGCTACTATAGTATTTATCATATAAGATAAATACTATATGTTTTATCTTATATAGAGTACGCTGGTAAGCAAGTCGAATGAACAAAAAGAAACAGACCTCAGGCCGGAAAAAGCCGGAACGGGTCCCAAAAACAAAATTGCGGTTCAAGGAATTGTTGGGAAAGCTCTCTATCGTTGAACTGGCATCCAAGATGGGCGTCACGTATACGCAGCTCTACTACTATAAAAAGAAGGGTGCCAATCCCACTCTACTCGTTCTCGAGGATTTAGCTGCGGCTCTTTCGGAAATGAGAAATGAGCAAATTTCAGTCATGGATCTGTTAAAAAAAGTGCCTAAGAGATGACGCCTTCAATGCACAACCAGTGCGCCGCCCTTGTATCCTGATTCTCGCAGTTTCGGACCCAAATCAGATATCAATGCCTGTGAGTTTCGCGAGAGGAACCTCAATGGTAATTGCGATCACAGCCAATGTGGAAATTTTTGGCTCCACGCGGCCGCTTTCTATTTTGCTGAGTGCGCCTCGAGAAAGACCTGCCTCAAGGCAAACTCGATCCTGCGAATAGCCCTTCGACTTCCGCACTTTTGCTATACGTTTACCTAAATCACTCAAAAATCGTTTTTTATTAAAGTCTTCAGCGTCCATGAGAAGACTTTAAGAATTTATGGGTCTTGCATGATGCCTAGCAGGCAGGTATTCTTTAGGAAGGTGCTCCAAAGGCAGGGATGACTTGGATGCGTTGAGAATAATTATGCTAGGCATGCCGTCGTGCAAGCGTCTGTTAAAAGGCGCATCTATTCATTTGCCCTTTCCTTGTCCTGGCCAAATGCTTCCGATCTTCCGATTTCCAACGAGCCTGCTATTGGCTTGAGGATCGGCTCATGGACATAATATTTTGCACAGCTTGCGGTAAAGAGATTTCGAAACGTCCACAGGGTCGACAACTTTATTGTTCTGCGATTGCCTGTCAAAGAGAGCGGCGAAAACGATGGCAACATCAGAAGAGAAAAACTGATCCTGATTATAAAGAAAATCAGTCGCGAGCTCAAAAGGAATGGAGTAGGCGCAATCCAAGCTATTGGACCGAGTACCGCCAATCGCATGCAGAGTACCGTGAGCGTAACAAGAAAATGCAACGTGAGCGCAATGACAGGCGCAAAAAAGCTTCAGTTGTAAAGATGGACGCGTCTTCTCCGAAATTTCATGTGCTCTCAGGGACTTACCATCTAGTGCCTCTTGCAAACGGGATTGCAAAGATGGGTCTCTGGACAGTGGAAATTCGAGTCATTTCAGGCCCCGACATATCGCAGGCCGATCTCGAGGATGATTGCAAAGAGAGGACATAATGGCGCACATGCTCTTCCAAGTGATAGGGTCCGTCTGAATTTCTCTCGGGTTCGCGCGCGTAGCTCAATGTATGAACTTCGTATTCAAATTGCTTATGAAAGTATAAGTGACATTTAGTACGCAACCAGGATTTCGAGTGACTGCACAGAATGACTTATGGGGATCGAAGAATGCAAAGCGATGAATCAAACACCGGCGAACAAAAAGTCCACTTTCGCGCCGTGGAGTATGTTCGCATGTCCACGGAGCATCAGCAGTACTCGACTGAAAATCAGGCCGCAAAGATTCGAGAATATGCCGCTCACCGTGGCATCGAGATTATTCGGACCTTTACCGATTCGGGAAAAAGTGGCCTTAACATTGGTGGACGCCATGGTTTGCAAGATTTGATACGTCTCGTAGAGAGTGGCTCTGCGGATTTTCAGATCATTCTAGTCTATGACGTCAGTCGGTGGGGGCGTTTTCAGGATGCGGATGAGAGCGCCTACTATGAATACATCTGCAAACGAGCGGGCATACAGGTCGTCTATTGCGCTGAACAATTTGAAAATGATGGTTCGCCCGTTTCAACTATTGTCAAAGGCGTTAAGCGGGCCATGGCTGGGGAATACAGCAGAGAACTATCCACAAAAGTTTTCGCGGGCCAGTGCCGCTTGATAGAGCGAGGGTTTCGTCAGGGAGGGCCAGCCGGTTATGGTCTAAGACGTACTCTTGTCGATCAACACGGATCGATTAAGGCCGAACTTGCGCGGGGTGAGCATAAGAGTCTTCAAACCGACCGTGTAATTCTCATGCCCGGCCCAGACGATGAAATTCAAAATGTGGCGCTAATTTACCGCTGGTTCATTGACGAGGGGCTCGTTGAATCGGATATCGCAGCTCGTCTGAATGAAATGAAAATTAAGACTGACCTCAATCGGGATTGGACACGTGCAACCGTTCACGAGGTACTGACGAATGAAAAGTACATCGGCAATAATATATTCAATCGAATCTCATTTAAATTGAAGAAGAAGCGTGTAGTGAATCTGCCCGATATGTGGATTCGAAAAGAGAAAGCATTTGAAGGTATTGTTTCTCCGGAATTGTTCTACAAAGCCCAGGGGATGATTCTTGCGCGCACGCGCAAGTACTCTGATGATGAGCTCATAGGACGTTTGCGAAGTCTCTACCAATCTCATGGAATGTTATCTGGACTCATCATTAACCAGGCCGAGGGAATGCCGTCTCCTTCAGTATACGCACATCGCTTTGGGAGCCTAATTCGTGCTTATCAGATGGTCGGGTTCACTCCCGAACGAGACTACAAATATCTCGAGATAAATAAAATTCTTCGTCGAATGCACCCAGAAATTGTGAAAAAGACAGAGCAGCAGATTGTTGATCTTGGCGGAACGGTGACACGCGATCCGGTCACCGACCTCTTGACAGTCAATGAAGAGTTCACGGTTTCGATTGCACTTTCGCGTTGCCATTCCATTGGGAATGGCACCAATCGCTGGAAAGTGAGATTTGATACCGGTTTGCTGCCCGACATCACGGTAGCTGTACGTCTCGCGCCATCCAATGATGTAGCTCTGGACTATTATTTATTGCCTCGAATAGACTTCGATCAATCTCGCATTAGCCTTGCTGATCATAATCCAGTCGAATTCGAGAGCTATCACTTCGATACTTTGGAGTACCTCTACGGCATGGCAGAACGCGCCCGTATTCGGAGAATTGCATGAATCACGGGGGCAAGAATAGTGAGATTCGGATGATTGCCGTGGAGCTAATCGACGTCCTAAATCCTCGCGAGCGCAATAATAAAATTTTTGAGGAGGTTGTAGGCAATATTAAAGCCATAGGATTGAAAAAACCAATCACTGTTACGCCACGCAACGGATCAGACAATACCGAACGCTATCTGTTGGTATGCGGAGAGGGACGACTAAAAGCCTTTAAGGCTCTTGGAGAACCTAAAATTCCTGCGCTTGTTATCGATGTCAGTGATGATGATGCATTTATAATGAGCTTGGCTGAGAACATCGCTCGAGTGAAGCGACGTCCGTTAGAGATTCTTTCTGGAATCGATCAACTTCGAGAAAGGGGCTAGGCAGTTTTCGGCTGACATTTCTCGCGTAATCCGAAAAATGAAGCCGACTCGTCAGGTCGAATGTGTGGAGCTTATGGTATCCGCGGACAATGTGACAGTTTCCTATGCTGAAGCCCTCCTTGTGGCTACTCCAGCTGAATTACTTGTCGACGGAAAGAAGCCTCAAAAATTACAAGGAGTCACTCAAGACCAAATGTTGAGAATGGAGCGTGAGATGGCAAATCTTCAGGGACAATATAAGATGGTCGAACAGACGTACGGTCAGGACATGCTTAATCTAGTTCTTGCTCGAGGGTACTTAGTAAAACTCCTAGGCAACAAATCGATTTCCAAATATTTGAAGCAACGGCAACCAGAAGTACTCGAGCAGTTCGAAAATATCATCGAAACTACTACGCCTGATGGCGTGGGGCAGATTCCCCAGTCCCGTCAATAATTGAAGTTCTGCGAAACTACGAGGGCACTTTGTACAGCGACCACCTAACTTCCCTCAAGATGATGATCGAATCCCTCCTTGAGTCCGATTTCTGCTATGGGCTTTATTGTGAAGGGAGTAGCGGAATCGGAAAAACAACGCTGGTATCGACGATTTTGCACGAGAAGAAAATCCCTTTCGTAACCCTTTCAAGCTACTCGACACCACTCAATTTCTTTAACTGCCTACATGACAACAGGTTCAAGATAGTTCTGCTAGATGACTGCAAGGGAGTTCTCGAAACTCCAGCTGGGATTTCGCTTCTCAAGGCGGCTCTCAGTCCGTGTGGCGATCCTTCGGCAGCCAGGTCAGAATCTCGCAGGGGGCAAGGCCGGAGAATCTTAAGGTGGGGATCAACTACTGGTAAGGCGGCTGCCAATGAATTCGACTTTCAGGGGCGTTTAATTATTATTTCTAATCGGTCACCAGTTGAAGGCGAAGATGGAATCGCCTTTAGAAATCGCTGCCTCACGTTCAAGATTCACTTGGATCGTGAGGAACGATTGCAAATGTTAGAACTCGCTGTGAAGTCTCCATCTGAAAAAGCTGTTTATACGTTTTTAAAGAACAATGCTGATAAGCTCATTGAGGAAAGCCTAAACTTCAGAACTCTTTTCATTGGTGCGTCTCTCCTCAAGACCAATGAAAAGCATTGGGAAAGGCTATTTTTATTAACGCTAGCTGAAAATCAACTTCATCCCTTGAAGATTGTTCGCGAGTTGGCGGTGACAGGTCTTTCTATTGAACATCAATATTTGAGATTCCATACTCTTACCCAGCGGAGTCGAAGAAGCTTTTTTCGTTACCGTGAGGAGTGCGGTTTGCGGAAGAACGCCCAGAATTTGAGAGACTAGGGGTCGAATTTAGAAAAGTGCCATTGGCACTTTCTATCTCTAACAGGCGTCTGATCGGGATTTTCTTCCTAGAGCCACAGATCGCGTTTCTATACATGGGTGACTGTAAGCTATGCCGGATAAATGGGTGAAGGCTTGGCAGCCCCGCCCCGCCCCCGCCCGAGATTCCGACTAAAAGGCTCATCATTTTCTGAATCATAAGTAAGGGAGCCCATTGTATATGGTTTTTGCAAGTAAGGGAGCCTAACTAATCTGTGGACCTAACCCATATGGATGCTAATATGCCGGGCATTGATCGTCGTTTCATCTGACGGCCTATTAAACCAAAGCGGAGTAGATCGACTAATGCGCCCGGCACTGGCCACATATTTATTGAATGTCCAAATGCTCCTTAAGGACAAAGGCAGAGATCGCGGAGCGAGGCCGGGACCGTTGCTCGAGGTCGATTTAGAGAAAATAGCCCACGCTGGATGGCTCCCCGTAGAGCGGAGAGTGCATCATGCACCTTTTCAGGGCGTGTATTTTAGCGGTCTTAAACCGGAGACGGATCTGTTTGTATATGATGGTCCCCAATTTTTGCACGTTGAATGCAAAGACCTGGCGGGCGGTATAACTCGAGCAATTTTGACGGAATTCTGGGGACGAGCATTGGACCTTCACATGGGAAGAGGTGCCTATACTTTGCCAGAGGCAATTAAGGATCACTTCCCGGTGCTGGTTGTTGCATCTGAAGCCAGCGACCAATTACGTGCAGCTTGCATCCGCTGGAGTATCACGCTAATCGAGCCCTCCCGAATTCCTCTCCCAGTTCTCAATTTCGAAGTTTCAAAGCTTACTCATCTCTTTGAGGGTACCGCGTGTATTGAGCGCGATCTACGATGGGCAAGTCTTCCTTTTAATCAGAGGAATCCCAGAGGCGACGATGGGATCTTGTTACCTATAGGTCGCGAGCGGACACGGTGGCGCTTAGAAGGGCTGCTTCGTTTTCAACAAAACGCGAGCAATCAGTTTGATTGGTCTATTGGGAGGTTGTTGGATGAATGTGGGAGGCAAAGGCCTCGTAAGGGAATGGGAATGGGAATGAGCTCGATATGAGTCGAACGAAAAAAATTTTTGAAACACTTTGGGGGTTCTCGGAAAACCCATTTCCGCACCACGCGATAGCATCAGCGGGAGGGAAGGCGAGGCCTTTCTATGAGAACTTGCATCCGGGGATAGGCAACACTATGGCGCGAGCTTTTTTGGGTTCCCGGGGTACGCCGCCTAATGTCTGTTTTTTGTGGTCGCTTGGTGAGGGAGATGAGGCGCGCGGGTACGGAAAGACGGAGCACCTGCTTTGGTTTACTAATCTGGTGAACACCGATCTTGGCAAACGGGCGAGCAAGCTTGCGGGGCGCAGTTCACAAACTGAGATCATGGTTGCAGCGTACGCGGCTTTCAATTCGGCCGAAGGGTTATCGCTTAGCAATTTTCTTTTCGATCTTGTGCGAGGTTTAGTTTGTGACCACGGGAGCTTATTGGCTGAACGCCGGAAGTCCAAGCTTGAAGATGGCGTTTTGGCGTCTGAGCTTTATTCCTCTTCAGCAAAGTTGCTCTACAAGAATGGCGAGCCATGGTCGGAAGAATTGCTAGATTTCCTATGCTATCGTCCCGAAACCGAGTGGGCCGAGTTTGTGAACGACCGGGAGCGATTTTCAAGCTGGCATACTGTTCGATGGGGTCCGAGGTTGCTTCGAACTTGTGTCGCGTTTCTTCTGCAACTCGGCGTGGACCGGTTAATTGCTCTCGTCGATCAGTTGGAGGATTTTGCAAACTCATATACGCCTCGATATAAGCTCAGAAGAGACCTTCCCCGTTTGGCCACTCTTTGCGCAAGTGAAAAACTTTTGCGTGATCGCCTTACCTTTGTTTTGACGATGCATCCGAGAGCGGCACAATCAGCCCACGAATATTGGCCAGAGGGCGATCTTGGTCCGATACGGGAGGCGGGCGACCGTAGCCAGGTCGTCGTTCTGGGGGCGATGAAGCGACCGCGCTTTTCGGATATGGTCAAGCTCTACCTAAACAGCGCTCGAATTGGTGGAGCTAGGGACTCCCTTCATCCTTTTAATGAACAAACGCTCGATTATATTTTTGATCTAGAAAAGGGGCGTCCCGGGTTTTGTCTTCGAAGTCTCTATAATTTATTTGAGGAAGCAGCGATCAAGCGACAATCAAAGATTGGCGTAGCGTTTGCTGAAGCCTTTTTTGGGGAAGATCGTGATTAAGGAAATGAGCACCGACACTATACCTAAACTCAATCGGATCGAATATCTGTTCGACACTTTGGGGGCTGTTGAAGATGGTCTAAGTTTCGATGAAATACGAAAAGAACTCATTGCAAGCCAACCCGAGTCTCAGGGCCGGAAGAAAGCGGAGAAAATTGATTCATTGATGACAAATACTCGTGACGCTCTTCGCGAATCAATGAAACTCGGGTTAATTAATAAGGCACCGCTGCCTACTTTAAAAAAGCATCTCGAAGCTCATAGGAATAGGAAATTCGAACTCACGCCTGAGGGAGTCAAATTTTTAAAGTTGGCCTCCGACGTTTGGGAATTCCGGGACCGATTTGCGCAGGCAATGCTTTTGGCCCACCCGCATTTTCGATCACTTGTGTCCGTACTGTCGAGTGGTGAGCTCTACTTCCCGCGGATTCAGCGCGCCGATGTGCCGGGAGAGCTAGGCGCCTGGCGTGGTGGCCTGCCTGAACCTTTAGGAAAAGTCAGTTCGTGGCTCACGGACGAAGTTCAGAAAGCCACCGGGGAAGAATTGTCGGCTGACCGAATTGAGTCCAATTTGCGACCCTACCTTAATGCGGCTTGGAAGAAGATCGATTGGGACGAAAAACCCAACGTAGTTAATAAAAAAATCGTGAAAACATTTAACGATGTAAGCATACGTGCGATTCTGACCGAGCGGAATCTGAAGTTCGATTGCGTGACGTTTCGGTCGGCAGTTGCATTGTTGTCAGATCTCGGGGCCCTTTCGAATACACACACGGTCCCTGGGCGGCGAGGTTGGACGGTTTGGAAGACCTCTACGGTCGAGATTCCTCAATTTGTGAATAACCAATCGCCAGCTGCTCAGGCTCTGGAGGGCAAAGTCTGGTTCAATCGACTTATGCGACCGGAGGAGGAGATTTGTGACTTATTAGTTGAAGAATTTCTCTCGTCGTCGGATCGCAAAGGTGGATTTGTGCTGATCCATGTCCTACGTGCCAAGGTATGTCACAGACTGGGAATTCACAGTCGGGATTTTGACTCAACTCTCCGCAAGATGCACGACGGGAGCTTAGTCCACGCCGAGTATGCAATCAATCTTGATCGAGGTAGCTCCAACGAAGTCCCTCCGTCGGAACAACCCTTCGCGATCAAAGGTCGAGCATTTTATTTGATGACTCTCTTGAACAGAAAATTAATGGAAAGGAACTAAAAGTGGCGCGGTCAATAACTTTTATTCGGACCAATTACGGATTGGAACAAAATGCATTTCCTGCAACGGCGATTATACAGTGGGGAAGCAGCGACGAGCGTGAGAATGGCTCCCTTTATAACTCGGAGGTTGGTCCGGACGGCTATAGCGATGCGATTTCTAAATTCGTGGTGGGTCCGATCGACTCTGGAAGTAAGTTTCAATTCCTTTGGTCTTTGGGAGATGGTGATGAAGCTCGCGGCTATGGTAAAACATCATTGTTGCGCTATCTCGCGCGCATCCTCAATGGCGATCTTGGTTTGTCCACGCTGTTAGCGAACGAGTTCGACGAGAAAGAGGCTAAGGCCACTCCTGTAATCGCGGCCATGGGAACATTTAATACAAATGACGTAACAACTTTGGCCGCTGTTTGCCTGGAGCAAGTTCGCTACCTAGCACAGCCCGATGCAAAATCCGGAGTATCCCCATTAATGCTAGTGCGTGAGCGTTTCCTTGACCAATCGGGTGATGAACTCCCCGCTGATGATGAAGACGACATGGGTGCCGCAGTAGCTGGTGTAATCAAGGACCGGGTCAAAGATACAAGTCTCAGTTTGGCCGGCAAAACTCTGGGTTCACCAGATCGAATTTTACTGGACCATTTTGCAACTGGAAACTGGCGTGGGCTGACTGGTCATCTTCGTGAATCCAAAGCGAAAGACGGATTTAATCTACTCAGCAGCGTTTTGGTGATCGCACGTGCTGCCGGAGTCAAGCGCGCGTTACTCTTCATCGATCAAGTCGAGGATTTTGCCAGCGCGGATACCCCAAAGAAAAGGCGCGCTCTTGAAGTTGAGCGCTTTCGCGACATCGCGATTGAAACGCAGCCCTTTGGCGACATGACCAGCTTCGTTCTCACCATGCATCCGGCGGCGGCTAGAGCGATCGAGGAGTACTGGTCCTTAGCGCGACTGCCTAAAATCGACCATCTAATGAAACAGAGCGAGCGAATTACTGTTGTTCTTAGGGCCATAAAGAACGTCGAGGACGCCGAGAAATTGTTCGAATCTTATCTGGGTAAGTTTCGTCGAAAGGGGACCGCATTTGACTCACTTCATCCGTTCAATCGGGCTGCGATTCGGGTTATTTTGGAGGAGAGGGCGGGCCGTGCCGGGCCAATGCTCGAACTTGCGCATCACCTGATAGAAGAGGGCGCCCAGCAGAGCTGGATGAAGATAGGGGAAGAAGAGGTGCGACAATTTGTTGAGCCAGACGGCGAACGTAACGCCCCTAAGGCCTCACCGCGCCGTCGCCGCATTGGCGCATTGGAAGGCGAATAACATGTCCCTCTATCATATTTATCGAAAGCGTTGGATTCAGCCTGGGGATTTAGAAAAGAGCAAGTATTTCAAGCTGGCTGTAGCGCGAATCGCGAAAATATCGTTCCACAAATTTTGCGAATATATTGACGATTTCATCGATGAGATTCCGGTTAGTAAAAAATCTGATCTGCGGTACGCAACAACTGCGATTCTATTGGGCTATCGGTCTAAGTATCCGGTTGAGGCGAATGAAATCCATGCAGCTGTCTCGGTCGCGGCAAAATGCCACCCGAAGACCCATAACATTATGTTGGGCGTAATTGTCATGTGGCGATTTTCTCTTCACGACGAAGAGTGGCTCTGTGCGGAGGAGGATACTGGATCTATTAACGAGGATGGAGAGATGATCACGCGCACCTATTACTGGATAAAACCTTCTACTGCTTACGTCCCTCGGCCTTTTACGCCTACCGATTTGATTAATAAATTCAACTCAAATGGATTCGTTTGAGCCTTCTCCAAGCGACGATCAAAGTAACTTGGGTGCTTCACTCAGGTAGACGGTTCTTCATTTGAATTGGCATTCTTGCCCATCCGCCACCCCACGATTGCGCCACCGATCATGCCAGCTAATTCTCCAGCCAATCCCGAACATCCTTGCCCACAAATAATCTTTCCGAGACGTCCACCTGCACCAGCGACTAACAGAGAAAGTGCAATTCTGACGGGTCCCGTAAGTGAATCTTTTGAGTTCATGAAATCCTCCAATAAACGGAATTTTAGATTCTATTCAACACCGTTCAATAATCAGTGAGAGTTATGCAACCTGGGGAACCGCCATCAGACTGCCGTCATCGTTTCTGCGAAAGTAAACGAGATAGGTAATGGCACCCACCACAATAACGATTCCGATGGCCGCGCCGATACCAGCACCGATTAGGGCACCTTCCGGGCCGCCAATCAGGCTTCCTATCTGCCAACCAATTGTGGTGGTTAAGGATATCGTCTGGAGACTAGCACTTACGATGCGGTCTAGCTCCTCTGAATCAACACCAAGAATGTCGCAAGCGATTGCTTTATAAGCCTTGTGAGCTGATTCAATTCCTTCATTCAAAGCACCCAGCGGGGATTTATACATAGAGAGTCTCCTTTATTTGACCAATGTACCTCATCTGTTAACGCATTGCAATAAACTTGTACGGAAATCAGTACAAGTTCCGTATTAAGGTTATCATTATCAGTATGGATGTAGAAAAAGCTATTCTAAACAAGTACCTAGAGCTTACGCCCGAACAGTATATCAGCCTACTTTGCTTACAGAAGTTGCTCATAATTAACGACATAGCGAATACCCCCACAGCCAAGGCAAAGGGGGATGCTGGTCAAATTAGCGAACTAAAAGAGAAGTGGCTCGCTGAATGGGAGCGGTCAGTATGCGAAGCTTTAAAGCTTCAAGAGCTAACCAAAAGCGAAGGCGAAGTCATCACGGAGATGCACGCATTTCCAGTGCGCACAATTGTTCTATTCTTATTGGAGGCGCATTCGTTCGTTCCCTATTTTCCTGTATCTGAAAGAGGCAGCGGTGTTCCTAAGAAGGAAGCTTTCACAAATGAATCTCGAAAAGCATGGAACGCGCGGTTGGACGCTTTTATCATCTTGGCAAAGCTTGATCGCGCGCAATGTGAAACTGTCAGGAACACGTATGCGATCGCCGTGAAGGAGATCACCGGTACTGACTGGAAATCAATTGCGAGGAATCTAACCATAATTGCCGGATCAGCGGTTGTGGTTGGGGTGACGGGTGGAGTTGCAGCACCGTGGATTGGCGGGCTGATCGGATCAACACTCCTTGGGCTGTCAGGAGCGGCGGCAACTTCCGCAGGGCTAGCACTTCTCGGCGGAGGTGCTCTTGCGGTTGGGGGCGCTGGAGTAGTGGGTGGTACTGCCGTATTGGTTGGTGGAAGCGCGCTCTTAGGTTCTATGTTGGGAAGATCTTTTGCTTCTAGTAATGAAGCAGAAGATTTGGGAGGCAACCTAGCGGCATTCGATACGAATTTTCTAATTGTCCAAGCGGCAAAAATAGAGACGGTTTGCATTTGTGCTGTTGAAGATGTCGACCGTGATGATTTCATTCGAGCTGTAATGCGCAACTATCGAAGTAATTTAGCCAAGCTAAAACAAATGATTGATCTTGGCCCAGCTCTTAAAGCCAAGTATCCAAATCTCTCTCTTGAGACATTGGAGCGGAATTGGCGAATCCAGGCGAATGCATTAAAGCGGATACGCGAAATTATTTAACGATCCTAATTTTCTTAGCACTCATGCGACCGCTAAACTGGGATGACTCAAAGCCTAAGTTCCACTTTTCCATTCTACAATCTTTTCCTTTTAAGTTTTCGTGACGTGCGTTCGGTCGAAGACCTTTTATCGTCCCTTCGCAGTCTCACGCCATGCGCTTCGCTCCTGGCATTCGGACTGCCGCATTCGCGGTCGGGCCGCGGTCTCTCCCTCTCTGCACTGATTCTCTCTCGGGGCTCCTGCGTTTGGGCGAAGGAGCCCTCAAGAGAGGGAATCCAGCAACCCTAAAAGGAGACGATATGGATTCTGAAATTCAAACCAAACTTACGAACCTAGCATTTAAGCGTTCAAGCCCGTTTTGCTACGGCTGCTATAAGGAAGCTCCAGCCGGCCGATGCAACTCATGCGGCTCCGATGATTTGATGCGCTTACTACCTGGCGTGGGCTGCGAATACGGAACCGACTGGGTAATTCGCCAAATTCTAAAGGATGAAGTCGAAACGGCTAACCTTGAAGAAGCTTTCGAGGAATCTGTTCGCCACTGCTATCCCGAGGAAACTAAAGTCGGATGGATGACCTTCGATACCGTTAGCCTGATGAAAGAACAAGATCCTGTAAGCTGGTGGTGTGCGCTCTCTGAATATGAATCTGAGGAAGAATCCGACGGAAATATAATTTCGCTAGATGGCGGTTCGACCTACTACAATTTATGCGATATTGAAAAGCTACTTTTGGAGGAGGGCGTAGATTAGGCGCCCACTTCTCCCTTCAAGCCGCGTGAGTTGGCGGACCATTAAAAAATGTACCGCTCAATCTCCTCGCGGAAATATTTCTTGGTCAAATGATCGTGATTGAGCATTCCCATCTGATCCTCGCCCTTTTTAAACGCGAACTCCTGTTCGACCCAATATACGATCAACGAATCTCCTGCTTGTGTCGCGCGAAGCTTCTTTTCGGGTCGAATAACCTGGGCAAATTCAAATTTCTTTCCGAAATCGGTCTCTATAATCACGAGGGGAAATTCCAGATTAAACAATCTTTCAATATGGAACTTTACACTTTTCTGCTTCGCCCACGACTTCAAAAGCTTTTGGGCCTTCTCACGCTCCTTAACTACGGCCGCAATCCAAGAGAAGTTCCCACGTTTTGCTTTGATAACATATAAGCTTGGTAAAATCGAGTCCGGCCCGATTCCGAGCAACGGGAGCAGTAGCTTCTGCCACTGTTTCTTAGTGCCCATCACTCCACAAATTTCAAGAGAGTCATCCACTAGATCGGGATAAATATCAAAACTTTTAGAGCAACAACCACACCGAACCCTTAAGTGCTCTGCTCTTTTTCCTTTGGCTTCAATCCATTTAATGTGCTGCCGCCACAACTGGGCTCGAATTGGTTTCGCCTTACGTTTTGCTGTTCGATTGACTTTTTTCACTCAAATTCCCAAGCGTCTGGTGGCGTGTCCCGAACGGCTTTGCTCCTGGCTTGCTATAATCTGTTCGAGAACATCGTTGCTCCACTCTTTATGAGTCTTCAGCTGCACGATTACATTTCTCAACTCTCCGAAAGACAAGAGATGGCGATTTCCCACTAAATTCAAAAAGTCATCTGAGAACCGATCACCAAGATGGGAACAAAGATAGCGGAATCTTTCAGCAGCACTTGGATAATCAAATGCAATTTTAAACAAGAATCGTCGCGCAAATGCCGCATCCATCATTTCCTTATGATTTGTTGCAGCAACAAAGATTCCATTGAATTGCTCCAAAGAGTTTAGCCACTCATCGACCTGGGTTTTTTCCCAACTGTTTCTTGCTGACTCACGTTCCATCAGCATGCCTTCTGCTTCATCTAGAAAAATTAGATAGCGTTGATCGGCAGCCTCCCTCAACAAAGCTTTGATCCGTTTTTCTGTGTCGCCCACCCATTTAGAAAGAAAGGTACTAGGGGTCACTCGTCTAAATCTTAGACCCAGTTTTTTTGCAATTGCTTCTGCGAGCGCAGTCTTTCCTGTGCCAGACGGTCCTTCAAGTAGGACCGTAACCCCTTTCGGCATCAGGGGGTCGGGGTCTGGTTTGTCAAAATGACTTTTCGAGAAATTGACTATTCTATCGAGCTCCCACAATTGATTTTGCGAAAGAATAAGGCTCTCTAGAGTGATCGTCGCCTGCCTGATGCCGTCCGTAGGTAACTTCGAAGCAGTAACGGTCTTTAATCCATACTCTATCGACGATGTGGTCAATTCCCCCGCACATATAGCCGCTCCGAGGATAAGAGCTTGCCTATACAAACCTCCCGGCAACTCATATTTATCAGACAGCATATTAAGATCGCAGGCCGAAATTGCCGCTGAGATACCTGTATCAGACGAAAAATTCGATATCTCCTTTTCGAGAATCTTTGCTCTTATTCCTTCGCTTGGAGTTTTCATCTCCAGAACATAAGAGACGCGGCGACGAAATGCATCCGGCGGCTCAACGTTACTTGTGTACGCAAAAACTCCAGGAATCTTCTCTAAGATTTTCTTCATCGAACCACGCTCAGAGTTTTCACGACCACTCTTAAAAAATAAGGACATCCCGTTATACCAGATGCCTTCGCACTCATCGAAAAGGATCATGATTCTCTTTTTATTGTATTTGCTTACAATGAACGAAATTACGTGGGGTAGAGCCTGCTCTTTAATACCATCCGGAGAAATCGAGACTATTTGAAGATCCAGTTCTTTTGCGATGGCATGAGCCAAGCTCGTTTTGCCAGTTCCAGACATTCCGTAAAATAGGAAAGAAAGATTTTTGACTTTGTTTTCCTTGTAAAGTCGGATTAAGCCTTCGATCTCATCCTTCTCTCTCTTGGATAGGCTAATTTCTGATAGCTGCGCGCGCGGAACTTCAATCTTCTCGAGGTTGAACAGATTCATGCTATTTGCGAAATTTTCGCGGTTCCATCTAATACTAGCTTCATTCAAGCGGACAACTTGATCCAGCCACGGTCGATCACCTAGGTCGGCAAAATCAATTAGCAGAAAGTTTTCGGAGAACAACATACTGGAGGGCTGAAGAGCGTCCAGTACTTTGGATTCAGGGTAAAGCTTGGAAAGGCGGTCAACAATTGCGCTGAGCCTCATGCTCTTTCCTCGCGATTCGTACACTGATCTCATGTATTGAGGTTCATCAGACCCGATGCCCTGAAGGCATGTGACAATATCTCTCTCAATTTCCAATGATTCACTTCTAAATAGATCATGTAATCCTACGGCGTCTTTCAGTGCTTCATTTTTTAGTAATTCCAATTCGGAAATCAGGGCAGACACCGCTTTAATCGTCTGCGCTTTCAAGCGATCGTGAAGCTGACTTTTTTTGGCTCCGTCAGCGCGCCTCACAAGTCCTGTTAAATCTTCAACCACATGAGAGATCTTAAAAGGGGTAAAAAAGTCGTCATCACAACGATGCAAGCTCAGGAGCTGTTCCAAGTTTTTCTTGATGGTCTTTGCTCGAAGAAGGAAAGAAGTATAGGCAAGTGCCTTGCTTTCAGAAGTCCATGTTTTACTGTCGGGAATCGTGAAAAGCTTCTTTCCGCCAAACAAACACTTTGATTTCAAAAGGCTCGAAATTCGTCGTTCCGTCGTGAGAGGCTTTTTTGGTTTGGAAAGTGCCTCTTTCCGAACATCATTTAGTCTGTCGATTTCAGCTTCGATTGATTGCATTTGGCCTCCCGCACCTGAGGCATAAATAACACATTGCGATGTAGTTTCAATTACTATAGGTAATATGTGAAGTAATTTCTTATGCTTTTGATAAAATGTGACGATACGAAGTGAACATCCGGAGTTACATCATGGCTAAGAAAAGTTTAAAATCTGTCACCGCGGCTGAATACAACCTTGGCGAAAGACTAAAATTCCTTAGAGAAAACAGAAAGCTGACTCAAAAGGAGCTTGCGGAGTTAGCAGGGGTTTCCCAAGCCACAATTGCTCACATTGAGAAGTCTACTAAGGACCCAAGCGTAGACACTTTAAAGAAGCTTGCAGCGGCACTCGACACTCACATCGCTACATTATTTGCGACTGACGAGGTTCACGTATTTGATCTTCGGCGCCTTCGGAGGAAATACACATCAGCCGACAAATTAACACCACATCTATATATGGCTCTGGGGCGGGTGATTCAGTTTGCACGTGATATTTCGTTTATTCAAAAGTAAGGCTAGGCTCCAGATTTTGATTAGCTCACGCTGCTTGGGACTCATCCTCTTCGGCGGGTGGTTTGATTTTTCCCGCTTTCAATTGATCCTGAAGAAACTGATCTAATGCGAAGACCACATATGAATTTGGCGATTCACCAGCTTGCTCAGCGAGCGATTCAATCGCATCCCACATCTGTTTTGTACAGCGGATGGACTTAGATAGACTCTGAGTCGACTTCTTGCGAGAAAAAACTCGTTTGAACATACAGCACCTCGGTAGGTTTTATTGTACTCGATAGTTACCCTTAATTCCCGCAGATGTACGAATTTGTATTATTTTGGAAGGCTTGAATCTCATTGAGGGATTTAGGTTGGCCTTAATCGATCACAAGCCAATTACCGATTCGACTGTCGTTTCAAAATCTCATTTTCGCGTCGATATTTTTCGAGCGTGGTTTTTAGATAGATGAACTGATCGATCTCGGCCTTCGCCAAATTGGAAATTTTAAGTTCCCATTTTGCTATCCTGTGAGCCCTTTGAAACTGATCTTTCTTGTAGATGCCATCTGTCGCCAGAAAATAGCGACCGCCAGGAATGGGAGAGGGATATAATAGCAAATGGTGCTCAATTGCTAGTTTAGCTTTCTCAAGGAGAATTGATTCAGACAGGTACTTTCTCATCTCGGGAGTATTCAAATTGTAACCTAGTGAAATGCCCACAAAGGGCTGCATATCCTTATCGAAGGATACTCTTGATCCGTTTTCAGTCCAAGAGTCTACAATTGGTTTCGTATAGGCAGTGAGCTCAGGAAAAGCACAATAATATGCCTTATAAAAACCGATAATTTCGTCTTCGCTAAGGATGCCCAAATCAACCATATCTAATGGTTTTGCAATGCCGATACCGAGCCATACCCATGCGGGAAACAATAGGCCCCGCTCTGATGAACTGGGGCCGTAGAATGCCGTCGAGATGTATCAGAGTTCGACACGCCTAGAGCTTACAGGTTTGTTTCTCGAACTCCCGGAAGCGGACTTAGAGGCTTGCCTTTTTTCCCTCGCGAATGAGAATAATCTTCCTTGGCCTTTTTGATTTCTGCTTTGTCCATTTTATCAGAGGCCAAAAGATACGTTAGAGTGCGAGCAGCCAGTTCACGACCTTCTTTAGTCGTATTCATCTTCTTATTTATAATCAAAATATCCTGCCAAAACTCATCGTTCATGCTCCATTTCACCTTATTGATTCGATCAATAGCAGTCCGCGGTGGGACTCCTTTGACGAAGGTTGCACATGATAGGGCCTGGAACAGAATTGTTTGAGTATAGGGACGGAACAATAGTGAACTTGGCGCGGTGTCGGCCCGCATTTTAGGGATTGATTTCAAATCATTGATCGCCACTTTGTATGCCGTGACGCCAGAAAGCACAGCTTTCCAAACGGTTTCAACCTCTCTATAGGATTTATTAATTTCTTCCTCCACTGGCCGTTGCTGAAGATAGCTTTTCTCCAAAACGGCAGGCGATTTCTTAGAAAGAATTGCCATCGAAGAGTCATAAAGAACGCTCATGGTCGTTAGCTCTGGGCTTCTTGCAGAGAGCGTGTTGTGTTTCCACGCAGCCAAAAGCGCTTGTTTCTTCTCCGTTTCGTTAGATTCCGAATTGCTAGTTTTGGTGCGAGCGCCATCGACAGGAAGCTTTATACCGAGTGGTGCACCCTCCCTCATTAGCATTCGCGCGATGATTGAGCAGATGTCATCTTCGCTCGTGATGATATTTTCACCACGATTTGTCGATCGGGCATATCTATTAACTTTGTTAAAAATGTTGCGCGTTTTTTGAAGGTCTTGATGTTCTATAAAAATGACGACAACCTCGTCCTTATGAACGTCAGATGAGAAAGGACCCGTCACATTCTTTGTTACAACGTGCTGAATCCCAATCAATCTATGTTGACCGTCTAGAGCCACGAGCTGGCATTGCCCCAGGGTTAAAAATCCGAGATCCTTCGCGGCATTTGCATAAGCCTTCGGAGTTTTACCACTAAATTCTGCCAGCGGTTCGAAATCAAGACTGCCTTTTACGAGCACAATTAGAGAACCAAAGAACCGATCTTCATTGTTTGCTAGGTATGGGGCGATTTCCTCAAGAATTCGTTTTTGGTTCGGCTCGCGCTGATAGCGCTCTTCAATGCTGTCGTTAGACCAATCTTCCATTTTGTAAGCCGGAGAAACCTGGGACGCGAGCTCGGTAGCTAGCATCTTCCCTTGATAGTAGGTAGTGTTACCTATCTTGCCTCTTATGCAGGGGATGACAGTCATGAACAATGCCTCCGTGTTCTGAACCTTTTCAAAGTTTACTCGATCAGATCCAAACTGTTTGCATGTCTTCTCAAAATGTTTACGCAAACAGGACCCGAGACGCGAGATGCGACTGTCTGGTGAGGGCTTTTGGATATACTGTAACTAATTGATTTCAGGAAATTTTCCGGGAAAAGTTGGAGGGCAGTTTCGGCCTGGTCCCGTGTCTATTTTTTAGTCAAATATGGTCTAGGCCGGGTTGTTCCGGGCTCATTGCTCGCCTACCCTAAGAGTGTGATTTACCTAGATTACAATTCCACAGCTCCATTTTCTCCGAAGGTTCGGAATTATCTGAGCGCGGAAATTCAAACTGATTGGGCAAACGCAGCTTCGCCGCATGAGCTGGGTCTCGAAGCTGCATCTAAATTAAGCATCGCTCGGGCTAGGATCGCAGAATTTGTCGACTGCAATCCAAAGGCACTATCATTTACCAGTGGTGCCACTGAGTCTATCAACACGATACTTCACCCTTCGAATATTAAGGCCTTAGGAATTGAGCAGGTTATCTCTTCCCAACAAGAGCATTCCGCAACGCTAGCATGTTTGGGTCGTCTTGAAGAATGCGGGACACCCGTAGTTTGGATCGGAGCTAACTCGCGCGGACAGTTAGACCTTTCGGCTTTGGAATCTAAACTAGCTGGAAAGCGGTCCCTAGTTTCTCTCATGTACGTCAACAATGAGACCGGCGTCATTAATGATGTCTTTGAGATTCAGCGAATGGTCGCTTCGGCCCAATCACTATTTCATATAGATGGGAGCCAGGCGCTTGGGAAAGTTCAATTCAGTTTGTCGGACGTCGGCGCAGCCTACGTTAGTTTCTCCGGTCACAAAATCGGCAGTCTAAAGGGTATCGGAATGCTGGTGGCGCAAGACACGCCTTCGCCACTGATAGTTGGCGGAAAACAGGAAAACGGGTTTCGCGCCGGTACAGCAAACCTCCCAGGGGTCCGTTCACTTGAACTTGCAGTCGAAAATGTTGATTTTGCCCGCCTGAAGGTCACCAGCCGCCTTCGTGATGAACTAGAGGCAGAGTTGACAAGGATTGATCCAGCCATGCGAATTAATGGATTGGGATGTCCACGAGCCGCTAATACTTCAAACATTTATTTCGGCGGCCGCGAATCACAGGAGTTGCTCTTTTTCCTTTCCCGAAAGGGAATTAGTGCATCAAATGGCTCGGCTTGTACATCCGGCGCCATTGAGCCTAGTCATGTAATCACGTCGTTGGGTTTTGACAAAGAATATGCACGCTCTTGCGTGAGATTCTCATTGGGTCCTGATAGCACAATTGAACAGATCAAAATTGTTGTCTCGGCAATTCAGGAATTTCTGACTGGATCGAATCATCAAACTGTTCCAGCAAAAAATCATGAACGCGTTGGCGGCTTAGAAGTTACTTAGGATTAATAGGGGGCATGGATGCGCTTCGGAGGACATCAGACGTTCCATCTACGGGACAGCTGGCTACATAAAGGAATCGACCTTCTTAAAAATGAGGGTGACATTTTTGCCAACACTGAAAAGGCGATGCAAAGTCTCGGTGTTGGTTCAAACATGGTTTCATCAATCAAATTCTGGCTTGAAGCCGTTGGATTTGTAGATCCAAATGCGACGAAGGGACTTAAGCTCACAAGTCTAGCTTTAATGCTCTCGAAGTATGATCCGTATTTCGAGAGAATGGGCACAGCATGGTTGATTCACTACAAGCTTGCCTCGAACGAAGAATATGCTTCTACATGGTTCTGGTTTTTCAATAAATTTGGCGTCAGTGAGTTTTCGCTAGAGTCCGCGCAGCAGCTTTTGACTCGGTATATTAGTTCTGCTGGTCGAAAGGTAAATTCAAATACCCTCGGGCGGGACTTGAACACCTTCATTCGTACATATCTTTTCTCCGACGAAGATAAGTCTGAAACTCCGGAGAATTCCTACGCATCTCCTTTGGCGATTCTACATCTCCTTGAAAAGCACGACTCGGGCTTTAGGCTCCTGAAGCCCGCAGTAGATTCGATTCCTATCCCAGTATTTGGAGTAATTTTGATTGAATTTTGGCGCACGATTGGTGAGCCGGCTGAATTCCGATTTGAGGAGCTCCAGTCAAAAGATTGTTCGCCGGGAAAGGTCCTGAATTTGGACCAAGAAGCCAATTTGGAAATCTTAAATCGATTGGTAGAAAAATACCCGAAGTGGTTCTCATATAAAAAATCAGGCGGCTTTTTCACAGTGAAAGTACGGTCAGCTGAAACTCAAGCACTACTGAAAGACTACTACGGAGATTCACATGCGTAAGCGAGTGGTGACAAAATCAAATGGGATCGGTATTCGCCTTAAAAGCGGCTTTGCGCGCTCCACGAATTTAAAAATCGATTTTGAGGAGCAGAACTCGCTCGATCACTTAATCATCTCGGAAAAATTTCAAAAGCATTTCGTTAAGCTCGCGAAAGAAGTTACTAACACTGATTCTAAATCGCGGGTCCATGTGATTTCAGGAACGCCGGGAGTAGGAAAATCGACGTTTGCCTTATTTCTTACGCGATTTCTTTCTGCGACAAACCGCGCGAAGCTTCTAAAGAGTGTGAATGGAAACAAAGCGCTCGGGGTCGATTTTAAAAACACAGTCGCTCAGGTCGAAGGTTCCAAACTGCTGCCCGTATTTTTAAGCGGAGATGAAGGCCAAATCGAGGATGCATTCGCAGCTGCCTTGGTTGAAGCGCTCAAGGGTGCTGGTCTTGCAGATTTAGCTCGGGAAATGAGTGTCGTTGACGCGAAAGCCAGTCTTGAAGTCATCAAAGCTTGGGAAAAATCATATCCCAAAAGATTGAAAGAAATGTCGGCCCTTGTTGGGAAGGTAATGCCGTTTAAGGAATTTCACGCCGAATTGAAGCGTGGAAAGCGTACCGCATTGAAGCTTTTTGCCGATTCATACGCTGAAATCACTGGCGGTGCTGGGCATGTGCAGTCGAAGACCGGTGTCGTCGGTCAGTACAAGTATGTAGCGCAGGCACTATCGAAAAAGGGATTTACCGGGCTAATAGTTGTCTATGACGAATTCGGAAAATTTCTCGAGAGAGGAGTTCGGCATCCCTCAACGTTTGATCTACATTTCCTTCAAGAGTTTGCAGAAGCTTGTAATGCGAGTGGTTCAAAGCAACTTCATTTGTTGCTGCTGAGCCATTTGCCGATTTCCAGGTATGCGGCTAGCTTGCCAAGTTCTGTGCAACAGGAATGGGCAAAAATTGAAGGACGATTTTCACAGCTGAGTTTTAACGATCACCAGGCCTCTACTTACACATTAATCGCAAATGTTTTTGAGTATGGAATCGCGGATTTAAATCCAAAAGTTGCAAAGTCGTATGCTAAGAACGCCGAAGCTTGGGTCCAAGGGATTAAACGCGCCGGGTGCTTGCCCACTCTGCTGTCAACTCCTGAGCTTGTCGATACGTTGGTCGCTTGCTATCCCTTGCATCCGTCTGTCGTTGCTATTCTTCCGCTTCTCGCTGAACGAGTAGCTCAGAATGAGCGCACAATGTTTTCCTTTCTAACCCGAAACGAAGATTACTCATTGCCCGCGCATTTGCTCTCATTCGCGACTGTGAATGAGATGGAAATGCTTCGGCCCGAGACGCTTTACTCATACTTCCGACCGTTGTTTGCCAATGATCTAGGGGTTGGAGGTGCTTCGAGAATTAACATCGTCGCGGAGCAATTACTTAACTCCCTGGAGCGCGAAGATCGCTTGGGACGAGACCTGGTTTGTTCACTTTCATCAATTGCGATTATTAATAATCGCTCAGTGATAAAGGCGACCAAGAAGTCGCTCGTGGGACTGCTCGATGGATTATACAGCCCCTCGGAAATTGGGTCAAAGCTGGACGACCTTAATGCTCGCCGCATGATCGTCTTTGACAGAACAAATGACGAATATTCGCTCTTTGAAGGCGCGTCGGTAGATATCCGCTCCGAGATACAGAAGTTGCGGGCAAAAAAACTTACTCCTCAGGCCTATGTAGAAATTCTGCGTTCCAATTTGGGGTTGAAGTTTGTAGTACCGAAGAAATATAACTTTTCAAAGCGGATCACGAGATTTCTGACCGAGCAGCTAGTTTCAGCTGACGATCTTGAATCTCGCTCGTTCGGAGAAGTGGACTATTCTAAAGAGGACGGCAAAGTCGTATTTGTCGCCGCATTCTCTAAAGCTGACATTGAAAGAGCAAAGGAGATTCTGAAAAAGGAAACCTCCTTATCCACGATTTTTGTGGTGCCCAATAAGCCATTAGATATCGAATCGGACTTATTGGAGCTGAACGCAATTGAAAGACTGTACTCGAAGAAAGAGCTATTATCTTCGGGACTGAATGTACGCAAGGAGTTGGATCAATATCAGAAGATTTCTCGCAAGGCGATCTATCGCTCCTGCGAAATCCTGAAATCATATAATAACATGAATGCGACTTTGTTCTGCGGCGGCAAACAGCATCGCAAAGCGATTCAATGTGAATTTGAAATTTCTGAATTTGCTTCTTCTGTCATGGACGAGGTTTTTTCAAGTTATCCCATTTTCAATAATGAAATGATTAACAAGCGAAAGGTTTCAACCCCGATCATTCAAGGGCGAATGCGTTTGATGGCGGCCGTTGACAAGAGTGATACCAAAAATTGGGGAATCGAAGGCTATGGCCCCGAACTCTCAATTTTAAAGAGTCTAATGGCGGACAACAAAATCCGGTTTGTTAAAAATGAATCTGGAAACGTTGAGCGTATCGAGATCGCACCGACTAGCGCCCTTGCGCCGCTCCTTAAGGGCTTTCACGAGCAATTGAAGAGCGCGAATGGACCCGTTGTTCTAGCTGACGTCCTTTCTCGTTGGGTAGCGCCTCCCTTCGGCATTAGGATTGGTCTTGCATCGCTGTACTTATTTTTATTGTCAAAGGCTGGCAAAACACCCCTTAGCTTTTATCACGAAGACACATTCTTGGCGACTTTGGACGTGGAGCTGTTTGAAAGTATCGTGAAGCAGCCCAAGCGGTATTCTGTCCAGATGGTGGAAATGACGCCGAAACTGGCGACTTACTTGAAAAAGTTAATTGCAATTCCCAGGGCGTACCTCGGTGGAGCTTCTTCAGAGCGAGATGCAGAGTTTGTATCGGTAGCAAAATACTATTCGCAGTTTTACAGTGCGATTCCCGAATATTCTCGCCGGTCATCACAGCTCTCAACGAGGCAGCGTCGGCTCGTTGCAAGTCTCGATTCATTCAAGCAGCCGGAACAGTTCTTTCTGACCACCATTCCAGAAATTTACTGCAATGACGTGTGGAAGAATCTTTCAGATAGCCAGGGCGAGAGCTTGCACACCGAATTGGGTGCGGACCTCGATCAATTGCATAAGATGTACGCTGATCTTCTTCGCAGTGTTTCCAAATCCCAGCGAAAAGCTTTGCTTCGTCTTTACCGAGCATTTGGAAAGCCAGATATTGAAATACCCGAGGCGAGAGCGCCCTTGGCAAGCTTGTGGCGTGAATTGGCGGCAATACTTCCGGCAGATCTTAAGAGTTTCGCGTTCAATTCTGCTGCCGGCCGGCTCATTCACAGGGCGCTACAGTTGGAGCCGACTGCTGATAATCAGCGTGTAATCGAAACACTGGCGGATGCAATTACTGGCGCGACTCCACGGACCTGGGATGAAAAGGGTAAAACTTTGTTTGAGCTCAACCTTCATCAGGCCACGAATGAAATAGTTCAAATTGGTTTGTTCCTATCCGAAGACGGCGGAAGGCAATGCACATTCCTTACGTCATCAAAAGATGATGGCACTCCACTAACTGCTGAGGTCGTAACTTCGGCCGAGGTTTCGCCCGCAATGAGTGCTGTCGCGGATGAACTCAAGCGATTGAGCAGTGATCTAACGAAAGCTGAAATGAACAAAGTCCTTATCGACTTGCTCATGGATCTTAACAATGTACGAAGCAGAATGATTAGTGAAGACGACGAACTTCCTGGCGCGAATTGGGGTTAACAATGGGATATAAAGATATAGATCCGTCCGTAAGGCATATTTGTGCATTGTCCGGCGGCAAAGATTCAACGGCACTTGCGATTTACCTAAAAGATAAGATTCCCATGATTGAATACGTTTTCTGCGATACAGGCGCAGAACTTCGTGAGACCTACGAGTACCTTGATAGGCTTGAGGCTTACCTTGGAAAACCGATCGTTCGTCTAAACAGCAATAAGTCGTTCGAGCAGTTTTTGAATAAGTATTCCAATTATCTCCCATCACCGCGGGCTCGGTGGTGTACAGCCGAGATGAAAATCAAACCCTATGAGGATTACATTGGTGATTCACAGGTGGTCTCCTACGTCGGCATTCGCGCCGATGAAAACAGGCAAGGCTATGTCACAACGAAGACCAACATCACCGCAAAGTTTCCATTTAAAGAGGACGGAATAGATCGAAATGGTGTCTACAAGCTCCTAGAAGAGTCTGGACTCGGACTCCCCAAATACTATGAATGGCGTTCAAGATCGGGCTGCTATTTTTGCTTTTTCCAAAGAACTGTGGAGTGGGTCGGTCTTCTGGAAAACCATCCCGATCTCTTCGCGAAAGCTGAGGAATTCGAGCGAATGGGTTACCGGGGCGACCAAGTAAAGTTCACCTGGGTTCAGGGTAGAACTCTTGACTGGGTGCGGCAGAACAAAGAAGAAATCAAACGTAAACACGCCGAGAAGATGAAAAAACTTGAAGGGAATCAGAAACCAAAGAATATCCATGAAGCCTTCGCTAACGCAGTGGATAGTGATTCAACAGAGAGGGCCTGCACTATCTGTGACCTATAAGAGAGATGGATGGACTTTTCGACAGAGCGGCTTCAATACCGGGGAAAAACCGCAATAGGCCGCCCTACGTTCTCTCGCCCAATCAAACTCGCCCTTCGCGATAGAATAATAACTTCGGAAAAGACAGTTCTGGATTATGGATGCGGACGCGGCGGAGACGTTTCGCTTCTAAATTCCATTGGTATCGATTCAGTCGGTTGGGACCCCAATCATTTTGCAGACGGAATAAGACTGGCTTCTGACGTGGTAAATCTTGGCTATGTCATCAACGTAATCGAAGATCCAGCTGAGCGAGTTTCGGTTTTGAAATACGCCTACTCGCTTGCAAATGAGTGCTTAATTGTTTCAGCTCAAACCGAAGCCACGAAGCCCTCTAAAGGTGTTCCATATAACGACGGTATCCTAACCACTAGAAAGACCTTTCAGAAGTATTTTGCAAATGAAGCGCTTCGATCATTAATTGAGTCTTCAACAGGAGCGCGAGCGTTCTTGGTCGAACGAGGAATTTTCTTCGTTTTTAAAAGCGAAGAAGCACGTGTGCGATATGCACTTGCGCGCCTTTCAAGAAAGTCGCAATTCCCCTCGGTGCGAAAATTGAAAAGTTTGAAGAGCTCGAATGACTCTAGTCGAGACGACGTTTTAATATCTCTCGCTGTCGAGAGATTTAGACGATCTGATATTTTGTCTAGTAGCAGAGTCTCGCTATTAGGTTGTGAAGAATATTTTGGCTCATTTGAAAATGCGTGCAATGCAGCTGATGAATTATTGGCGAGTTTAACTAATCGTGCCGCTCGAATGGAATCAATGAAAGGTGCGCCCTGCGGAAAGATGCTTCCAGATAGCTTTTACTTTCATTGTTCTGCGCTTCGGTCCATGGACATTAAAATTCAAACTTTGGTTTCATGCGCGCGCACCATAGCCGACAATATTGATGGGGATTTTATTGTAAAGATTCCGAAAACGGGAACTGGCGTTTCTCTCTTAATTTACCGTGATTTCGAGAATGTTCCGCACCCCGAGCTAATGGTTTCCCTGCTTGTTGACCTTGAACAGCGAACACTTCGCACCCGTTCATATTCCAATTCGAAAAACCCTCCGATTCTGCACCGGAAAGAGTGTTTTGTTCTGCCTGACCACCCTAAGTATCAAGCCTTCAGGGAGCTTACAGAGGTCGAAGAGGGCTTGGGCCTGCTGAGCCGTTCCGACATTGGATTTAGGAAATCTTGGGCCGCTATATTAAAACAAATCAGTTTCGACCCAAATAAATTTGTCTCAAAAAAGACCATTAATCCAGACAGTTACCCTCACATTTAAAAAAATGTTGCGCAAAGCGTTGAATTTGTAGACGCGCCGTATTATATTGGATGTGTTCGATCGTATGATCGCAGGTGACGTAAGCATCTGGGGTTAAGAGAAGGTCGCATAAAAATTGTCTCACCTGTGTTTCTTTCTCCTATTCCTATTTTGCCATCAAAAATCTGTTTTCACCGTTCGGGCACTAACTATTAACCCGGTGCTTTGACATTTGCAGGGCACCACAACGGGAGAAAACAGTGAAAAAAGGTCTTCGGGACCAAGAGTCCCACAATACAGAAAACGCAGTTCCGCTTTTCGATACGAAGCACGTGATGGAGTCGCTTCGTTCTTCGGGTCACTCATTTTTGAGTGCGCTCGGCGAGATCATCGACAACAGTCAGGAAGCCGGTGCAAAACACATTCAAGTGATCCTTGAAGCTGGAAACGGCAAGGAGTCCAACGAAATTCAGAGAGTGATTGTAATCGATGATGGTGAAGGGATGACTCAGCAGATCCTTCCCAAAGTTATCGCGCTTGGATCGACGACTCGCTTCAACAGCCGAAAGGGCATCGGCCGCTTCGGCCTCGGTGCTCCACTTGGTGGCATTAGCCAAGCCCGAAGAATCGACTATTACAGCAAGCGTGCAAACTCTGAAGTGTTCCACACGTTTCTCGACCTCGATGAATTAAAGGCTGACCAGCGTGACGTTATCCCTGCCAGCGAGAGCAATTTTCCGGCTGAGTTAGAGCTCGACCATTTGAAGCATGGAACAGTTTGTATATGGGACAAGTTGGAACTCAAAGAGGGCGACAAGAGTGAACGTTCAGTGAAAAGCCTGCAAGATCAGGTTTTATTTTACGTTGCACGTACCTACCGTAAATTCATTGAGGCTAACCTCAAAATTTCCATCAATGGAATTGACGTAAGTGTTTGGGACCCTCTCTTTCTCATGCCGAACAAGAGATTTCCGAAGGACAAGCCTGCCACCCTGGTTCACGAGGAATCAGTAACATTCAAAACGGAATCTGGCGTCGAATCCGAAATCGATGTTCGTGTAACATTGTTACCTGAAGAATTTAGAATGAAAAGCGGTGACGGAGCTGCCGCAAGAAATCCCGAAATTGAAAAGCGCAAGATTCATAAGAATATGGGCGTATCAATATTAAGAAATAATCGGGAAATTTTCTTTGATCCGCTCATTTTTGTCGAAGGCGCAAAGGGCTTTCGCATCGGATACGATCGCACCATCGACAGGTACGTTGGCGTCGAAATTGCCTTCGACGCCGTCCTCGACGAATATTTCGCGGTAAAGCACGTAAAACGAGGTGCTGAGCCGAAGGGACCTGTGAAGGACGCCATCAGCAATGCAATCAGAAAGGCCGTCGACTACGCCAGAAAACAGGTAACGGAATTTCATAGAAAAAATGATGTTGAGACTGTCGACAAGGAAGGCGTCCACAGAGACGCTGAAGAAGCGGCCGAGGAATTTGAAAAGACGGCTCCCAAGGGCGATGCTAAGAGTGAAATGACTGACAAGGAAGTAGAAGCGACCATCGAAGCCGTGGCCAAAGAGGTCGTTGCGACTTCTACAGAAGGTTTAAAGTCCAAAGAGGAAGTTAAGAAAAGAATCAAGCAAAAGCCATTCTCCATTCTCGGAGCTGCATGGCCCGGACGTGAATTCGTAGCCATCGATCATTTGGGGCGCGGCAATGCTGTGATCCGTCTCAATCACTCGCACCCATTCTTTTCCCATGTCTATCAACCAGTTCTCAGAGCAGCTGGCTATTTAGGTGACACAAAGGACGAACCGACGCAGCTTTCCCAGGACGAACTAAAGATGATCAAAAATGCGTTGGATTTGCTGATCGTTTCCTACGCTAAGGCAGAGGGATGGGATGAAACCTGCCTCAAGTGTCATGAACAACTAAGACTCAACTGGGGCAATTTCCTTCAAGGGATGATCGAAGAGTTGGAGCCCAAGAAATGAAAACCCACAACGCGATCTTGCTGACGCCCGAAGTGGTTCGAGGCGTTGTAGTTAAGGATTCCCCAGGGGTTTACCTCCTGGGGAATTGTTCTCCTGAAACAAATACGTTCGAAATCACGTACATCGGCAGGTCGGACAAGTGTTTGCAGAAGCGCCTCGGATCTCACAATCATACTGAAAATTGTGAGTATTTCGTGCATCTGCCATGCCCCGACGCAACTGAGGCTTTCTTTTTAGAGTGCTATCTTTGGCATGCACTTAAGAGCTCGCCGATAATGCTAAATCGCATTCATCCTAGTTCCCCTGAAGGGACAGGCATGGAGTGCCCGTTCTGTTCGACTGCGAAACATTTTTTCCAGTTTGTACGTGAGCGTGAAGCCAAGGCCAAACGGTAACGCGATGCCGAAATATTATAATCCACAAAGAACCCGGAACTTATACGTTCCGGGTAGCGAAAAACCGTTTAAATTGAGTCGATCCAAGATCGAACTCTTTGTGAATTGCCCGCGGTGCTTTTACTTCGACAGGAGGCTTGGAATCGGCCAGCCTCCTGGTTATCCGTTTAGTTTAAATAGTGCTGTTGATAGTTTGCTTAAGAAGGAATTCGATCTCTACCGGGCAAAGGGTGAAGCGCACCCGGTTTGCGTGCGCGATGGAATTGATGCGATTCCGTTTGTACACTCGAAGCTTAACGAATGGCGGGATGCACTTCACGGCGGTATTAGCGTCGCGCTCGACGATCTTCGTTTAATTGTCTCAGGGGGAATTGACGACGTTTGGATTGATTCTTTAGGTCGGCTGATAATTGTCGACTACAAAGCAACGTCAAAGAAAACGAAGGTCACTCTCGATGAGGATTGGCAAATTGGTTACAAGCGCCAGATGTCCTTCTACGGCTGGCTCTTTCGTCGAAATGGATTCTTGGTGGCAGACACTGGCTACTTCGTTTACTGCAATGGATTGACGGACAAGGACATGTTCGATTCCAAGTTGGAATTTGAAATTTCAGTATTGCCATCCGTTGTTGACGATAGCTGGGTTGAGCAAACGATTAGAGATGCTCATGGCTGCCTGAATTCAGAAATTGCCCCGGCCCATGGGAAAGACTGCGACTTTTGCCAGTACCTTCAAACCGCATCTTCTGTTGGGCGATGATATGAGAAAAGCCTCACTTTGGCTCCTCGGAATTCTGATTTTTGTTCTGAGCGGCGCTTTAGCGAATGGTAAGGACACCGATTTGAAGTTTTATAAAGTGCAACGGGTTGTGGATGGAGACACCGTTGTACTTGAGGATATCGGGAAAGTTCGTCTGATAGGCGTCGATACGCCGGAAACCAAAGATCCCCGAAAGCCGGTGCAATATTTTGGCAAGGAAGCTTCGGAGTTTTTAGTAAAGCTGATCTCCGGCAAAAGTGTACGGATCGAGTACGACCAGCAACGCAAAGATCGATATGACCGCACTCTCGGATATCTGTATCTTCCTGATGGGACTTTCGTTAATTCGACTCTAATAGAAAAGGGCTATGCATTTGCCTACACCAAATATCCATTTCGCCACTTGGAAAAGTTTAGAAAATTAGAATGGCAAGCACGCTCGAACCGAGCTGGATTGTGGGCCAGCACTTTGAAAGTGGCCGAGGCCCCACCAGGTACCCAAACCGGCGAACTTGATTGCTCAGTTCACAAAACTTGCGAGCAATTCAAAACCTGCGCCGAAGCCAAGCTATATTTCACACAATGTAACCAGTCTCGTCTCGATGGAAATGCGAACGGGATTCCCTGCGAAAAATTGTGTTTGTAGGGTCAGGAAACGCGTAACATTTGCCCCTCATTCTCCCTTCCTTAAATCGCCATGAACGCCTATGTGCTTTTTCAACGCCTGCGTTCGATCACGCCTTCGCTTCGCTCAGTCATGCTCTCCGCCGCTATCGCTTCCGGCGTTGGCCCATAGTCATTCCTGGCTCGGTCCCTACCTACAGGGCCTCAGCGGGGTGAAGGCCCCGATAGGCGGGGACGAAAACAAACGGAGGAAGAAATGAAAACAAATTTAGCACGCGCTACCGCTAGACTTTCTAAAAACGGTAAATATTTGATCGTCAATTCAAACGGTCAAAACGCAATTCTAAATGCGAATTTGGTTCGCTATCTCTTTGATGTTCCTTACACACGGAAAGATGGCACACAGGTTTCGAGCACTCAGATTTTTCAAATGAAACAGAGTGCTCAATCGGCCTACGATCAAAAAGTTAAACAATCCTTGGCCTAAAAAAAGGGGCGCGCAGAGCGCGCGCTCCTTTTCAATTAGAATCCGAGAGCGTCCAAGATGACTTTGGCTAAGTAGCCAGCGCCAACTTTCAGAACGACGTTAATAATCCAGCCGACAGTATCCTTGAGCTCGGAGTCCTCGGTTTCTCCGGGTGCGGGAACGATGGGATTTTGATTTTCTTGGTTCATCTGCGAACCTCCTTTGCCCGAGGGCGGGAGGTGAGCTGATGTCCGCGGAGTCATACCCAAGTGTAATCGATTCATTTCCGGTGACGCGAATTGTCTCTGTTGGTTTGCCAACTTAAACCCAAGCGCAGATCAATGGTGGCCTATTTCTTGATATATATTAATCATGGGCAGTCACGGATTGAAGCCTTTAAAATACTGTTTCCTCTCACTCCTGGTAATATCCAGCTTACATTGCTCGCGCGAGCCCAATAAAAGCGACGGCACTCAGACTACTGGCGGCGGAAACGTGTTCAGTAGCTCCAAGGAACAAGCGAACGAAGCTCTCGATCTAGCTCTGAAGCTCGCAACTGAACCCGACATGAGCAAAAACATCTTCGTGCAGTTCTGGAAAGACTGGGGGCAAAGCAGTCCGAATGAATTGATCGCCAAGCCCAATCATCTTTTTACCAGAGCCGAAACCGCCGCGAAGACAGGTGCCGAAGTCTCTTCAAATGAGCGATTTGAAAGCCCTGTGCTCATGGCCTTAAGCAAAAACAGAATCTTGCGAGCTGACTCCGACTGTAAGCCTATCCGCGTGAGCACGGAAGAGCAGGCTCAGCGCACCGAAGGTTCGCTTGAAAACCAAAAGCATCGGCTCAATTCTTTTATCGAAATCAAAAACCATCAAACTCCGGACTGGGGTTTGGTGGTCGATTCATACGTCGATGACGGCTACAGCGCCGAGAATACCAATCGACCCGAATTTCAAAGACTACTTCGAGACTTAAAGCGTGGTCGGATCAGCATGGTACTGGTGGCGGATCTTTCAAGGCTTTCGCGTAACATCCGGGATTTCTGTGGACTCCTTGATTTCTTCAAGGAACTAAAAGTGAAGTTTCTTTCGATCAAAGATCAATTCGACACGACCACGGCGGTCGGTGAAATGATGCTTTTTAATATGATTAACTTGGCCCAGTTTGAGCGCCGCCAAATTTCAGAGCGCGTGACATTAAATTTTCATTCAAGGGCTTTGCGTGGCTTAAGAAATGGCGGCTCCGCACCTTTGGGCTTTAAAGTGAATCCATCCAACAAGTCTACATTTGAAATCAATCCGGACGAGGTTGGCTTTGTGAAACAGATCTTTGCCACATTTCTGGAGCTTGGTAGCACTTACCGTGCGGCGCAAGAACTCAGGCGATTGAAAATTCCCACCAAGCCAGCAAGCGCGGATGGCTCCAGGAATTATGACTGGAACACCCAGACCCTCGGCAATCTTCTTCGCAATCAATGCTACATCGGTATGCGCGAGGTGAATAAAAGCCAAAAAGGCCAAGATCAATCGGAGCTGAAACCCCACGAACAACATAAGATTGTGAAGGCTGCCTGGCCTCCAATTGTGGACGAAGGGATTTTTCACTCAGTTCAGACTATGCTCGATAGGAATCAAAAGAGGGCACGCGAACGGCGAAGTAATATGAAGGAGCGCACTTTCTTTCTCACCGGATTGTTGTCTTGTGCGCAATGCGGGCGCCCCTTGGTGGGATCTACGCCTCGCGGACGTAACAAAGAGTTTCGGTACTACGTCCACCGGGCAATTGAAGGAAAGCCAGCGACTTGTGAAATCAAGAACATTCCAGCCGACCAACTTGAAGAAAAGGTGGTCAACCATTTGCTAAACGTGGTGAATCGTCAGGGATATTTGGATGGCATTGAGAAGAACATAGAGGGGATTCGAGGGAACCAGCTTAAGGGACTAGCCGAACGGCGGCGCGAGCTTGAGAGGAATATCTCGAAGGCTGACAAAGGCATTGCGAAGCTCATTCAATTACAAATGCGGCAAAGCCATTCGGACGTTGCAGACCTCTACGTTGACCAACTCAAAGAACTGAAGCGCCAGAGAAACGAGGATTCCAATCTTTTGCGTGAGATAGCGGCGACACTTGATGAGAAAATGGAAGCCAGCGCCATGCGGAAAGTTATCCAAACCAACCTTACGACACTGCAACGTGCGTGGGCAAAGGCCAGCCATTCCTGGAAGAAAGCGTTGATTGGCTCTGTCATTCATAAGGTTGTTCTCAAGATTGACGGTCTCGAAATCTACTATCATGAGGAGTCTTCAGCAGAATCGCCTTACGAGAAATCTGAATCGAAAATAGGCGAGCCTTCCAATGATATCGGAGGCTTGGTCGCCCATAAGGCGAAGATTCGTGGTTCGCACATTAGAAAAATTGGTTGCGGGGGCCGGATTTGAACCGACGACCTTCGGGTTATGAGCCCGACGAGCTACCAGGCTGCTCCACCCCGCGACAGGTAAATGACTAGTTCGAGCACAGTAAGGGCTCAAAGCCGGGGAGTCAAGGCGGTTAAACGCCGTCTCTAAAAATATACGAATTCGCAATTCGATAAAAGCTAAGCGGCCCTGAAGAATTCTTCGTCCGCGTGTGAGTGCGCGGGCCGTTCGGCCACCAAGCGATACGTCGTTGCGGGGCCCGCACCGTACCTCTCAAGCTTTCCGGCCTCGAGCGCCCAGGTAGTGAAACGCCGGAATGGCGTGTGCCCAAGCCCGAGTTTTTCGCGCAGCAGCTTAGGCGTGTAGATGCGGTCCGAGACCGCGACGCTCAAGAGCCGCCGCAGTTGAACCTGATTCCAATCGGCCGGCGCGTTGTTTAAAGTCAGGCGGAATCCGAAAGAGCCCTTTACGCGAAGCGCGTAGTAGCGGTCGATTTCGACGATTTCGGCCGGGATGTTCATCTCGATGAGCCAAGCGCGTGCGCGTTTCAAAATTTGGTGCACGCGATCGGTGGATGAGAAAATATCGAAATGCTCATTCGGGAATAGCTCGGAAAAAAGTGCGGCTAAAGTTTTCGGCCGGTAAAAATCGGCAAGTAAAACGCCCAAGACTTGATGAGTCTTACCGCCCACGGTGAGGCAAGGTGAGCCGTCGATCTGCGCCTTCGCCATGTCGAAAACGGGGCCGGTCGCATCGCCAAAAATATAACTATCGACTTCGACCGAACGCTTCAAAGCTTTGTTCACTCGCGCTCGATACGCCTCGAAGGGTGTGCCGAACATCAAATATTCGAACCGGTCTTCTGCAAAGCCGAGTTTCAAACTGAAGAAATCGATGTCGCGCGCACTTTCCCAATCCATCCGGCGCAAGGCCTCGGCACGAAATTCTTGAAGCGCATCGGGCTTGCCGGTTTCTATGGCCTTCATCACGGCTTCGAGTTTTTTCGCGAACAACTGATCTAAAGTTTTCGATGAATTTAAAATTTCTAAAGAGGCATTGATCGCATCTTGCGCGGCAGGTAAGTCCATTTCGCTCAAAGCAAGTTGCGCACGTAATTCAAAGCAGTTCGCCGTTAAACGATCGTGGCTCCCGGCTTGGCAGTCCGCAAGCAGAGCGTCGAGCATCGCCGAAGCTTCCGCGGATCCGACCGACACGTGGGCCGCGGCCAAATTCACGCGACCGATCAAACTCTTGTAAGCCTCAAGCGGGCCGGCCGTGTATTTCTCTAGCAACGGGATAGCTTCCGCGTACTCCCAACGATTGAAATGGCAATAAGCACGGTAGAGCAACGCATCCGGAAAAGTTTCCGTATTCACGCCGTCGAGGATTCGGATCGCTTCGTTCACGGAACCGATGCGTTGCAAGAGCAAAGCGTACTCGGCAACTTCGGCGGCACTCACGGAGCGCAGCCATTCGTCGCGATCGGGCATGTGGGGAGGGGTCAGGATTTTTAGACCCAACGACACGAGTCCCGTGCGTCGACACAAATTAGCTAACGGGAAGCGTACGTCGTTCGGAACTTTGGCCGAGGAGATCTCGCGCAGTAAAACCGCGGCCCCTTCGGTGTTGCCCATGCGGATGTGCGCCTCGCACGCGGCGATCAGAACTTTAAAATTTACCATGGCAGCACCTTACAAGAGTAAGATTGCTGACCCTGCCAGGACTCGACGGGCGGGCGGCCGGAGTAACCCGAAACATCACGCACGTTGTGTATGTAGTAAGATCCCCGGCCGATTGTATTTTCAACGAGGAAATTGAAATAGCCGCCGTCGTTCCCGGCGTAGCTGTAGTAATAGGACGGCTGCGCTCCGGCATTACGCTCTTGCAGTAAGAAGGGAGCGCTCTCTCGCTTCCACGACCCTGAGGCATCGCTAAGCGAGATGAAGGCCATCGGCGGATTTGCGGAAATTTGAATCTGCGCGCGGCCCACGTAGCCGTCTTCACCGTTCACGCTACGATCGCAAAACAAAGATGACTTTTGCGGCACGGGCGAAGGCGCAACGCCTACCGCTTCTTGTTTCACTTCGGCGTATGGACGGCCTTGGTAAGTAATTTCGGTTGCCGAAACGACGCTGTAACTTTGCGGCGCGAGCGGCAATGCCGGGATCGGTTGGCAGGATTCCCGAACTAAATAAGCTTCATTTGCAGACTCTTTAACCAGGATCGCGGCTTCGACGTAACTTTCGTCGGGGCAGGGCGTAAGGCTGATGATCGCGTAAAGTTTGCCGTCGTAACCGTTACCGGTGCCGCCGCCGTATTTGATCGGATCTTCTTTCGCACTGTACGTGGCTTTCGTGCAGTTCTGAAAAGACAATAAAAGAGCGGAGCAGAAGCCCGCGGCGAGCAAAATTTCGCGTTTCAAATGTCACCCCTGACCCTATCCTTTAAGTCTAAAAGATCCCCCGGAAAATCGACACTGACAAAAAAGTAGCGATTCAATTCGAGACGGTCGGTCCCAACTCCTGAATGATCGCGATGCTCTCGGCGCGGCGGCGTTCCCCCACGGCTAAGGCATTGCGGATGACGGTGATGTTCGGGCTGCCGGCCGCGGCGTCGATCAGAAATTGGCTCCGGCCCGGGCGCGCATCTAGGTACGCCAGCACGAGTTCACCCTTGTCGGCGGCAAGCTCACGGCGGTGCGGGCGGTTTTGTTCGGGTCGCAGGTTGTCGGCCAAAATGAGTTCCTCCGTGCGCGCGGCGATGAATTCACGCTCGGGATTGGTTTGATCAAGCAATGCGTCTTGCACGAAGGCGACGAGGTCGCGGCGCGCGGGCAATTCGGCATCGAAGTTTGAGAGTTGATCGAAGGCCGTTTGTAAGACTTGGCGTTGGCGGAGCAAGCGTTTCATATCGGCAATGTCGCTTTGGCTGCGTAATGATTTTCGTTTGATGGAACTGAATTCTTGGATAGCGGGATCGGGCGAAAGAGTCAAAGAAGCGCCGGCATCCCGGCGTGCCTCTTCGATCTTAACTTTTTGCTGATGACCGGCGGTGGCCGGCAAACGAAACGCCGCGGCCGAAACCTCTTTGTTAGACCCAATGCTAGCAGGCTTTCCCGGCGTTTGCGTTTCAGGTGCATCTTTCTTTGAAAAGACGAACGTGGCGGCAACTAATATACAGACCGGGAGCAAAGCGATTCGTGCGGCGGCTTTCATGACTAAATTCCTTTCGCGAGGTTATCGCGCAAGACTTGGCGGTTCAATTCCGAGCGCAACACCGTCTGGAAGTTGTGCGAGCCGTTGATCAAACCTTCACTGACGACCAAATTGTCTTCCGGTGCGATCGATACGGGCGATACGTTGTACACTTTGCCGAAAAATTCTTGGCGGGTGATGCTTACGATTTCGGTCCGCGCGCCGTCGGCTTTCACCAATGTTTGACCGGCCTTGAAACTCGAAGCTTCACGCATCACGCCTTCGCCGTCGAGGAGGGGGTGATTCGTCGTCAAAACTAATTTCGCGCCCGAGGCGGTTTCGAAAGTCAGCAAAATTTCTTTCGCGTCTTCGAGCGAAGCGGTGTAGCGGGCCACTTTCACGTTCACGAAGCGCGGAGCTTCGATCGTGCTGGCGCGGCTCAAGACCGCGAGGCTTTCGATGCCCTTGGTTTTCGCCGTCAAGATGGCTTCGTACTTTCCCTCGGCCGAAGTCAGCAAGCGTTGATCACCGGCGTAGCAACCGGCCGTGCAGACGGTGTCGATCGGAGCGACGGCCGTGGGCGCCGGGCACGCGTCGGTCACTTGCGCAGCG
Organism: Pseudobdellovibrionaceae bacterium; assembly: GCA_947444305.1. Classification (GTDB taxonomy): domain Bacteria; phylum Bdellovibrionota; class Bdellovibrionia; order Bdellovibrionales; family UBA1609; genus JALHOQ01. The sequence continues at coordinate 188,051 of CANEZP010000004.1, read as the reverse complement.
AGCGCGGCCAGATCGTCAATCTTCGAAAGGTGATTGGCGGCCGTTAAACTCGGTGCGGGTGCGTTGTCGTCCTGAGAACCGTTCAACTTGACGATCGGGAAGTAAGCGACCCCGCCGTTAGCAAAAACGCAGATTTTGCTCTGCGCGAAGGCACGGGGATCTTTCTGACCGTCGTTCTGAATATTTCCGGAATTGCAGTCCTCCACGCGGCGAAGGCCGTCCAAGAAAGCTTTGAATTCAGGCACGCCGGCTTCGCATTTTTTCAACCAAGCCATGCGGCCGAGAACGTTGCTCGGAGTTTGCGTGGCTTGGCATCGCGTCGACTGCGCGCAATGCCGGCTACGCTCGATCCACTTAAAAGGACCCGCGGCGGTCGCGGCCGTGTGCGTGCCGTAGTTCGTCGGCGGCTCGTTGCGTAGCGGTTGTTGGTAACCGGCTTCGGGTGCGCCTCCCGCCAAGCGCCCGTCGAGCTCGGCCAAACGATCGCAGGTCTGATCCGCGACCGCGTCGATCTCGACGTCCCCCTCAACGTAACCGATTCCCGAGTAACCGCACGGTACGTTCACGCGTTTACGCCAAATCCCACCCGAATATTTTAGACCCTTTTGTTTGAGCTGAGTATTGCACGAAGCCGGGATGCCCGGATCGTTCGCGGAGACCGACGCCGCCGTCGACGAGCCGTCGGCTTCTAACCCTTTGATTTTTTCGGACCCAGCTTTAGAAGCGCTGAAGTTTGCGGCATTGCAACCGGTGATCAAAATCGCCAGTGCCGAAGTGAGCGCCGTGCGGATAAGTAAAGTGTGTTTCATTTTATTCCCCCTGTGCTTCAAGATTCGCACGGCGCGGGGAACAACGTTTCTGATATCGCGAACGGGATCGGTGTCTAACTTCTGAGCGAATAAAAAAGGCCAATCCGAACAGATTGGCCTACGAGATTTTATCGTCGGATGGTTACCGGGACGGAGCCGTACACGTCAAACTTGTGTACGATCCACTGAGCAAGCCGTTCGAGCAAACACGCACTTGCGACACGCACGATCGGCCTAGCGCGGGTCTTGAACTTTGGTAAGCGACGACCGAGCTGCCGTGCAAGATCACCCTTCCATTGATTGAGCAATTTCTGGGCGCGACGACGACAGGCACCGGCGGTAAGGTTGAGGAAGCGCGCCGGTACATGAATGCGCTCCGGCTATACGGCGTCGAATTTTCGGCAACCGCGAAACGAAAGCCAACCGAATAAAAGCTATTCGTCTCGCTGTAGACGTCACCAAGAATAGCTTTGCGGCTGATCGGGTCTACGGACGAAGTTAATGCCGTCGTCGAAGCCATCGAGCTGTATTGATTCGTCGAACTGAGCGTCGTCCCGAGCGCACGTTGGAAGGCCTGGGCACTCAGCTGATACGTTTGGTAAGCGTCGGCGACCGGTGCGCCCGCTTGGAATTCGCGCATCAGCTCAACCACTTGTGTTTGGTTGGCCCAAGTCCAACCCGTAAAGTCGATTCCACCGGCCGAACCCCGGCAAGGATCTTGTGAACAAACCGCCGCGAGCGCCGCGACCGTTAATCCGTAAGTGGGAGTGATCCGTTTCCACTCGCGGTTACTTTTATCTACGTAGTTTTGTGCCAGCACCGGCCCCGAGAACATCACTAAAAGCAGCATCGTCATTGTTTTCTTCATCTTTAATCCCCCTGTTAAATAGAGGATAGATGGACGGAGGCGGAGTAGGGGCCTATATCTTTTGCAGTTAGAATTAGGCGGCTTTTTTATCGTTATCGATGATTTTCTTAAGCGCGCGGAAGGCTTCTTTGTTGAACGGGATGCCGAGCGTGTGCTCGATGTACATCAAAGCTTCGCGGGGATTCTTGGTCACGGCGATGTTGATGTTCGGCAAAATCAGGTCGGCGTAGCTATCGGCTAAGGACACGACCTTGGCGAGCGGATGCATTTTTACGTCGCGCAAGCGTTGCGGAAAACCTTGGCCGATTGAATTTTCATGATGTTCGTAAACGATCGACACGACGTCGTCCGGCACGATGCCGAGGGACAGCAGCATCTGCATGCCACGGAAAGCATGCGTTTCCCAAAGTGCGACCTCCGAGTGGCTCATCGCCGACATCGGTTTGCGGGCCAGCTCGGCGGGAATCGCTTTAAGCCCGATCTCGTGCAGCAAACCGCCCATCGCCAGTTTTTCGAGCGTGCCCTTTTTCTCGTAACCCAAGGCCTGACCGATAACCACGCTGAGCGAAGAGACACCGATCGAATGCGAAAGCAGTTGATCCGAAACGCCGGAGAGGCTTTCGAACAAGTCACTGAGGGACTTGTGGTTTTCAACCAGGCCGACGATCGCCAAAGTGATTTGCTTGGCGTTATTGTAAAGTTCAAGGTCGAAACCGAGGTGATCCATCTGTTTGAAAACCGAACGGGCCGCGTGCGTGACCAGCGAGGTGCGCTGTTTGTCGTTCAGCTCCCGTTTCGATAATGCGATCCCGGCGAGCGAAATAGATTGGTGCGCGAGCTTGTAATATTCTTTTTTGCGTACCCACAGGTAGGCGACTTCTTTGTTCTGGTAATTTTTAAATTGATCGACGTTTGAATGTTGCCCGGCTTTGGCCACGAGCACGAACTTCTCTTCACCTAGGCGTACGAAAAGGTCGACGGGAATGGCGACGCCGCTGACGAATTCGGTCAGGGAGATTGGGACAAATTCTTTGGCGGTCAATTCCATGCCTAACTTATCGGTTTTTTATGGAAAATTAAGAGCGCAAGAAGCCTTGGCCTAGACCTTAGAACGGTGTAGTTTCAGCGCCGATGATTCAAAACGATCCTACGGCGCCAAGCGCCCTCAGCATAGACAATGTTATAAAGTCGTACGGCACCACCGAAGCTTTGAAGGGGGTCACTTTCGACATTAGACCCGGCGAAGTCTTCGGTCTGCTCGGACCGAACGGCGCGGGTAAAACTTCCTTAATCTCCATCATCGTGACCCTCGAGCAGGCGACCTCGGGGCGCGTGAAGGTTTTTGGGTCCGATCCGGCGTTGCAGCCCCGGCAAGCCAAAACCAACGTCGGTTGGGTCCCGCAAGAGATTATCAACCACGGCTATTTCAACGTTGAAGAGATCATGGAATTCCACGCCGGGTATTACGGCGTGCGCGATCCAAAGCCTCGAATCAAATTTTTGCTCGACGGACTCGGTCTCTGGGAACATCGCGCAAAAAAAGTGAAGCAGCTGAGCGGCGGTATGAAGCGCAGGCTTATGATCGCTAAAGCTTTGGTGCATTCGCCCGGGCTCTTGTTACTCGATGAACCTACCGCGGGCGTGGACGTCGAATTACGCACGCGCCTTTGGGATTTCGTTTCTTTGCTCCGTAGCGAGGGGCTCACGATTCTTCTCACGACCCACTACCTCGAAGAAGCCGAACGGCTTTGCGACCGCGTGGCCATTATCCATAAGGGCACCTTGCGCGAAATGGGACCGACGCGCCAACTCGTCGAAAAATTCAGCCGCAAGAAGATCATCATCAAATTGCAATCGCCGGTTTCAACTATGCAGCACGCGGACCTCGTCTCCGGGGCCGGCACGGATTGGACTTTTCTCGTCGGCATGGACAAGCCGCTCGGCGCCTTGTTACGCGAGGTCAACGTCAGCAGCGATCAACTCAGCGACGTACAAGTCGCCGAAGGCACGCTCGAAGATGTCTTCTTAAAATTTACTTCGAATGAGGTGAAGGCGTGAAAGCCATCAGCCGTGACTTAACTTGGACGCCTTTCCTTTCGTTGCTGCGCCGTGAAGTCGCGCGTTTCATGAAGGTGATCGCGCAAACGGTGGTGACTCCCATCGTAAATTCCACTTTGTACATGATGATCTTCGGCGTAAGCCTGGGTCAGCAAATCCACCTCGAGGGCGATATCCCTTACCTCGCTTTTTTGATTCCGGGTTTGGTGATGATGGCTTGTTTGAACAACGCTTTTCAAAACAGTTCGAGTTCGATCATTTCGTCCAAATTTAGCGGCGATTTGGAAGACCTGCGCGCTTCGCCCTTATCGTTAAACCAGATTATCTGGGCGCTCAATATCGCGGCGCTGATGCGCGGACTCATGGTCGGTGCGATCACTTTTTTGGTCGGGCAAGCGGCGTATCTTTTTACCTTTCATGAGTTGCTGCCGGTGGCGCATCCTTTTATTTTATTCGTCTACTTGATCTTGGGCGCGCTCGCGTTCGCGTCGATCGGAATATGCGTGGCGTTCTGGGCCAAAAATTTTGATCAGATGAGCGCGGTCGGCGGCTTCGTCCTTCTGCCGTTGATCTACCTCGGCGGCGTTTTCTTCTCGGTGGATCATTTGCCGCCGTTCTGGAAAACCGTTTCTATGTACAATCCCTTGCTTTATATGATCAACGGGGTACGTTTCGGCATTCTTGGAACAAGTGACGTGCCGACCGCGTGGGCGCTTCCGGTTTCGATCGCGGCGACGATCGTCACGATGGCCTTTGCCCGCCGGGTGATCGGCCGCGGCAACTTTCAAAGGTGGTAACTTATGTTTGAAAATTTATCCGACAAACTAACGAACACGCTCAAAAAAGTTCGTGGCCAAGCAAAGATCAGCGAAGCCAACATCGAAGAAGCGCTTAAAGAAATTCGGCTCAGCTTGCTCGAAGCCGACGTTAATTTTCGCGTCGTTAAATCTTTCTTGGATCAGGTTAAGAAAAAGGCCCTCGGCGCCGAAGTTTTGCAAAGCCTAAGCGCCGGCCAGCAATTCGTAAAAATCGTGCACGATGAATTGGTGCAAACCCTAGGCATCACGGCCGAAGAAATCAACGTGCGCGGCGAACCCGCGGTGTTGATGCTCGTGGGTTTACAAGGTGTGGGGAAGACCACCACGGCGGCAAAGCTCGCGCTCTTCGTGCGACAGAAATTGAAGAAGAAGCCCGGCTTGGTGCCGGCCGATATTTACCGTCCCGCCGCGATCGAGCAGCTCACCGTACTCGCTAAACAAAACGAGATCCCTGTCTTCGCCTCGCAGCCCGGGCAAACCGTCAGCCAGATCGTTGAACAAGCGAAAGCCTGGGCCAAACAAGAGATGGTCGAAGTGGTGATTGTCGATACCGCGGGCCGCTTACAAATTGATGAACCGTTGATGGCGGAGTTAAGGAATCTTAAAGAATCCTGGCCGCCTAACGAAATTCTGTTGGTCGCCGACGCGATGTTAGGCCAGCAGAGTGTGCAAGTCGCCGAAGGTTTTCACCAACAACTCGGGCTCAGTGGATTAATCCTCACGAAAGTGGACGGGGATGCGCGCGGCGGCGCGGCTCTTTCGATCCGCACGGCGACCGGCGTACCGATCAAGTTTTTGGGCGTCGGCGAAAAGGTCGCTAACCTCGAAGTGTTCCACCCTGACCGTCTCGCGGGCCGCATTTTGGGAATGGGCGATGTCATGTCGCTCGTCGAAAAAGCTCACGAAGTGATCGACGAAAAAACGGCGCGTGAGAGCGCGCGCAAAATCGGTAAGGGCGCGTTTACGCTCGATGATTTTTTGGCGCAAATGCAAATGATGAAGAAGATGGGCGGCATCGAAAGCATCATGAAGATGATCCCCGGCATGGGCAATTTGACCAAACAATTAAAGGATATGAAGCCTCCCGAAGAAGAGATGAAAAAGATCGAAGCGATCATTCGCTCAATGACTTCGAAAGAGCGTCACAATCCGAAGATCTTAAATGGTTCAAGGAGGTTACGTATCGCGAACGGCTCGGGTACCGAGGTTCAAGACGTTAACAAACTCGTGAATCAATTCGCGCAGGCGCAGAAGATGATGTCCCAGATGATGAAGATGGGAATGGGGCGCATGAAATAGTGTTTGTAGCTATGACCTTACGGGGGTGGCAAAAACAGTTGCCCTCTGCGAACTTCCGGTATATTTCCTAGTTCCTTTGCACATTTATAGGAGTTGATCATGGTCGTTATTCGACTGGCACGTTTCGGTAAAAAGCACAGCCCTCGTTACAGAGTCACGGTCGCAGATTCGCGTCGTTGGCTTGGTGGAAAATTCATCGAAATCCTCGGTCACTACAATCCCAGCCCGTCGGGTCAGGAAAAAGAGTTCGCAGTCGACATGGACAAGGTCCAATCTTGGATCAGCAAAGGTGCCCAACCTTCGGACCGTGTGATTAGCCTTCTTCGCAAAGCCGGCGCTTCTTTGCCCGCAGCGATGCTAAAGCAGAAATCGGCGACGGCTAAGCCCAAGCCTAAAGCGGAAGTTGAAGCAAAAGCCTAATTGCCTGCTTGCTCGCGGGCCTGTTTACGTTATAATAAACACTGCGGTCTAGTATCGCAGCTTGTTACGCATCATAGAATTTGTTCCATCTAGAAGGTGAACGCATGGACCACGCATCTCTAAAAGATCTCGTTGAATTTATGGCAAAAGCATTAGTCGACAAACCCGACGAGGTTGAAGTGAACGAAGTTGTGGGCGAGCAGACCACAGTTGTTGAATTGAAAGTCGCTAAAGAAGATCTCGGTAAAGTCATTGGCAAACAAGGTCGCACCGCTCGTTCGATGCGCACGATCTTGAATGCGGCATCGACCAAGCTACATAAGCGTTCTGTTCTCGAAATCGTTGAGTAATTCTAGTTTTACACCCCCGAAATTCGAAAGCTTTCAATGTGTCGGTTGGATTCAATCGGCGCACGGAATTCGTGGTGAAGTCTTCGTTCGTCTTTACGCCGGTCAGGCCGACTGGCAAGACGCGGCCGAAGGCTTAAGTGTATTACTCAAAGGTACGACGGCGCTCAAAAACTTCTCCGTACATAAAATGAGCGCTCACAAAGACGGCTTGATCGTTAAGTTCGACGAAATTCGCGACCGCAATCAAGCCGAAGCCATTGCGAAGTCGGGCGTTTACGTGAGTGAGAGTTTGCTCGAGAGCGGAGAGGGTGAACCCGTCTTCCTTAAGCAGATCGACGGTTTTGCGGTTTGCGAAAAAGACGGTACGCCACTCGGAAAAATTACGGGCTTCGGTTCAAACGGCCCGCAAGATCTTCTTAAAGTGCAAACTCCCGACGGCAAAGAAGCGCTCGTTCCCCTCGTGGACGCATTTCTTGTCCACATTGATTTTGACAAACATCAGGTCACCATGGATCTTCCACCGGGATTGTTTAATCTCGAGGAATAGTTTTGAAATTCTCCGTCATCACATTGTTTCCGGACCTTATTGAGTCCGTGGTTTCCCACGGCTTAATCGGTCAGGCGCGCGAAAAGCACGGCTTGAATATCGAGACGATCAATCCACGCAGCTACACCAGCGACGTGCACCACACGGTCGATGACCGCGCGTTCGGAGGTGGTGACGGTATGGTGATGAAAGTGGAACCACTCGCCGCCGCGGTTGAAGAGTTGCGCGCTCAAGGGGCGTCACCGGTTCGCGTGGTGGTGCTCTCGCCGCAAGGCCGCGTTTGGGATCAAGCTTTGGCGCGTGAGTGGGCGAGTGAACGCAAAGACACCGTTTTGGTTTGCGGGCGCTACGCCGGTATCGATCATCGCTTCACGGTCAAATTCGCGGACGATGAAATTTCTCTGGGTGATTTTATTTTGAACGGCGGCGAACTTGCCGCCTGCGCGGTGATTGAATCGGTCGCACGTTTGTTGCCGAATGTTTTGGGCAACGATCTCTCGGCCGTCAAAGACAGTTTTAGTGACGGTCTTCTCGAATGCCCGCAGTTTACCCGCCCGCGGGAAGCCGGCGGGTTGCCGGTGCCTTCACCTTTGCTTAGCGGAAATCATTCGAAGATCCGTGAATTTGAAAATACGGTCAGCGTTCTCCGAACCCTTTTGTTACGCCCTGACTTGCTCGAAGCCCCCAAAGATTTGGCAAAAAAAGTCGCGTTGATTTTGAACCTGACCGACGGCGAAATACTCGCTCTCGGACTCTCCCGTGAAGATTTGGAAGGCCTGCTCGCATGATGAAAAAAACCGAAACCCGCTCTGATTTACACGTGGCCCTGATTCATTGGCCGGTGTTTGACCGCGCGAAAAATGTGGTCGTCACCAACGTCACCAACTTTGATATCCATGACATCGCGCGGGCGAGTCGTTCTTACGGCGTCGAAAAATACTTCATCGTGAATCGCTTAAAAGAGCAGCTCAGCTTCGTCAGCCGGGTGCTTGAACATTGGCGTTTCGGCATCGGCTCCGAGTACAATCCCTCGCGCAAAACCGCGCTGAAAGAGGTCGAATTGTGCGAGACATTAGAAGACGTGATTAAAACTTTTCCGGTACGGCCCCTCGTGGTGACGACCTCGGCCCGCGAGCTTGGTATTCCGCGAATTAGCTTCAAAGACCTTCGCACCCGCATCTGGGCCGGCGAGGAGGAGCGTAGACCCGTTTTATTGGTTTTCGGCACCGGATTCGGCCTGCACGAGGATGTTTTGAAGCAGGCGGACATTCTGCTCGAGCCGCTCAAGGGCGATTCGAAGGATGATTACCGGCATTTGTCGGTGCGTTCGGCGGTGAGCATCGTTCTTGACCGCCTCCTAGGTGCCTGGTAAATCAGTGGTTTCCTAAAATTATTGGAGCTCGTGAGTCATGGCAAAAAGTACGTCCAAAGCTGCTAAACCTGAAGTAAAAAAATCCACCGTCAAAGCGAAAAAACCGAAAGCGGTTGCTAGCGGGGCGTCCACGGATCTCATCCGCCGGATCACTCTCGAGCGTAACAAATCGAAAAAAGCTTTGCCCGAATTTCAGACCGGCGACACCGTCGGCGTTTACGTCAAAGTTAAAGAGGGTGAGAAAGAACGCGTTCAGCTCTTCGCGGGCGTCGTTTTAAAAGTTCAAGGCAAAGGCGCCGGACGCTCCTTCACGGTTCGCAAAATCGCGAGCGGTGTCGGTGTTGAAAGAACTTTCCCCATGCTTTCACCGATCATCGATCGCGTTGAAATCGTTGCGCGCGGTAAAGTTCGCCGCTCACGTTTGTTCTACCTTCGTGGTTTGAAAGGCCGTTCGGCTCGTTTGGATTCCGAAGCATACTTCGATGACGGCGCGGTTGGCGCGGCCGACGAAGTAGCCGAAGCTCAAACGCCCGAGCAAATCGCCGCGGCTGAAGAAGCACGCAAAGCGAAAAAAGCAGCTAAGGCTGCTCGTCAGGCTAAAGCGAAAAAATAAATCTCTCGGGCTTAGTCCCGGGTTTATTTTTTAGGCGATGCCGCTGGTTTTTATTGGGCGAAGCCCCAATTTTAATCTCTACTTTTCAAATCTAAAATTTTGTCCGACGATGGCGCATGTCTAAGTCGTCGGGCACAAAATCTCCCCCTAAAAAACTGACCTTGAAAAAAGCGAAGAAAAAAACGCCGCGCAAATACGCGCGCGTCGATTGGACGACTTATTTGCCCGCGCCCGTCGTCGGCGTGGATGAGGTCGGCCGGGGTTGCCTCGCCGGGCCCGTCGTTGCGGGCGCCGTTGTTTTGTCGAAACCTCTGTCCGGGCTATTCTTCGATTCGAAAGCTTTGACCGAAGTTCGGCGTGAAGAGCTATTTGAGATCATCAAGTGCGAACACCAGTGGGCCGTGGGCTTTGCATCCGTATTAGAAATTGATCGCATCAATATCTTTCACGCTTCGCATCTGGCCATGCGTCGGGCGGTGAATGCTTTGCGAATCAAAACGGGCGGGCACGTTCTTGTCGACGGCAAGTTTCGCATTCCATATTTGCGCGGGCTTTTGCAAACGACTTTGATCAAAGGTGATTCGCGCGCCGAACCGGTTTCGGCCGCGAGCATCGTCGCGAAAGTGACCCGCGACCGTTTGATGAAACAAATGGCCGAGAAATTTCCGCACTATGGCTTCGAAATTCACAAAGGCTACGCCACCTCGGTCCACCGCGAAGCTTTGGCGCGGCTTGGTCCCTGCCGGCATCACCGGCGCTCCTTCAACGGGGTCGACGATATCGAAGCGTTCGAGGCCCGTCTCGAAGCCCAAGCCGTTGCCTTCCCCGAAAACGCTCCGCTCCTCGCGGACTGAACAGGCTTGCGCGCTTCACCTCGAAAAGTTGGGCTGGCGTGTTCTTCACCACAATATAAAAGTCGCGCGTGTGCAAATCGATTTTCTCGCACGTGATCCGCGCGGTCTTCTGACCGTCGTGGAAGTCAAAACGCGCGGAACGCTTACGCACATCGGATGGCGGCAAAAACGACGCTTAATGCGGGCGGCGGAAGTGTTGGCGGGTTTCGAATGCGTGCAATTGGTGTTTGCGCTGGTCTCCGGCGATGATGTTCTCGTTCTACCGGTCGATGCATTGACAGATTAAAGTTATATGGGACACTTAAAGTATGGGCCTGTTGCGAATCATTACTTTATTTTTCCTCATCTTATTGATGCCGCAGGCGTTTGCTCAGCCCCAACCACCGCCTGGTCAATCCAGCACGCGTGAGTTCATCGCGAGTTGCACTTACGGCGTGCTTGCCGGCACGCTCGTCGGTACGGCAAGCTTGGCTTTTACCGACCGGCCCGGGGATAACCTAAACAACATCGCGCGCGGCGCTTCACTCGGTTTGTACACGGGGATAGCGCTCGGGCTTTACGTGGTTTACATCGTGCCCGGTTTGGACAGCGGTGATTCGGATGAAGATCCGGTTGCTCGTTTAGACCGCGTGCCGGTGATTTTTAATCCCACACTCGGTGCATCGGCTGAGCCGGATGGTGCGACCGCGAATTGGATCTACCGTTTTTAAACGGTCTAAGGACCAGCGGGGTTGAGGGCGCGATCTACGATAATGTATAATTCTAGTATGAGATTTCTGTATCTTCTCACGGCGCTTGTGGTCCCGTACCTCGCCCATTCTAAGCCAATCTTTATTTACATTAATTTCGGTGATGATGGTGGTTATTGGGAGGATAAGCTGGGACCTAAACAAGATCAGGCAGCCGAGCTCTACGCCAAAATGGGTTATGAGGTTAAAACAATCAAGCCTTCGGCCAACATAAAGGTCGAAATCGAAAAGACCTTTGCTTCGATCGGGCCCAGTGAAGAAGTGGTTATACAAACCATCGGGCATGGTTTGTTGCAGTCAAGACCGGCAGATAAAGCACGGTATCCAGCTTTGAAGTATGCTCCGAATAAATACGACACCAGGCCAACTAGCTTCCTAAGTTTTACAAACGGTAAGTATCCCGAATCCGCTCTGAAATGGCGCGAAGGCTTCAGCGACTTCGAAGAGCGGCAATCTGAAATTGCTTTGCGCAATAGCATCGGGCCCGGTGACCTTGAGAAATACATCAAATCTTATCAGGAGAAGAACCCGAACGCTTCCGTACGAGTAGAAATGCAGCAATGCTTCAGCGGCAACGCCGTTCGTCACCTAGCCGACAAAGGAATAGTCGCCTACAGCGCGACTTGGGACAGCGAGATCGCGGGCATGCGCAAAAATCAAGGCAAGGAATACGTATTCATAGATATTATCAGTGAAGAAACTAGGAGAGCCGATGCCGAGTCCCCAAGGCCTTCGCAAATAGAAATCTTTAATCGGGCCCGAAAGCGCTGGAACAGGTTTTCAACTGAATCGGATGGATTGGGCGAAGTCCCTTGGACTCCCATCGACGGTGCGATAGCAAACTGGTGTGCTAATCACGCGACCGATTCTGCGCCGCGAGCCGGCGATTTAAGCCCGGTGCTTCTCGAGAGTAAGCGCACGGCCGACCAAACTTTGCATTTCGAAGTGGAAGCGCACGCGATCTATTCCGCTAAAAACGGATGCCGGGATAAGTTGAACAAAGCAAAAGACTTGCTGCCCGCGCTGAAGGCGGCGAGGGGAAGAGCATTTGCGCAAATCGGCGTAGCGTTGCGGCGCGTGGACTTTGCGCGGTTTCAACTCGCAAGGGAACAACTCGTTGCGGAGCTTGGTGAATTCAGTGATTTTGCAAAAGTAAAAACCGAAGCTGATTTTAAGGCCTACAAATCACGGCTTATAAACGAGTTTGAGTCTACGGCTGAGTGCAAGATTGGCCATCCGTTTGTTTGTACCGATCAAGCCTTCGACGCAATGAAAATCTTGACGGGTGAAGCATGGGAGGAAGCCGTGCCCAACTCTTGCCGTGGCGTTGGAGATGACGCCTGCCTGAAGTGGATTGCGGGATTAGAAAAGCATCCGGTGCGCGGCGGATTTATGTCTATGTCGACAGCGAGGCGAGTTGAGCGGGAAGTTGGTCTTTGCCAAGACTTACGCCATCAGGAGGCAAAGCGCTGTCACGAGCGTTTTTGGAAATTTGCCTCGCGCGACGATTTGAGCAAGCTTGAAAAGTTGGCGGCGCAAACGCAAATCCCGTTGGGATCGGATCTGCGAGCGGGCGCGGTTCGCATTGATCCCACTGCAGAAGCAGTGAGGATACAAAAATGAAACGATTTCTAATTGCGTTCATTCTTTTGGTAATTGAAGCAAATGCGCAAGACGCGGGTACCTTCCAAGGCCAATTGCTTTTGATAAATTCTCACTATTTCATCACGGAGAAGTACCGAGCAGTAACTCCGACGTTTCGTGTTGAATTTGCGAAAAGCGTCGACCTTAAGAAGTTGTGCATCGCGAATCGTGAACGTACGGCTTGTCCCTCGTATTCAATCACGTTTAGTGGAACGAAAAAGAATGGTAAATCCGTTGTATTGCTTAACACCAGAATCGCCGACAAATCTTTTTAACTAAGCCGTGCTTTCCCGACGGCGGAATTCTTCGACGACTAAGCGTGAAAAATCGCGTGCGTGGCCTTGGCCTTCCATTCCGTTCATGAAAACGTAGTCGGCAAGTCGAAGAAACGCGCGCCGGCCGATCACGATCCGCGTAAACGGACGACGATCCCAAAATTTAATATCTAGTTTTTTCCACCGGCTCATCCCGGTGATGGCCATCGCGATCGACGCCGTAGTGGCCCGGATAAAAGGCTTATACGTAAAGCGATTCGAAAGCTGGATGTGTAAGTGAACATGATTGCCGGCATTACCCACGGCCAAAATCTTTACGCCGTATTTCGTCGAAAAACGCTTCAATATTTTTCTGATCTTACTTGAATGCCGAAGCAGCGACCACTCACCTTTAGCAAGACTCGAACGCAAAACAAGATGCATCGAATTTTTCACCGCTAAAGGACGGATCCCACGGCCTTTCCGCCTCTTCATGAGCGATCCACCGTAGGCTTTCTCGTCTTGTTTAAAGCCGAGTTCAAGATTTCCAGCGCAACAAAGTGGACCAAAGTCTAGGCAAGAGTTGAGCCAACCGACGGAGTCCACGAACATCTAAGTCACTACACAAAGGATGTTTATGAAAAACTATCGTCGGTTGACCCGTGAAGACAGGATATTAATTGATCGGAGATTAATACAAGGAAAAAGCAAAGCTGAGATTGCTCATGAACTTGGATTTCACCGATGCTCAATTGGCCGAGAAATCAGGCAAAACAAGGCTGAAAAGGCGCCGTACAATTGGAAGGGTGCTCATTCGAAGACAATCACGAGAAAGCAACAGCGCCATGAGTACAAAAGAAAAATTGAAGGGCCACTTGAAGAGTTGGTCCAAAAAAGTTTAGAACTTTATCTCAGCCCGATGCAAATCAGTGAGAGATTAAAGTTAGAGAATTCAAAGTGGCGGTTAAGTCACGAAACGATCTACAAATGGATATACTTCTGCGCGCCAGATTTCCGCGCTTGCTTGAGGTGGAAATCGCGTAAACGTCAAAAGCGTTCAAGAAGACCAAGAAGACTTGAAATTAAAATGCCGAAGAAAATGATTTCAGAGCGAGCGGAAAGTGCAAATACGAGGTCTGAGGTTGGTCATTGGGAAAGAGATTTGGTCGAAGGTCGTCGAGGTGGTCCTGCACTGCTGGTTCTGCAAGATCGAAAAACGAGAAAAACGCTACTGCGAAAAATACACTCTAAACACGCTGATCATGTCAGTAGAGCGACCGCAGATTGTTTAGCTGGTGAAAAGGTCCGATCGATGACGAATGACAACGGAATGGAGTTCGGTCGCGGCAACGAATTAGAAGTTTTAATAAAAGCACCGGTTTATTATTGTCATCCGTACAGAAGTTGGGAGCGCGGAAGCGTAGAAAATACTAATGGATTAATCCGCCAATATTACCCTAAGAAAACCGACTTTAAAACGATAAGTTCAAGCGATATCGCGGGGGTGGAGACTGCTCTAAATTCGCGACCCAAAAAGATTCTTGGATTTAGATCTCCAAGCGAAGTGCACGATGGTGAAAAGCTAAAAATATTTAAATCTGAATCGTACTATTGGAGACATATCGCAATTCGAGATCATGAATGTTTTAAAGCAGCGATGATTAGCGAAGTTGGATACTTTTTATAGAGATAAATAGAAGGTGTTTGTTGCGCTAGAGCCTTGAAGTTGGCAACTGCTTCACGTGTACGAAGGTATATTTTCCCGTCGTTTTGGTCAAGGTTTAATCTGTCTCTTAACGTGAGGCGCGGGTTGATTGCTGAGTGGGTCGGCGGTGTTGCCGGGTTTGATCTTCGAGGGCCTCATCTGTTTTTCGCGGGGATTTAGCGTCCTGGCAGTGGCGTTCCGACGCCGTCCGCGGCGTCGGAAATTGCGGAGGTGGGAGGTTTTGTTTTTTTGTTGGGGAGGAGGTCTTTTTGACGTCGGGACGGGAAGCCCGGGATCGGTCTGAGGATTTGGATTCGGGCTGGAGAGTCGGGCGGTTTAAAGAATTCGGGGCCGGGCTTAAGAATTCGGGGCCGTGCGAGCGGTCGGGTCATTGTGGTGGCGGGGGGCTGGTCGAAACCACCCGGAACTAAAACAAATCGTTTTTGTTTTCGCCGCCGAAGTCGAAGTTGAAGGAGGCGCGGATTTGGGCGTCGGCGAAGAGGGGTTGGCGGTGTTCGAATTTGATGAGCCAGCAGCGGCCGGGCGGGCGAAAGTTGAGGGCGTAACTGAAAGATTGAAGTTCAACTTTACGAGCCTCGTAATCGAACTGACCGACGGCTTCGACGTATTTGAATAAGAAGCCCAAGCCCCAACTGAAGTTGCGCGTCTCGCTCCCGGGCGTGATGTAGTAGTTTTCGTCGAAGATATAGTTGCGTGTGTAATTGACCTGGACGAAATTTTTCTCGGTCACTTTGTAGCGAACGCGCGAGGAAACGTTACTGACCTGGGCGTAGCCGTTGTAACGGGTGGTCGTGTAAGTTTCAAATTTGGCCAGGCGGATATCGGCGAGGAGATCGACCGTCGACCAAGGGCGCGGGGTCGGTGATTTGGCTTCGTTGATGTCGTAGGACTGAGAAAGGCGCACGATCCCGACCGTGCGGTATTCGGGTTCACCGTTGATCCAGGTTTTTTGAGTAAATCTATTTTGTATAGCAAAGTTGACGACTTGTTTTTCGAAAGTACGATCTTGGTAATCGAATTGAAGGCCCGTGCGTGGATTGTTCAAATCGAAATCGCTGACCGGCTCGAATTGGCGGGAATACTGAAGTCCCTGGAAATCCCCGAAGAAGGGATGATTCGGTTGGCGCGACCACGGGATATGCGAATAGCTCACTTCCGGTTCGAAAGCGTGCTTTAGGCGATCGGCTTTGGGGTCGGCCGAGCCGTAGACTTTAGAAAATTCCGTTTTGATCGCGAGATCCGTTTGGAGGTAACGGCGGGCGGCGCTCGGCGCGTAACCGGCCTCCGTGGCCATCTCATCGGGGTAAAAACGATATTGCGTCTCGCGATAAGAAACCGCCGGCACCACGTCGAGTGCGCGGCCCACCCTGAACGGCCGGCTGACCTTCGGCCGTATATCGAAGCGTTGGCCGGTGCGCATAAGATCGCCCGGCTGGCCGTTTACGTAAGGGGTGAACGTGCCGTCGCGAGGAAGTTCGCGCTTATTATTGTCGGTTGAGCGGCGTGAGTAGCGGCCGCCGCCGAGATCGGTCGTGGACATCTCATCGTAGTTGTACTTGTTGCGGGTAAAGTTCACATACTGCGAGTCGAGCGTGAACAGAAAACCGCTGTCGGCGAGATCGGTCTCTTTGAGCGAGTAACGTAATTCAGGCGCGCGGTGAACGGCGGTGTCGTTGTTCGACAAAGGGTCGGCGCGTAGTAGGTTGGTGTAAATATCAACTTCCGCGCTGGCGGCTTGGTTGTCGGTCGTTTTTGAGAGCGAAGTTTTGCTTTCTAAGGCGGGATCGCCGTGACCAAGAATCTCCATCGGGAAGTCGCGTGGATAGCGCAGATCGCTGACTTGCCGGATGTCCGCCCGGTGGGTGAAGTTGCCGGGCATCTCGTGCATGTGATTGTAAGTTACAAACCAGCGGTCGTACTTCGGCAAGACGGGTTGGACTTCTTTACGGAAAACTTGATCGTTGATCCAGGCCCCTTGTAAGTTACCGCGGCTGGTTTCGCTGATCACGTAGCGGTATTCACCCATGAGCTTGGCGCCCCGGAGAGAATAATACTTTGGCGTAAAGGTAAAATCCTGGCTGCGGCTGATCGCCCAGAAATAACTTTCGGAAAACGCAACGCCACCGCGGCGGGATTGTTCGAGCGACGGAACGAGTAATCCGCTTTGCCGCGCGCTTTTTAAGGGCACGATGATGCCGGGTAAAATCATCACCGGGAAACCGCCGATTCTAAAAACTGGGCGGCGGATACGGGCGTAGCCGCCGAGTTCCGCATCGATGGAGCGGCCGGAGAAGCTCCAGCCCGGCGGGCAGGTGTCGCAGGCGGTGAAGCTTGCGTTGTTGGCGACGTAGCGGAGTTCACTTACTTTTTGGATCACGTCACCCTCGAAGGTGACCTGCCCGCTTTGCACGAAGCCATTGTAAATG
Source organism: Pseudobdellovibrionaceae bacterium (assembly GCA_947444305.1). Taxonomy (GTDB): domain Bacteria; phylum Bdellovibrionota; class Bdellovibrionia; order Bdellovibrionales; family UBA1609; genus JALHOQ01. The sequence goes on along the minus strand of CANEZP010000004.1, from coordinate 171,244 downwards.
TAGCCGGTGTTTTGCTTGTAATTAAAGACGATGCGGTCACCTTCGGCGTGTACCCGCTCGTTGAACAAGATGACGTCGCCGTCGGCGCGAATTTGCTGCTTATTCAAATCGATCTCGGCTTTTTTGCAGCTCAAGTGCTGGCCTTGAAAAACGACCTGCACGTTGCCTTCGAGCCGCACGGTGCGTTTTTCGAGGTCACGATCCATTGAATCGGCGTTGATCAAGACCCCGTCGGCAACGGAGCTTTGCGCCCAGGCATGGCAGGGAAGAAGCGAAAAAAGAAGTACGAGGCGGGCAATCAAAATCATTTGCTCTTCATCACAAAAACGCCGTCCCAACCCGGTTCGGGCGGGGTGGTTAGATAACCCTGGCAGCGTTCAATATAAAGTTTCGAAACCTGATCGGTCGGATTTATATCGAGCGCTTTTGAAAAGCAATCGAGCCCGCTCTGCCAAGCCTTCGCGTGATAGTGGAGGTAGCCTTCGTTGAACCATTTCAACATTTCGGCGGTTTGCGCATTCGGGGCCGGTCCTTCCGAAATCAATTCGTAGATTTTAACGGGGAGGATCTTTCCTTTAACGCGTACCCAGTCCACTTCACGACATAAGAAGCTATCTTTGACTTCTAAATAAGTCATTTCGCTAAGAATAATTCGTGTGCCGTACTCCTTATTTATTCCCTCGAGGCGCGAAGCTAAGTTGACCGCGTCGCCCATGACGGTGTAGCTGCGGACCGTTTCCGAGCCCATGTTGCCCACGCTGACGTCACCGGTGTTTAAACCGATGCCAAGATCGATGATCGGCAGTCCTTTACGCTCGAATTCTTTTTGCAGCTCGAAGAGTTTCACAAGACTCTGTAGGGCGCAGCGGCATGCGTGTTTGGCGTGGTCTCCGTAGGTGATCGGCGCGCCGAAGAAAGCCATGATCGCGTCGCCCATGTATTTGTCGAGCGTCCCCCGGTTGCTGAATACGATTTCGGTCATGGGAGTTAGGTAACTGTTCAACAAATCCGAAAGGGCTCGCGGATCCAGCTTTTCCGAAATGGTCGTAAAGCCACGCACGTCCGAAAACATGACGGTGAGATGCACTTTCTTACCGCCGAGTTCGATGTTTTTGGGATCGGATAAGATTTCTTCCACGATGGCGGGTGAGACGTACTTTTGGAAAGTTTGGCGTAATTCTTTTTTGCCGCGCTCCTCCGTAAGGTAGCGGTAGAAGGTGAGCGAGACGTACAGCGCCATGATCATCACCATCGGCCAAATGATCGTCACGATCACGCCCTGGCCGAAAAAATAATGTTGATCGATGAGCCAGGTTCCGAGCATCGCGCTCGCGGTAATCAGTAAGCCCGACACGGCGCCGAGGTAAGAAAGCACCACGCTGAGTAATAGACCGAGGACCGCCAGCACCAACGGCATCAAAGCGCGTTCGTCGGGAATGTTGCGAAAGAAATTGTGGTTGAGCAAATTGTCGAGCGCGTTGAGGTGGGTTTCGGCCCCGGGGTAATTCTCTTCGAAGGGCGTGACCCGTAAGTCGTAGATGCCCGTCGCGGTCGCGCCCACGACGAAGATTTTGTCTTTGATGAAGGCCGCTTTGTTCACCGCGCGCTTTTGCATCTCCCAATTCTTATTTGCAGGATTGAAGACGAGCTGTTCAATCTCGACCGTTGCGGAATCGCCGAGCAGGTCCGCGAAGCTAAGGTAGGGATACATGCGCGCCGGCCCGGCGTAATTTAATAGCAAGCGGCCCTGGCGGTCGACGGGGACCGTGGCGACCGGATCGCCCGTTTCGTTGTTGGTGATTTCAAGTCCCTCAACCTCTTTGTCGCCGGTCGCGGCGCTCACCAGAAAATGCGGTGAAGCATTGAAATTGTTCGCGACGAGGTAGGCTTTTAGCGCGAGTGCGGGGAAGTAGCTGTTTCCCGTACGGGCAACGAGCGATTTATTTCGGATCGTTCCGTCGGAATCAAGTTCGGTATTGAAGTGCGCGGTGTGCTTGGTGCCCGCACCGATCACCGGCGTGTTGAGCTTCCACACCTCTTGATTAACGACCATGTTCGGGAAAGCACGTTGCCGAAAGCTTTCCAGCCAAGCATCGTAAGTTTCGTATTTAAATTCTTTCGGGTTCTCCTTGGCGAGAACCTCATCTTTCCAAATTTGATTTAAGGGTTCACGAAAATCGTTCAACGCCGTGAAACATAATTTATGGAGCTGTTCGTAGAGGCGGCCTTCGAGTTCGACCTCGGCGGCCTTCGTGCGTACGGGCCCAAACTGTTCGCGGACGTAGGCTTCTTTCTCTTTTAGTACGAGGGTGAAAAACTCGTTCACGCCGACGGGAACGTAAGGCAAATAAGAATCATTTACCGCGAGCAGAACTTCTTCTTTATCCCACTGTTTGGCTTCGGTGCTATTTTTGAAGATGAGATCTTGGCAAAATTCGGTCTCGGCGGGCCACTCTTGTTGGGCCGAGGCGAACGAGCCCGCGATAATTTTATCGGCGTGTTCCGTCATGGCCGCGCCCAAAACCTTGTCGGCATCGAGGCGCTCTTTGTACGTGCCGAGCAGCGCTTCCGTAGCGGTGTCGGAGCGCCCGCCGGTCCGCATCTGCTCGATAACTTTGTCGACGGGGTTTTCTTGCGGCTCGGGGAATACCATATCGAACGCCAGAATGCGCGCGCCGCCGGCGAAAGCGCGATCGACCGCCTGAGCGAGAATTTCGCGAGACCATGGCCAGCGTCCGATGGTGTTCAAAGCTTTTTCGTCGACCGTCAGCAGAGCCAAGTTTTTATCGACCGGTCTTGGGCCGCGCGCGCGCAGCCGGTAATCGATCGATTTTTGGTGAGCGGTTTGGATCAGACCCGAAATCCCTTGGACTCGACCCTTGCTTCCGCGGGTTGAGTAGTAATCGAAGGTCAATTTGACCGTGCTGAAGGTAATGACGAAGCCGACCATCATCGGACTAGTCACGAGCCAAAAGAGACCCTTTTTCCATCTAGCTAGATCTAAGACCTTCATGATGCTTAAGCCTAAGGTTTAGTTTTTCTACGCTCGGTTAGCTTACTGAATGATTTATCCTAGGTGAGGAAATCTAAACTCTCAACTCCGGACTTCCGTCGCGTGCACAAAATAACCCACCTGCGCTTACACTAAATATAGCCAAAGCAGCTAAAAGTGGGAGATGAGATGGAAGCCAAGTTCGCGAAGCGTGGTCAGGTATTGATCGTAGAATTAAAAGGAAAATTAGATTTTGAGATGCAGGCGCCGTTTCGCCGTACCTGCCTCGAAAAACTTCTCAGTGAAAAAGTCGTTTTTGATTTAAGAGATCTTAACTTCGTCGGTTCGTTAGGGCTTACCGATTTCGTCAGCACGCTGGAAGACATGAGAAAGAACTCGCAGCCGGGAATCAAATTCTGCGGCGTCGGCGTCGAATTCCGCCGGCTTTTTGAAGCCAGCGGTTTTGAAGCCCAGGACATCTTCGACAATCAAGAAAAAGCATTTCAAAGTTTCGTTCTAAGAAGCTGAATCTCGGCGAGCATAGGTTTAATCTTTTCGGCCGACGTGAAGCGCTCTTTTTCGAGTTCTTGTTCGAGGCCGTGGATTTGCTTGCGCTGCTGATTCAGAGTTAAGCTGATCGATTGGTTTAACTTCTGTAGCGCTTTGATCTTTTGCTCGCTCGCTTCGAGCTCGTTTTGCTTATGTGACCAGAGCGCCTGGAGCGACTCAACCTGCTCGGTTAAGTTTTGCTTTTCGGCCTTCAGCGAAGGCAAGTCGGAGCTAAGCCTCGCCACTTCTTGCTTAGCGGCTTCGGCCGCGATTAAAGCTTCTTTAAGTTGCACGCGCATCGACGTATTTTCACCGGCTAAACGCTCGCTTAACGCCTGGCCTTCCTCACGCTGAATATCCGACTGGCGTTGGGTTTTAACCAATTGGTTTTCTAGTTTTACTTTGTCGGCGTAAAGGCCGTCGCGTTCGGTCAGTTTCGCCCGCATCGCTTCGATTTCGTGACGGACACCCGCAAGTTTCGCTTCGTAGCTTTGAACACTTTGTTGGTGGGTGAGGGCCGCGGCGGCTTGGTTTTCGGCGCGCTCCGTGAGCTCACTTTGCAACGAGGGCAATAAGCGATTCTGCTTTTGAAGATTGCGCGCGGCTTTACGCAAACGAGCCTGGTGACGCTCAAGGCGGATCATTCTTTGTTGAAAAGCTTGCGCCTGCACGAACAATTCCGAATAAACTTTTTCGAGCTTTTCGAGCTGACGCTTGGTGTTTACGTTCTCTTCGAAAACTTGCAGCGATCGGGTAGTCGAAATCCGGTCTTTCTCTTGAGTCAGCATGTACTGCTCTTTGATCGTTTCGAAGCGTGAACGTAGGCTTGCGTTCTCGGCCTCGAATCTTTGAACCTTCTCTTCAAACTCATTGTTCCGGCGTAGCGAAACGCTGAGGCGTGCCATCAAATCTTCGTTTTGATTGATTAGGCTATCGAGCGTTGCCGACTTTAGTTGGCCGACCGGGATGTCGGAAAAATCTATCCCCTTCGGAAGCTGGTTGGGGAGGGGGACTTTACGAACCGCGGACTCAAGATTCTCCTGGGGCGGAACGGTGATGTAGAAAGAGCTTTTTTCCATCATGGAACTCCTCGTGATAAGGCCGGCCTTGGCCTTACGTTGCGGCGGCCGTAGGCCTAAAGGCTACGGACTCGACTACTTTATTGTCTCAAAAAAAGGCGAGGTTTGTCAAAATTCAGGTCTTCCAGGATGAAAGTCCGGACCGACGCAGGACTAGACTCTAGACCTAGGTCTTCGGGGCCGAAGAGTTAATCACTATGGCTGCTGAAATCGTATCGTTAACCGAGCATAATCACATCTCCGAGATGCACGAAAATTTGAAGCGTAAGCTTCAAGAGTCGCATCGCAAAGAAATCGGCGAACGGATCGACTCGATTCGCGCGACGGTCATGGGCGCGGTTGTTGCCGAAAATTACGAAAATGCCAAAGACGAGCTTACGACCTACATAGGTTACAAGTCTTCTTACCCGGCCTTTCAAGTCCGTGCCGAGCGCTACGTTGAGCATTGCTGCGATTTGATCCAGGCCATCCAGGTAAAACGAAACTTTCCCGGGCTCGCGTCTTTGTCCTTGGCGAAGCAGCAAGAGATTCACGAGAAGGTGCTCGAACACTTCGAAGAGCTTAAACAGAATCTTAAGCAGATTGAAAAGGTAGAGCGCGAGAGTAAGGTGAACGATTTGCGTTCAACCGTTTGGGTCATGCGCGCGGCTTGTCAGGTGGTGGTGGCGATCATCGGCGTGTGGTTGTTCATCGACGTACGTGCCGGCTTGTTCTCGTCATTCTTAACCGTCATCGACGCTTCCGTCGACGAAGCCAGCACCTGGCTCGTCGGTTTAATTAATTTTTAGGCGTCTTTTTTGCCAAATCATAAACGGCCTGAAGAACGGGCAACACGTGGCCGCGGCCGAGCATTTTACCGTTGGCAAAAATCGTGGGCGTTCCACCGACTTCAACTAAATGACCTTGCTTAGCCTGCGCTTTGACGGCGTCGGAGGTTTCCGGTTGACCGATGCAACGTTGCACGGTGTCCCAGTTTAAACCCATAGGTGAAACTTCGTTGGCGAGCAGGCCGTCGATCTGTTCGGCCTTATCGAAGCCGTTGATCGTATCCTGTTTGTTGAAGATGAGGTCGTGCATCGGCCAGCCTTTGCCGTCTTTCTCCGCGCAGTAAACGGCGGCGGCCAAGCGACAAGAAAGACCGGACGAGCTTTGGATTTTTTCGTTGCAAGCACCGTCCAACGGGAACGAATAGAATTCGAAACGCACGTCGGGATGAGCTTTGATAAATGCGTGTAAAGTGTAGCTGGCGTGTTTGCAGTGGCCGCAGCGGAAATCGGCAAATTCAGACAAGACCATAACGGCTTGTTCGGCGGGCGGGCCCATGACGAGCGAAGGCTTCGCGACGAATTCGTTCTTCTTAGCCCGTTGCCATTCGGAAACGCTCTCGTTCACCTTTCGAACGATATCGTCTTCACCTAAATTTTGCGAAAAGATCTTGTGCACGAAGAAAGCCAATACGGGTATCAACGCGATAGAAACCAACAGACCGCGCGATTCACTCCACATGGCGGGTAAGTCGCTTTTCAGTCCTGCCGCGAAGGGTTCACGAAGTAATCCGAGTACCGCGATGAATATGATTAAACTTAAGGCATAAAGACCCATGCAAACGATGCAGTAGTTGTGCATCATGGTGACGGAAATGCCGCCCATGACGACCGACGCCGCAAAACCACCGCCGGCAAGGAGCACCGTCCAGCGTTTAAGGCGCTCGGGATAGTCCGTCCATTCGAGCCAACTCATCAGTATTAACATGAAGAGTATGAGGTAAAAGACCGCACCCCAAGCCGCGAGCGGTATGCCCAGTAAGGCGGAGAAGCTCGAAGCCGAAACGGCATCGCAATCAAACTTTGCGTTGAGATTGCAAAGCGATTGGCCCGTCGCGAATCCGAATTTCAACGGATAGTAGTGGAGTGCTAAGTAAAGATGCGCGCTTACGGAAAGCACGCAACCCATCAATGCGAGTTGGATTCTTCTTTTCATCACAAATTCTATTAAATACACTTTTAAGAACAATGATCAATCCCAATGAGTGGTTGCGCACGCGCAAAAACCTGCTTGACGAAGTTAAATCCCAAGTTCAAGTGCGGCTCGGACCGATGGCGCCGGCGCTAAAACGTTACGCAAAAAATCTGGACGTTGATTTTAACCGGGTCTGGAAACCTTGTTCCGAAAAAGAACTGACGACGGCGTTGAATAAGGCCCGCATTGTTTTAGGGGCCGACTTTCATGCTTACGCGCAATCGCAACGGGCTCACGTGCGGATTTTGCGCGACGTCGTTCACCGGCCCCGCGTGATCCTGGCGCTCGAGTGCCTCGCGCACAATAAAGAAGACGTCGCCGCGGAGTTCTTAGCCGGCAAAATCTCGGAAACCCGTTTTCTTGAGGCTTGTGATTGGGAAAAGAATTGGGGTTTCCCCTGGGAGCATTACCGTCCGCTCTTTGAGTTAGCGCGCGATCGCGGCTTCGAAGTTAAGGGCCTTAACTTACCCAAGCAGGGGAGTCTCGCGGCCAGGGATACCTGGACCGCTCGCAAGCTTAGCGGTTTGGCCAAGGCTAGTCCCGATAGTTTGATTTACGTCGTCATCGGCGAGTGGCACGTCGCCGCGAAACATTTGCCGCTAAAACTTCGGGCGCAATTCAAAGATCAAATCGCCGTGTTATTCCAGGACGTCGAAAAACTTTACTTTCAGCTCGCGCAGAAGAAACGCGAAGGCAACGTAGATTACATGAAGTCGGCGGGCCAAAGATTTTGCTTGATGGTTTCGCCGCCGTGGATGAAGTGGCAAAGCTATCTCATGTACCTGGAGCACGCTTACGATCAAGATCTGCAAGAAGAGCTTGCGATCGACTACACGGATCACGTGGCGTCGTTAATCGAGTTATTGGAAGCCGACTTAAAAACGGTCGTTCATAACAAAGCACGCATACAAGTTTACTGCCCAAGTTCGAAGACTTCCCTTTCGCGGCTAAAGGTTTCGTTGCCCAAACGCTTCGCGAAGGCTTTACGCTACCATCTCGAGCATGATCTTAGCTTTTACCTGCCCGAACGTGAGTGGCTTTATCTGTCGCGCGCGACGATCAATCACGCTTCGGCGCTGGCCGGGCAATTCGTTCATGCCTCGTTCAGTGACCGGCGGCGAACGCTTTGGGATTTACCGCAAGACTTTCTGCCCTTGATTTGGATCGAAGCCGTCGGATTTTTCTTTAGCAAATGGATTAATCCCAAGCGTAAGGCCGAGACGCTCGAAAGTATTCGTCTACAGCTTAGCGCACGCAGCCCGAAGGACGAGGGACGCCGCGCGCTTTTACTTTCGCTCGATCACCGCTTGAGTGAGGTCGTTTACGTGCAGACGGGTCGCTTGCGCGCCAGGCGATATAAACCGCGTGAGTTGGATGCTTACCTTGAAGCTTCCCGGATCGTCGGCAGCATGCTGGGCGAGCGGCTTTTCCAAAAAGTCAGGTCCAGGACTATCAGTTTACGGCAACTCATGTCTTACTTGAAAGTGAATGTCGAAGATAAACACTTCGCAAAATTTTACTGGGATCTGATTCGCCAGATCGAGAATCCGCGGGCGCCTAAATGAAAAAATATTTCTTCCATCAAGAAAAAGGCAATACGCTCGGACCCGTCTCTCTCGATGAAATGAAAGCACGGGTTCGCGCGGGTCGCATTCGTCTCTTCGATCTTGTTTACCGCGAAGGTGAGCCGGGTTGGCGCATGGCGCTTGAGCATCCCGACATAAAGGGTGAGTTCAAAACTTCCACCGTAAAAACATTAGTCGACCGCCCCTGGGTTTGCCTGCAGCGTAAGTCCGACGAAGGATTTGAATTCGGTACTTCCGGTCCGTTCAGCACCGAGGATATCCGGTTATCTTTGCGCGAAGGTGTTATCTCGTACAACGATTACGTATGGCGCGACGGCTTCGGCGAATGGCGGCGCATCGGTTCGCTTGAAGATTTCAACCGGCGATTGACGGAAGAGCGTGAACGAAAAGAGCGGCGCGGAAGCGAACGGCAAGTTGCGCCGCCTTTACCCGAGGTACCGGAAGTCCCGGCCGCGGTCGCATTGAAAAACGTCGTTGAGATGAAACGGCCCGGAGTTCCCGCGGTGCCGCCGCCACCGCCGCCTCCGCCCGAGGCGAAGACGCCCGACCTTACCGAGATGGCACCGGCGATCATCGATAAACCACCCGAACGGGAGCGCCGAAAATCCTCGCGTGGAAAACCGATGGCCGACGCGCCCGATAAGCGCCGCGCGTCCCGCCGCCGCCGCAATTCTGCCTGGGCCGATTGGGCCGTCGTTATCGCGCTGGCACTTGTGCTTTGCGGGGTTGTTTTAACTCTGTCGCATTATTTGCAAAAACAATCGTCACAGGAAACGGCCATCATCGAACCGGCACCGGTGCCGAGCGCGCCCGACGTGCCGCCGGTGAATGAAGTCGCCGCGGCGCCGGAGCCTGCGCCCGAAATCCCGACCGAACCTCCGCCCGAAGTCCCGCCAGAGCCGGGCGTCGCGGCCGAAAGTGAACCGATCCCCACGAAAAGCGTTGATCCGACCGAGCTTGTTTTAAGCGTGCAAACGGTGGGAGCGAACCAAGTAAAAATTGAGCTTCGCACCGACGCGTACGGCGATGAGTACCCGGTGTACCTGCAGATCGTCGGTTTGCCGGGACAGGTTGCCGAGGGCGCATCGTTCTACAAATTCATGAAGGTGAGTGCGAAAGGTAATCGAAAAGAACCGCTCGATCTGACGGGCCTGAATCTTCCGCAAGGACGTTTTATTTTTCGCGCCGAAGCGGGGAGCTTAAAGAAAGAAGCGAAAGTAAGCGTCGGGGTCGGGGAGGCATCGTTCAAGCAAACGGTTTCACGGTTGCGCAAGAGCTACGCGCACGCCATCTGGAAAGAACGGTTAGAGCTTTTTCGCTTAAGCCAATTGCTGGAGAAGCAGCTTACGGAGGCCGCCGGCGGCAAGAAGTTCAGCGCCAAGGGGCTCGACGCCCTTAACGCCGTGAAGCGTTCAAACGGAGCGGCCTACATTCTCTTTGATCAATGGTTTGAAATGAAAGAGATTTTGACCCTCGCGAAGACCGCCCCTTCGGTGGCCTTGCTCGGCCGCTTAAAACAATTGCGCGAGAAGCTCGCGACGTTCTCGGTTTGGAAATGAGTGGTTTTCATTGAGCCGGCGCGGTGCTAATGTCGGCGCATGCTTCCCCTATTAAAAGATATTATCAGCCGCCACTACGCGACCGACCTCAATAAACAGGCCGACGCGCTTTTTAAACTTCTAGAAAGCCCGAAGCAGGCCGGTCACGGTCACCTTTCGCTGCCGGTGTTCGCCTGGGCTAAAGAACACCGCAAAGCGCCGCCCGTGCTCGCGCAAGAAATCGCGGCGCAGTTGTCGGTGCGTAAACCCGCAGGGCTCGAAAAAATTCAGGCCGTAAGCGGCTTCGTCAATTTCACTTTCGAAAACCGCTTCGTGCAAGACCTGCTCAGCGCCGAGATATTAAAAAAGCGGGGACACGTCGGCTATGCCGAGACCGGCAAAGGTAAAAAATTAGTCATAGACTTCGCTTCACCAAACGTGGCGAAGCCCATGCACGTGGGCCATTTACGGGCCTCGGTCATCGGGCAATGCTTGGTGAACTTAGCGCGCTCGCAAGGTTACGAGGTCACGGGTTTAAATCACCTCGGCGACTGGGGCGTACAGTTCGGAAAGTTAGCTTGGGCCTACACAAAATGGGGCAGCGAGTATCCGTTTAAAGAAAAGCCCTTCGAATCTCTATTTCAGCTGTACGTACGCTTTCACGACGAGGCCGAGAAAAATCCCGAACTCGAAGCCGAAGGTTCGAAAATGTTCAAGAAGCTCGAAGAGGGTGACGCCGAGATCGAAAAGCTTTGGAAAATGTTCGTCGAAATTTCGCTTAAAGACTACCAGCGCATTTGGGATATGCTTGGGATAAAGCACGATCTCGTGCGCGGTGAATCGTTTTACAACGATCGCATGAAACCGGTGGAACAAGAACTTAAAGCAAAAGGTTTGCTCGAAGAGAGCGACGGCGCGATGATCGTGCGCTTGGGCGACGACATGGCGCCTTGTTTGATCCGTAAGGCCGACGGCGCCTCACTCTACGCCACGCGGGATCTGGCTTCGGCACTCTACCGGATGAACGAACTAAAGGCCGATCTAAATCTGTACGTCGTCGGCGTCGATCAAACGTTGCACTTCCGCCAGGTGTTCAAAGTGCTCGAGTTGATGGGCTATCCTTGGGTCAATAAGCTTCACCATATCGCTTTCGGAATGTACCGCTTCAAGGATGCGAAACTTTCGACCCGCAAGGGCCACACCATTTTTTTGGAAGACGTTTTTTCTCGCGCGATTGAATTGGTCAAAGAAATCATCGCGAAGAAAAATCCTGATCTCGCAAATCCCGATGAGGTCGCTAAGCAAGTTGGGATCGGTGCGATCGTTTTTAACGATCTGGTGAACGACCGGGTGAAGAACGTCGATTTCGATTGGGATCGCGCGCTCGATTTCGAGGGCGACAGCGGCCCGTACGTTCAATACTGCGGCGTGCGCTGCGCGAGTCTCGTGCGCCGTTACGGTAAACCCGTCGCCGAGACTTTCCAGCTCGACCTCACTACGCCCGAAGAACAAGAACTTATGCGCAGCCTGCTCAATTACCAAGATACCCTTCGCAACGCCTTCGAGAATTTCAAGCCGCACATCTTAGCCGGCTATCTCATCGAGGTTTGCCACCGGTTCGGGCAGTTTTATAACAAATGCCGGATCCTGGGCGAAAGTGACGAAATTCAAGCGGCGCGCATGACTTTAGTCCAGATGGTACACGTCATTTTGGAAGAGGGCCTGCGTACGTTGAGTATAGAGCTGCCCGAGGCGATGTAAGCTCCCGTTTCGGCTCAATATTATTCTGCAAAATACCGTTAAGAGATTAGCGGTATGAAGCTAACAACTTTTTTATCTTTCATTTTGGTTCTGACCCTCGGATGGATGCAATTCTATTCCGTAGTCCGTGAACGTTTCAACGGCGTGCATGAATTGAAGAATGAAGTCGCCGCTATTCAGCGCCACTCGGATGAGCGTGAAGTGGAAATCGCGTTAGACCGCGAGCAGTTTTTAGAGTTCCGCCAAAACGTCGCGGCGTTGATGCCCGAAGTTTTGAAAGAAAAAGGCCTCGGCGACGAAGGCTATCCCTTTCGCTCGCTCGCCAGTACGATCACGCGCTCGGAAGCGATGGACGTGAAGAAGGCGATCGCTAAGACGCTTTTTGAACGCGGCAAATCTTATTTCCGCGGCAAAGAATACGCGAAAGCGATAAAGATTTTTAAGCAAGTTGTGGACCGTTTCGGTTTCAGCACCTACGTGGCCGAATCCTACTTTTTGATGGCCGAATCTTATTTTCAAGTGAATGAACTTGAAGAATGCACGACGACGATTCAGCAAATGGTCGAGCTCTTTCCCCAGCATGAGTTGACCGGGTTTTCCCTTATCCGTTTGGGCCGAATTTACGAAGTTCAAAACCGCAACGAGGAAGCCGTCGACATCTACCGCACGGTTATGCGCTCATACCCGCAACGCGACGTTGCCTCGCAGGCGAAAGCCTCGATGCGGGGCCTCGACCGATGAAACCGGGCCGATTCATTTTAATCGCGGCGATGTTTTTTATCGACGTTCGTGTGCGCGCGGAAGATTCCCATAAGGAAGCGAGTTGCTGGGGTAAGCGCATCCCGTGCGCTATTCAGGCGACCGAACACAAGCGTGAGTACAGGAACGGGGACTTCGTCCTCGTTTTGGGCGCCGGTTCGATCGCGCAGCAGCGTGACGAAAAGACAATTCAGCTCGTCGAAGGCAAGTTTTACGTAGAAATCGATAAGCCCGTAATTTTCAAAACTCCTTACGCTTCTATATCTTGCGAGTCGGTTTGCACGGCGCTCATTACCCGAGCGTTAACCGGCGTTACCGTAAAATCGCTCGCCGGCGAGTGGAATATTCAGCGTCTCGGCGAAAAGAAAAACTATTCGCTCTCGAGCGGTCTTCAGTTGTCGATCGGTGAAGTTGAAACGAGCGGCGTGGCGCAAATGGATTTTCCGCAAAGTTTGCCGTTCGCCCCTACGGTGATGGAATGGTCGAAATTATTTCCGGGCACGGTTGAACTCTTCAAATCAGATGTCGCCCGCTTTCGTCTCGATTGGAAAGAAGCCGTCGAAAGCGCTTCGCAAGTCCACGAGCAAGCCGCTTCGCGCGCCATCGCCAGCTACGAAGCGGGCTTAGCGAAGGAAGAAGCTAGACGAAAGTCCGTCGCCAAAGAAGAAGCCGCCATGCGCGAGTTGTTCCGTCGTAAAAACAATATCGACCCTTGACCAGTGTTTTGCCCGGATAACTACTCCTCCCTAGAGATATGCTAAGATTTAGGTATTCACAGTACGTGATTTTAGCCGTTACTTTGCTCTAGATCTCAGGAGGAGATTCATGTCTTCAGTTGGTAGTTCGGATGGATCCAACCGCCAGGACGAAGTTGTTCGCCGTAATCGCGAAGACTATCGCAATAACGAGGGCGAGATGGTCAAGAAGCATAAACAAGAGCTGCGCCGTATTTCCGAACAGCATTACGAGGAAATCGAGAACTTAAAAAGTTCTCACGCGGAACAGATGGCTTCGGTTCAAAAACAATCCACCGACAGCATCACCGAGCGTGATCATAAATACCAAAAGTCGATGGACGATATCCGCGGCATGCACGTGAAGCAGCTTAAAGCGACCGCCGAAGAAAGCCAGAAGAAGGAAGACGCGCTTCGCCGCGCAACTTCGGGCGATCAAAATCAGCAAAAGGCGCAAAACGATGCCCGCTTCGAGAAATTGAATCAGGATTATCGAAAAAATCTGCAAAAATCAGAAGAGTCCCATCGCGAACTCGCGGCCGAGGGCCGCGAAGCGCAAGGTGAAGCGATAGCCGGAAACCGCGAGAAGCTTGAGAAGGCTTATCAGCAGCAGACCGACGCCATCCGTGAAGAGCGAAACGAGAAGGTCAAAAATCTGCAGAATAATTTGGGCAGCTACCGCGAGAACGCGGAGGGCCGTCTGAAGGAGCAAGAAATCCGCCACATGAAGGACAAGATGAAGGACTCAAATCATCTTATGCGCGCGGTCACTAAAGAACGCCAGGTGGGTCAGGACAATTCCGAGATGCTCCGTGATGGTTTCGAAGACGGGCTCGAGACGCAAAAAGGCCGCTACGAGAAAGCAATGAAACGCGAGCGCGAAGCTTTGCAAATGAGCTCGTCGGACTTAAAATCCACCGTCGGCAATCGGATCGACAACCAGATCAGCCGTCTTGAACACGAAAACATGGATTTGAAAGAGTCACGCAACCGGGACGCGATGTTACTCAAGCGGCAGAATAGCCGCGAACTCGCGAACGTCAGGGAGTCCTTCGGCAAAAATATCGAGAACGCGATGGAACAGCGAAATGAAGCGGTACGCGCGAGTAACGATCGTTCGGCCAAAGACGTTTCCGAGGTCCGCGACGAATTAGGGAAGCAGCTTACCGAGAACGGCCGTTTTTACCGCGGCCGCATGGAAGAACAGGGTCGCATTCAAAAGACAGCCTACGACAACCTGGTCGGAAACTTCGATAGCCAAATCGAAGCCACGAAGATGACCACCGATCAGCGCGTGAAGACGATCTACGACAAGACCGAAGAAGAGAAGCAGCGCATGATCCAGATGCAGAGTGAGAATCACAGTGCCTCACAATTGCAGATGCGGGATCAGGTTCGCGAAGCCCGTAACCAGGCCGATAACGAAAAACAGATTGCGATCCGCACCATGCAAGAGCAGATGCGCAAGCAGGAACTTCAGCACGGCGACCGTATGGCCCAGATGGTAAACAAATATGAGAAGCAGCTCCAAGGCCTGAAAGACCAGGTTTTGAAGGAACGTAAGAGCGGCGAAGACAACTTGCGCCGCACGGTAGACGAGCTGCAGCGCGCCCACAAAGTGAGCGTCGATCAACTAGACTCCAAAAATCGCGAACAGGTTCGGCAATTGAGCACAATGCAAACCGAAGAATTACGGAACGTGAACAAACGGCACGAAGAAAAACTCGACACCGTCCTTGCCGAAGTGAAGAAGACCTGACAATGATTAAGGATGCTTTCTGAACGTAGAGTAAAAATCGTCGCTACCATAGGTCCGAGCACCCTTACCAAAGAGGCGCTCGAAAAAGCCATCCTGTCGGGCATGAACGTTGCCCGCCTCAACTTCTCGCACGGCACTCATGAGATGCACGCGGGCGTTATCGAAAACGTGCGGGAAATCGCGCGTAAATGGAACGCTCCCGTTTCTATCCTGCAGGATCTTCAGGGTCCTAAAATTCGCTGCGGAAAATTTGAGGGCGGTTCGGTTCGTCTGGCCGACGGCGAACGGGTCATCATCACCAACGAAGATATCCTCGGCACGCCCGGGGTCATCCCGACGGATTTTAAGGCGCTGCCCACCACCGTTTCGGAAGGCCAACGCATTTTATTCGACGACGGGCTGATCGATTTAAAGGTTCTGTCGACCGACGGTAAAAAGATTATCGAGTGCGAAGTCATCTACGGTGGTCTGCTCAAAGATCGCAAAGGCATGAACGTGCCCGGCGCGAACTTGCCGATCGAAGCCATGACCGAGAAAGACTTGCGCGATCTTCAGTTCGGGCTCGAAAAAAACGTCGACTACGTGGCTTTAAGTTTTGTCCGCCAAGGCAGCGATATCGTAAAGCTTCGTGAATTGGTGAACGCGACCCGTCCCGCCACGCGAATCATCGCGAAGATCGAAATGGTCGAAGCCCTCGACAACCTCGAAGAAATCATTCAGCTCAGCGACGCCATCATGGTGGCGCGCGGCGACTTGGCGATCGAAACGGGCCAAAGCCAATTGCCGGGTATTCAAAAGCGAATCATTCGCATGTGCAACATGATGAACAAACCCGTTATCACGGCAACTCAGATGCTCGACAGCATGGTCGAAAATCCGCGCCCGACTCGGGCCGAGATCACCGACGTCGCCAATGCCGTCATCGACGGTTCCGACGCGTTGATGTTGTCCGCCGAAAGCGCGAGCGGGAAGTATCCGTTTAAATGTATCAAGACCATGCACGAGATTATTTGCGAGGTGCAAAAATCCTCGGACTTGTACTGGGACATCTCACTCGAAGACGACGTGCTCGACGTTCCCGACGCGATCGCGGCCTCCGCTTCGCTCACCGCGCTGAAAGTAAAAGCGAAAGCGTTGGTCTGTTTGACCACCAGCGGGAAGACGGCCACGCTCATCGCCGGTTCACGCCCCGCGTGTCCGATCTTGGCGATCACGCACACGATTGATCCACTCAACCGGTTAGAATTGGTTTGGGGTATTCAGACCTTCAAAATCGACGCTTATCAAAATAGCGAAGAAGCCTTGAAGCAGATCGAAGAACTCCTATTGAAAATCGGCATCGTCGAGAAGGGCGATAAAGTCGTCATCACGATGGGTTCACCCGTGCGCCAAAACGCGAAGACAAATAACATTCGCGTGTACACGGTGACCCGTGACCGGGTCGACGTGCCCGACAACGATCTTCCATTACGGGTTCGAAAAGATATTTTGAATCTCAACAAAGGATTCTAGTCATGAAGCTGCTGCGTTTTTTCTGCGTTCTATGTCTCGCGCTTCCGCTGACATCTTCCGCGGCCACGACCGACACGCACAAGTTCGGCGCCGGTTTGATGGTCGGCAACATGGTCGCGATGACCGGTAAGTATTGGTTGTCCAAGCAGGGCGCGGTTGATTTCGGTTTGGGATTTAGCGGCGGCACCGCCGTTTACGCGGATTACCTTTGGCATATTCCAGGCATCTTCGGTTCCGGCACGCGCTTCGGCCGCGAAACCAGCGGCTACATCGGCGGCGGGGGCGGCGTCGGCTTTTGGAGCGACTCTTACGAATGCGGCCGCTACGATTGCGGCCGGCGTAAATCCGAATCGGGCACGGGCGTATTCGTGCGCGGCCTCGTCGGCTTCGAGTGGTATCCGGCACCGACCCAATTCGGCGTCTTCGCCGAAATCGGCCCGACCTTTCTGCTCACTCCCAGCACCGCGGGCCGCTTAGACCTAGGCGTGGGCGGCCGCTATTATTTTTAATTAAGCCGCGCACGGAGAATAAGGCATGGTCGTGAAGTCGCTCAAAATTTCTGTCTTACTTATTTGTACATCCGTGGCATCGGGAGCCTTCGCGAGCGACCCAAGATTAGAAAACGAAAATACCGCGGCCTGCTTCGAGCAAGCGAAACGCTTCCTGAGTTCCTCCGATTATCACGGAGAAAATGAGTCGCAAGTCCTTGCCGCATGCAAAGACGTGGAAGCCGATTGCGTTTCGGAACTCGGACAATCTCTACACCCAAGCGACGGCACCAGCGCCAAAGAATTTCTAAAACTTATCCGCGCTTGCGAGGGCAACGGAACGGGAAAATGCCTACGCGGCCTAATCAACAAAACCGCCTCCTACAACCGACGCGAATACCAACAACTCCACGATTTACTAAAAAAGTGCCAGTAAAAAACGCTCTCCACGCGATCGATCTAAAATAGCGAGAGCATCACCAAAGAAACCCGAACTACCGTCTCGAATAACGTTTCAAACAGCACAGTTCGGATAACGCATGATTTTCTGTCTAGACAGGAAAAGGTGCGTCAGTCCGAACTCAACTCAACTCAACTCAACTCAGTTCAACTCAGTTCAAAAACGACCTTGTTCCTCCCGCAAAAAGAAAAACTCTCCCCAATAATCAATTTCCGACGCCGCGGACGGCGTCGGAACGCCACTGTCAGGACGCTAAATCTCTGCACCTCCACAATGGGGCCTTCAAGCAAAGTTTATGCACCGCCAAAGACCAATAGATACATAATATTTGTTTGCGTAAAGGGAGCGATGGTCTATAAACAACGGATGTCGAGAACGAAGAACCAACAAGAATTTAAGGGTGAGGGATTCCAAAAGCCATCCGATGCGTTCGGTGGAGCTTTACTTAAAGGAAACGCCAAGCGGGCGCGTCCGTTGGATTTAAAGTGGCCCATACATCTCACTATGCGCGCGACGAAGAGTGTCTTGCGTACGCCGAAATACTTCGCAGTGGTGGAGAAATTAATTTCGACGGTCGCGAAGAAGCATGGTGTGAAGATCTTCAAGCGCGCGAACGTCGGGAACCATCTGCACCTTGCGATTCAAATTTCGCACGTACGGCGGTGGGCAGCTTTTATTCGTGAGTTGACGGGACGGTTGGGTTTGGCTCTGAAGGGCGTAATGGCGGGCGAAAAACTTTGGTTATTTCGTCCGCACACTCGCATTGTTCGTGGGTGGAAGAAGGCGTTTCAAACTCTGCTAGAGTATGTGAAGTTGAATCAGTTGGAAGCCGCCGGGTTTCTTTCGCGCAAGGATTTTAAAACGCTGAAAGACTTGCGTGATTTTTACGATGAGATTTCAAACGGAGCGCGGCACCCTTGCGGAACTTAGCCGCGCGCGGGGACTTTTTTGAGCGTGTAGACGATTTCCCAGTACGGCAAAATCGATTCGAGATCAGACATTTTAAAACGCATCGACAAAGCGCCGCCTTGTTCGGAGGATTTCTCTTGGACCAAACCCTTTTCGGCTAAGGTATCGGCTTCGTTCACGCTGAATAGAAAATTGAGATCGCGCATGGAATTATTCTGCATGTCGGTGAGGGATACCTTCACGAATCCCTTGTCGTCGGCGGTCAGTTTTCGGCCGTAGAAGACGAGGGCCCGCAGAGTCTGTAGTTCTTTTTCTTCGATCGTGATCTGCTTCGATTTTTCGGTGAAAATGTAGCGATTGTACCAGTCGGTAAAGCCGGTGATGACCTTATGGTTCACGATGGTGATGCGTTTTCGGCCTTCGCCTAAATCCTCAACCTTCATGAGCTGAAGCGCTTGCAGTACGTCCATCAATTTATCGAGCTTGTTGGTCGGCTGCTGAAAAATCTGAATGCAGTACTCACGCAAGACAGAATAAGGAACGACGAGGCCCCCCTCGGGCGTAGGCTCTCCGCACTTGAAACCAATGAGGCTGATGATCGCCGTCAAACGGGTGGTCAGGTGCGGCGGAAACATCTCGGCGTCGCCCGCGGTGACGGCCTCGAGATTTTTAATCCGCGTGTTCGCATCACGCAGCTGGCCGTTGATCGTTTTGACCATCGCCTTTAGCCACTCGGGAAAAGTTTTGAACTGCGCGTGGAGCGAAGCGAATGGGAGCGAGATAACTTCGGTGTCGCCCATCGCTTTCGCGCCGGCCGAGCGCGGTTTGTTGTCGAAGAAAGCCATTTCGCCGAGCATTTCGCCGCCGGTTTTTTCGGCTAAGATGATTTCGCCGCTGCCTTTGGATTTGGTGATCGCGATGCGGCCCGATTTGATGACGTACATTGCGTCACTCTCGTCGCCTTCGCGAAATAAAATGTCGTTCTTCCCGAGCTTCTTAATGCCGCCGGCCATGCTGCAAATTCCTTAAAACACAGGTGTATACGTACAGTTCTATTATGACGTGAGAATGCCCCGTCGCTCAACCTTGCCTAGGTCTAGTTGCGTGAGAGCTGGACTAACAATGAGCTAGAGCTGAATCTCGCGCACGTTCGGGTCGATATGAAGTGGTGCATCGGTCGCGGCTTTGACTTCGTCGATGGAAAGTCCCGGCGCAAATTCTTTAAGCACGAAACCTTCGGGCGATAAATCGAGCACGGCCATGTCCGTAACTACGCGGTGGACACACGCTTGCCCCGTCAACGGCAGCGTACACTTTTTCAAGATCTTAGAGTTGCCGGCTTTATCCCGGTGTTGCATCGCCACGATCACGCGCCTCGCGCCGGCAACCAAATCCATCGCGCCGCCCATGCCCTTCACGAGTTTGCCGGGGACCATCCAGTTCGCGATCGAACCCTTTTGGTCGACTTCCATCGCGCCCAGAACGGTGAGGTCGACGTGGCCGCCGCGAATCATCGCGAAGGAATCGGCGCTCGAAAAAAAGCTCGCGCCGGGGACGGTCGTCACCGTTTGTTTTCCGGCGTTGATTAGATCGGCATCGACCTGATCTTTAGTCGGAAACGGACCGAGGCCGAGTAAACCATTTTCACTTTGAAGCATGACGAACATACCTTTAGGAATATGGTTCGCCACCAGCGTCGGGATGCCGATGCCCAAGTTCACGACGAAGCCGTCTTTGATTTCTTGCGCGATACGTTTGGCCAGTTGGTCGCGATTTAGTAATGCCATTATTCCCCTTAAGCCGGGTCAGGTGAGAGGGTAAGATTCTCGATGCGTTTCTCAAACTTTGCGGCGTAAATACGCTGAACGTAAGCTCCGGGAACGTGGATGTTCTCCGGGTCGAGTTCGCCGATCTCAACGATCTCTTCCACTTCGGCCACGGTGATTTTACCCGCGGTTGCGGTATTCGGGCTAAAGTTGCGCGACGTCTTCCTGAAAATGAGGTTGCCGAATTTATCCGCCTTCCACGCTTTAACGAAGGCGAAGTCGCCGGTAATGGCGTGCTCAAGCACGTACTTACGCCCGTTGATCTCACGTACTTCTTTGCCTTCGGCGACCTTGGTGCCTACCCCGGTGGGCGTGAAGAACGCGGGAATACCGGCGCCGCCGGCGCGTAGTTTTTCGGCCAGCGTGCCTTGGGGCGTGAACTCAACTTCGAGTTCACCGCTTAAATAAAGTTTCTCAAACAATTCATTTTCGCCGACGTAAGACGACACCATTTTTTTAATCATCCGTTTTTCGAGCAGTTGCCCGAGTCCGAAACCGTCCACGCCGGCGTTGTTGGACACGCAGGTGAGGTTTTTGATTCCGGTATCGCGAATCGCCGCGATTGAGTTCTCCGGGATTCCGCAAAGCCCGAAACCGCCGAAGAGCAGGGTCATGCCGTCTTTCACGCCCGCGACGGCCGCCTTAGCGTCGGGATAGATCTTGTTCACAGACGTTCCACGATCATGGCGACGCCTTCGCCGCCGCCTACGCAAAGGGTAGCGAGACCGAATTGTTTTTTGCGTGCGCCGAGCGCGTGTACCAAAGTCGTCATCAAGCGCGCGCCGCTCGCGCCGATCGGATGGCCCATGGCCACCGCGCCGCCGTTAACGTTAACTTTGTCGGCCGGAATCGAGAGCTCCTTCATCGTGACCATCGCGACGACGCTGAAGGCTTCGTTGATTTCGAAGAGATCGATATCACTGACCTTCATCTTTGCGAGTTCGGTCACGCGTTTGATCGCGGTGATCGGCGCGGTCGTAAACCATTTCGGTTCATGCGCGAATGAGTAATAAGCCACCACGCGAGCGATCGGTTTCAAGCCCTTGTCTTTGTAGCCCTTTTCAGAAGCAATCACGAGGGCAGCCGCGCCGTCGTTAATTTTCGAAGCGTTGGCCGCGGTGATCGTTCCTTCTTTATCAAAGGCGGGGCGAAGTTCAGGCATCTTATCGAACCGTGCTTTGCCGGGCTCTTCGTCCGTATCGAGGTTCTGCGTACCGGCTTTCGAGGCAACTTCGACGCCGACGATTTCGTTTTTGAACAGACCTTCTTTGATCGCGGTCTGCGCTTTTTTATACGACTCGATCGCGTATTCATCTTGCTGCGCGCGCGTGAAATTGTGTTCCTTTACGCAGAGTTCCGCTGCACTCCCCATGTGAAAGTTTGAGTAGGGATCCCACAAACCGTCTTTGACCATGGAGTCCGTCATCGTGACGGGGCCCATTCGATAGCCCGCGCGGGAGTTCTCCATAAGGTGGGGCGCGAGGGTCATATTTTCTTGGCCGCCGGCGATAGCGAAGTCGGCCGCGCCTAAACGAATACTGTCCGAAGCGAGCATGATCGCCTTTAGTCCAGAGCCGCAAACTTTATTGATCGTCATGCACGGGACCGAAACGGGCAGCCCTGCGTAGATCGCGGCTTGGCGCGCGGGGGCCTGACCGGCGCCGGCGGTGAGAACTTGGCCCATCGTGCATTCTTGAATGTCGCCGGGTTGGAGCTTCGCATCTTTTAGCGCGGCGGAGATTGCGGTGGCGCCTAGGCGCGGGGCGGGCGTGTTGGCGAAGATTCCTTGAAAGCTTCCGATCGCGGTCCGGCGGGCACTGAGGATATAAGCGGATGACATCGTTGTTTTCCTTTGCGGTAGTCGAGGCTTGCGATTTTCAAAATCGGGCTCGATCTTGTCAAGGCAGCGTCGTGTCATGCTACACTTAATGTATGCGCTTTGTCCCACTCACGTTGCTCTTATTCTTAACGCTGCCGGTGGCCTTCGCGGCCGGCGATAAGTCGGTTTATCCCGCACAAAAAGTTTCGGCCTCGGGCATTCATGAAATCCAAGTGAGCGGAGTCAAAGGGCGCTTGGTACTTAAAGGCAACAGCGCGAAAAGCTATACAATTAAAGTTTCACATTCAAAAAATAAACGCTTCGAGGACTGGAGCCTTTCGGTTGACCGCCAGGGTGAGGCACTCGTTCTTGAAGTCTTCAACGTGGCCATGGGTCCGCAGTGGCGTCATTTAGTTCGTGCGGAGTTGTGGCCCGAGTTTGACATCGAGATCGAAGGCCCATCGGTGCCCGCACTCATCTCGTGGCGCGAAGGTGATCTGTATATCAAGGCGTGGAAGTCGGACGTTGAGGCCGCGTTCCTCTACGGAAATTTTACGGCTACCGGCATGCGCGGTGATTTAAAACTGCAAGCGGTGGATGCGCAAATCAACATCGCCACGCACGCTGGAGCGTTGAATCTAAAAGGTGAGAAGGGCCGCGTCGAATTGGCCGGTATAAACGGCGCCGTAGATTTGAATTGGGTGCACGGAGTTTTGCGCGGCGAAAGAATCAAGGGCGCTATGAATTTCGAAATGCCGGGCGGGAATGCTCAATTAAAAAACTTGAGCGGCAAAGTGAAAGCGAACGGCGGAACTTCAGAATGGGATTTGCAAGCCAATGCACCGAGCGACCTGGAAGTGACTACCGATTCCGGCCCGGTGAAAATTCGTTGGGGCGGCGGCGCAAAAATGTTTCTTACGTCATCGACGGGTGCGATCCAAGTTCCGAAACCTTTCGCGGTCGAAATGCGCGAGGGTTTGAAAGTGGTTGAAGCTTCGACGGCAAAAAGAGGGCGAAAAAACGGCGCCGGTCAGGTGTTCGTGCGGACGCAATCGGGCCGGATCTCCTGGCAATAATCTCTTGACCGGTTAGGCAAAATCCATCAACGTTCCCGCATGGCAAAAAAGACTGCGAAACCCGGTAAAGATAAGAAGAAGCCCGTTAAAAAGGCCCCCGCGGCTAAGACGGTAAAAGCTGCGCCTAAAAAAGCAGCGGCTAAACCCGTTAAAAAAGCGGCGCCCGCCAAAAAGGTTGCGCCAAAAGCGGCCGCGCCGGTAAAAAAAGCCGTCCCCGCGAAAGCCGCTCCTAAGGCCGCGCCCGCGAAGGCCCCCGTAGCGCCTAAAACGCCGCCCGCGCCGAAGGCGTCGGCCGGTAAAGGTTTGCTGAAAGCCGTCGGTAAAGTGATCGCATCCGTCACCAAAAAGGCGACCGAAAAAGATTCCGACGACGACTCCGAAAAGGAAGCCGGCAAGCCGGCCGCAAAGGCCGCGAAAGCGACGGCCGAGCCCAAGGCGCCGAAAGTCGAAGCCAAAGCACCGAAGACCGAAGCCAAGGCAAAAACTCCCGCTCCCGAAGTTGAAGAACCCGAAGTCGACGTCGAGGAAGAAGACGAAGAGCTCGTTGATGAAGAAATCGTCTTAACGGATGCCGAAGGCCGCCGTTACTGCCGCGTTAAAGATTGCGACCAGCTGTCGGCCGTCGACGGTTACTGCCGTTACCACTACCTCGCTTTGTGGAAAAAGATCCAAGTTCGTAAAAAGATTCTTTCCGAAGGAAAGCTCGAACGTTACATCGAAGAGCTCACTGCGCGTTACCCGGACAAGTTTCTCGAAATGCTGCGTAAAGATCTGCGTAGTGAAAAAGAATTCCTCGCGGCCATCCAAGAACTTGAGATCGACGAAAATGCGGTCGACAACGAGTTTGAAGACGAAGCGCAGAATTACATCGACGAAGTTCGCGGAATGGAACCCGCGGCCCGCGACGACGAAGATTTCTAGTCCGCCAAACGGGCCCGAAGCATCGGGCCTCAACGCAAGGCGCTGCCGCGTCGGCAACGCTTCGCGGCTCAGCTGACCTTCGAATTCACTTAATGTTTTTTTGATTTCTTAGGCGGTTCGTCGTCGGATTCTTCCGGCTCATCGAGGTCGCCCTCTTCCGGATTAAAAATCGAATCCGCAAAGGCTTCGTCGGGGTCAATACCCAAGCGCGCCTTTGCTTCGGCGGGAGAACCCACGTCATCCCAATCGCCGCCGGTTAAGCCTTCGTCGGCATGCTCGCCTAAAAGTTTGTTCGCCGCTTTTTCTAATTCCGTATTGGTGCCCGAGAACTGAACATAGACCGGACGGTTGTCGACGTCGAACTCTTGCCACAAACGGGGGAACTCTTGGTCATTTTCCGCCGCGAAAAATTGTTCGAAGAGGGACGCGGCCACGTCGACCGAGAGATTGAGAAGCTGGATGACGTTGTCTTTGTCTTTTTTATACGCGATCGACACTTCGAAGTTGCTCTGGCGCAGTCCTTTACCCGGGTGATAACCGACGCTCACCAGAATTTCTTCGGGGTAAATGCGGCCTTCGGTGACGATTTTGCCCGTGCCGACTTGCGCCTTGAAGGTCTGTTTGAATACAGACTCAACTTGCTTGAGGAACTCTTTGGGAAGAGGTGACCATTTTTTCGAAGTTTTCAGTCTTGGATGCATACTCATTTGACCCGTTCGTTTATTTGCAATTATATAGATGAATTATCTTAAGGATTCCATGCAAACCTCCGGCCTGACAACCACAATTTCCCCGACCGACATCGGCCAGGGAGATGGTGTGTACATTTCAACCTACGGCTGCCAGATGAATGAAAATGATTCCGAGCGCATGATGACGTTGCTCGAGATGATGAATTTTCGTCCGGTCACTTCGCCCGATCAAGCGTCGATCATCATTATCAATTCGTGCTCGATCCGCGAGAAACCCGTGCACAAAGTGCATTCCGAGGTCGGGCGCTATCGCAAAATGAAGGCGCTCAATCCGAAATTAAAAATCGGCGTCGCCGGCTGCGTCGCGAGCCAAGAAAAAGATAAGTTGAAGCGCGACATTCCGCTCATCGACTTCGTGATCGGCACCGACGCCATCGATAAATTACCCGAAGTGATTGCGAAAGTACGTCAGGGCGAAGGCATCATCTCGGCGCGCTTCGAACATTCGCAGCCGTACCACATCGAAACCATGGTGCGAAATCCCGGCGTCAGCACCTTCGTGAACATCACCAAGGGTTGCGATAATTTCTGCACCTTCTGCGTGGTGCCGTTCACGCGCGGGCGCGAGCGTTCGCGGCCTTTCAAACACTTGATCGACGACGTGAACAAACTGGTGGACCGCGGCGTTCGCGAAGTAACGTTGCTCGGGCAAAACGTGAATTCATATACCTCCGACTGCGGGGTCAATTTCGCGCAATTGTTGAAACGTCTCGCGCGTGAGACGGGCATCAGCCGCATCCGCTACACGACAAGTCACCCGAAAGATTTCACCGACGAGTTGATCGGCGTCATGGCCGAAAACCAAGATAAAATCATGGAGTATATCCATCTTCCCGTACAAAGCGGAAACTCCGAAGTGCTCGCGCGAATGAACCGCGGCTACACCCGTGAAGAGTACGTCGCGAAAGCGCAGGCGATTTTTAAAGCGATGCCTAACGCGGTGTTGAGCACGGATTTGATCACCGGCTTTCCCGGTGAAACCGACGCGCAATTCGAAGACACGATGTCGCTTCTCGAAGAAGTGCCTTACGAAAATATTTTTGCTTTCAACTATAGTCCGCGCCCGATGACTAAGGCCGCAAAGTTCACCGACCAAGTTCCCGATTTGGTGAAAAGCGCGCGTTTGACCCGGGTGCTCGATCGCCACCGCGAGATCGCTTTTGATCTCGTTAAAAAATACGACGGCCAGGTTTTAAAAGTTCTGGTCGAAAAAGCCGTGGACGACGGCCGCATCCAAGGCCGGTCGACCCAAAATAAATCCGTTTACATTACGGGCGACGCCGCACTCATCGGGCAGATCGTCGACGTACGGATTAACGAAAGCCGGCCCCTCACGCTTAAGGGAGATTTACTGCAATGAAAAGAATCGTCGACGCTAAATTAACCCCCGCGAATGAAATCGAACTCGAAGCTTTCGGTCTCACTACCGGGATGGACAACGTTCGCCCGGTTATGCTTTTTCGCGAAAAAGGCGGCGAGGCAACCTTGCCCGTCTGGCTTTCGCCGCTCGACGCCGGGATCGCTTTGACCCAGCACCAGCCGCAGGCCTTTATGCTTTCGCCCCATGACGTTACGCTGAACCTGCTTTCAAAGCTCGGCATGAAACTCGAGGTTTGCCACTTCCGCGAAGTGAAGGGCAATCAACAGTACGTCGAGCTGATTTTCTCAGGCTCGCGTAAAGTGAAGAATATGAAAGTGCGCGCCGACCATGCCATCTCATTTTGTTTACAGGCCGGCGTGCGGTTTTATTGCACGCGCCAATATTTGGAAGAGTGCCGCCAAGTGAACGCGACGATCAGCCAGCCACCTCCGGGTGCGAGGCGTTCGGATTTCAAGCGTAACAGGCAACATTACATGAATTAAGGACGACGAAATGATTCACTCTCTGCAAGGCAAAACTCCAAAAATCGGCGAAGGGAGTTTCCTCGCGCCGAGTGCCGAGCTGATTGGGGACGTCTCGATCGGCCGCAAATGTTCCATATGGTTTAACACCACCTTGCGGGGTGACGTTATGCCGATCGTGATCGGCGACGAGACCAATATCCAAGACAACTCGGTCATTCACGGCACCTACAAAAAGTGCGGAGCCGTGCTCGGATCAAAAGTGACGGTCGGGCATTCCGTCATCATGCACGGTTGCAAGATCGGCGATCTGATCCTGATCGGCATGGGCAGCATTATCATGGACCAGGCTGAGATACCCGACAATTGCATCGTCGGCGCCGGCTCGCTCATCACCGAGAATGCGCGCTTCACACCCGGTTCGCTCATCATGGGCCGCCCGGCGAAAGTGGTTCGCCCGCTCAACGAGAAAGAATTGGCTTTCTTGCCGAAGTCCGCAAATAACTATCTCGAATACATGACCTGGTATTCGAACAAGGGAGTTTAAGATGGAAGACACGCAAATTCCGATGGCCTTTACCTTCGACGATATTTTATTGATCCCGCAGTTTTCCGAGATCATCCCTACGGAAGTTTCGACCGAAAGTTTTTTTGCACGCGACATCTTGCTGAAGATGCCCGTGATGTCGGCGGCAATGGACACCGTGACCGAACACAAGATCGCGCAAATCATGGCGCAAATGGGTGGCCTCGGCATCATCCACAAAAACCTCGATATCGAAGCGCAGGCTTTCGAAGTTGAACGCGTTAAAAAATACGAAAGCGGCATGATCCTTGAGCCGATCACGCTCTCGCCCGACAAGCCCGTTTCCGCGGCGCTCGATCTAATGCGCCGGTACTCGATCAGTGGCGTGCCCATTACCGAGAGCGGTAAGTTGGTCGGTATTTTGACCAACCGCGATTTACGCTTCGAAACAAACACCTCGCAACCCATCTCGAGCGCGATGACTAAGCTCGAGAAGCTCGCCACCGCGCCCGTGGGCACGACGCTCGCGCAAGCGAAGGTGATCTTGCAAAAGCATCGGATCGAGAAGCTCCCCATCGTTGACGACAAAGGGATGCTTAAAGGTTTGATCACGATCAAAGATATCGAAAAAGCGCAGACCTTTCCGCAGGCGACCAAAGATCGTCACGGGCGTTTGCTCGCGGGCGCCGCCATCGGCGTTGACGCAACTTCGCGCGACCGCGCGAGTGCGTTGATCGCCGCGGGGGCCGACGTCATTTGCGTCGATACGGCGCACGGGCACTCGAAAAATGTTTTAGAGATGGTGAAGTGGGTGGCTTCGCAATCGAAGGATGTCGTCATCGTCGGCGGTAACGTCGTCACGGCCGACGGGACTTCGGCTTTACTCGACGCCGGTTGCGACGTCGTTAAAGTCGGCGTCGG
Organism: Pseudobdellovibrionaceae bacterium; assembly: GCA_947444305.1. Lineage (GTDB taxonomy): Bacteria > Bdellovibrionota > Bdellovibrionia > Bdellovibrionales > UBA1609 > JALHOQ01. Next base: position 143,416 of record CANEZP010000004.1, on the reverse strand, counting down.
TCCCGGATCGATTTGTACTACGCGCATCGTCTCCGGCGTGGGAATGCCGCAACTTACGGCCGTGATGGAATGTTCAAAAGCCGCGAAGAAAAAAGGCAAGACCATCATCGCCGACGGCGGCATTAAGTTCTCGGGCGATATCTCGAAAGCGCTCGCGCTCGGCGCGAACACCGTCATGATCGGAAATCTTTTGGCCGGTGCCGACGAATCGCCCGGTGAAACCATTTTGTATCAAGGCCGCACGTACAAACTTTATCGCGGGATGGGTTCGCTCGGCGCCATGCAAAAAGGCTCGAAGGACCGCTACGGGCAAGCCGATGTTACCGAGAACGACAAGCTCGTGCCCGAAGGCATCGAAGGCCGGGTTCCTTACCGCGGCAGCGCGCGCGGGATTCTGCACCAATTGGTCGGCGGTTTGAAAAGCGGCATGGGCTACGTCGGTGCGAAAAACATCGATGAGTTGCAAAAGCGCGCACGTTTTATCCGCGTTTCACCGCAAGGCTTGCGCGAGAGCCACGTCCATGACGTCAGCATTACGAAAGAAGCGCCGAACTACCGCCTCGAGTAGCGTTGGGATCGCGCGGATTAGATAATGGCCTTGGGGTGTGGCGAGGCATGCTAAACCCTCAGCGTACTATGTCGGATTTTGGACATAGTAGACAGTGGCGGATTGTAGCCGCGAGCGAACACAGTGGTAAGGAATGCTTCCGGCTCATCCATCCTTGGAAATACTTTTCAAGCCGCCGTCCTGGCGTTTCGACAAAAATTTAAATCGATTTATTCTTTTTGGTTCTGCAGCCGGGATGGCTGCAGAAGGCCACTGTCAGGATGCTCAGACTCTGCCCGAAACAGATTGGGCTTTCGAAACCAATTTTACCGCACCGTTTAAATTCCAGAAAAGAAAAGCTGCGTTACGCGGTGACGGAACCGAGGATGGATAAAACTTCTTCGTCCACCGAGATTTCGCGATTCATCAACTTTAGTTTATAAGACCAATCGCCCGTGATGATAAGTGCGGCAATCAGACGGGCTTCGGGTTTAGCGGAATCCCAGGCCGCCATCAGATCTTCGAGCGCTTTTTTATCGAGCTTCACGTGTGCCGGAGCCTGGGCGTTTGCCGTTGCCTCGGGCACGCCGGCGGCGGGCGCTTTTAGGCTTTTCGCGGCTTTCAATCCGGCCGGCGAAACCGGCGCGCGAACCGACGATGTAACATAAGCTTTTTTCGATTCACGTTTCGCGTCGGCGAGCTTCTTCACTTCTTCGCGAATTTCTTTAAGGGTGCGGCGTTCGGCCCGCAAAACTTCGACCGTTTCGTTAGCGGCGTTGTAATCACCCGAGCCCGCGAGTAACCACTCGGCGGTTTGGCCCAAGATTTGGGCGACTTTCGGGATGCCTACTTGTCGGGGAACGGAACGGCCGGTCTCCCACCGACCTACTGAGCCACGGTCGATACCTAGAGCCTTGGCGAGCTCTCCCTGTGTCATACCCTTTGCCACTCGAGCTTGCTGAATTTTCAAGCCAATGGACCGTGCGTTTAAAGCCATTCCGTTCTCCGATTTTTCTTGTGCGAGAGCTGACTAGAGCAAGGCCGGGACCACCGCGCCCTCGATTTTACGAGGGGAGCGGTGCCCTTTAACGGCTTTTCGCCGACGTTTTTATGGACTCTCCGGCCCTGATTTCGTAAGGTCCGCGCATGGTTGAAAATGGCGTAGTAATTCTCGATTTCGGGTCCCAGTACACTCAATTGATCGCCCGGCGTTGCCGCGAGCTCGGCGTATTTTCCGAGCTCATGCTGTTCGATACGCCGCTTACGGAGATTAAAAAACGTAAACCCGTCGCCATCATTTTGTCCGGCGGCCCGAACAGCGTGGACGATCCGCAGGCACCCCTTCGTGACGTGAAAGAGCTGATGGAGTTAGCGCCGGTGCTCGGTATTTGCTACGGCATGCAGCTCCTCGCCGAAAAACTCGGCGGCAAAGTAGAGCGAGCGGCGAAGCGTGAATACGGATTTAACCAAGTGAATTGGAGCGAGAATCTAGGTCCTTGGCCCCAGTCGCAAAAGGTATGGATGAGTCACGGCGACGTGATCACGAAGGCACCCCCGGGCGCGCGGATCGTCGCGACCAGCGGCAGCGATCATCCGGCGGCAATGGCGGGCGAAAGATTTTGGGCGGTGCAGTTTCACCCCGAGGTGGCGCACACCGAAGGCGGCGTTGATTTCGTGCGCAGCTTTCTTTTTGATTTCTGTAAAGCCAAAGAAAATTGGTCACCGCATTTGATCACCGAGCATCTCTTGCACGACATCAAAACGCGCGTCGGCAACGAGCAGGTGTTGTGCGCGCTCAGCGGCGGCGTGGATTCGACCGTCACCGCCACGTTGCTCACCCGGGCGCTCGGGCCCGATCAGGTGAAGTGCGTTTTCGTCGACAACGGATTGCTGCGCAAAAACGAATTCGAAAATGTGCAGACGCTTTATAAAGAATTGAATTTGAACGTGCTCGGCGTTGATGCGCGCAAAGATTTTATGTCGCATTTAAACGGCGTCGAAGATCCCGAAACAAAGCGCAAAATCATCGGCCGTGAGTTCATCACGGTTTTCAAAAAAGCGTTTAAGCAAGTCGGGGATTGCCAATGGCTCGCGCAGGGCACGCTTTATCCCGACGTGATCGAATCGGTTTCGCCGCGCGGGACCAGCGTCACGATTAAATCTCACCACAATGTCGGTGGGCTGCCGAAAGATCTGGGTCTGAAATTAATCGAGCCTTTGCGCGAATTATTTAAAGACGAGGTTCGTAAAATCGGCGCCGATCTCGGAATTCCGCCGAAGTTTTTGTGGCGGCATCCTTTCCCTGGGCCGGGTCTCGCGATCCGTTTGATCGGGCCGATCAATGAAGAAGATCTTCATATCTTAAAAGAAGTCGACGCCATCTACATCGGCGAGCTTGAGAAAAATAATCTGTACGATAAAATCTGGCAGGCCTTCTGCGTGCTGTTGCCGGTCAAGACGGTGGGAGTCCAAGGTGACAACCGTACCTACGATAAAGTCGTGGCGCTTAGGGCGGTGACCAGTTCCGACGGTATGACGGCGGATTGGTATCCCTTCGATCCTCAATTTATGGCACACGTTTCCAACCGGATTACCAACGAAGTGCGGGGCGTAAACCGCGTGGTTTACGACGTGACCAGTAAGCCGCCCGGCACCATCGAATGGGAATAAGGGTTGGGCGTTGCGGGTTTCGGATTCCGTGCTAGAGTTTTCTAAATCATGTCGGAAATCATAACGCCCGTATCTCAATTCGTTCATTTGCACGTGCACTCGCAGTACTCGCTGCTCGAGGCCACTTGCCGCGCCAAAGACATCGCTAAAAAAGCCGCCGCCTTCGGGATGCCCGCGGTTGCGCTAACGGATTACGGCAATATGTTCGGCGCGATCGAATTTTATTTCGCGTGCAAAGATGCGGGCGTGAAACCGCTCGTGGGCCTCGAAGTTTTCATCGCGCCCAAATCAAGACTCGTCAAGGGCGAAGACAAAGAGGCCGCCAGCCAACCGACCCGCCGTTTGGTTTTGCTCGCGCAAAATTATGCCGGCTACCAAACGCTCTGCCGTTTGAGTTCGATCGGTTACCAAGAGGGTTTCTACTACCGCCCGCGCATCGATTACGAAACTTTGGCCGCGAACAGCGAAAATATTTTGGCCATGAGCGGTGGTCTCATGGGCGAAATTCCGTGGACGCTCCAAAACAAAGGTCCCGAAGCGGCGCTGGAAAAAATCGAAGTCTTCAAAAAAATCTACGGCGACCGATTCTACCTTGAGTTGAACCGGCCCGGCGTGAAAGCTTGGGACGGCGTAAACCAATTCTTGCTCGAAGCGAGCGAGAAATCCGGCGTGAAGCTCATCGCGTCGAACGACATCCATTATATTTCGAAAGAAGATCAGCTCGCGCAGGAAGTTTTGATCTGCATCGGCACGAACAAAACTTTGCAGGACGAGCAGCGCTTCCGCCTGGGCAGCGATCAGTTTTATTTTAAAGGCCCGGACGAGATGCGAAAGCTCTTCCGTGATTTGCCGCAAGCCTGCGACAACACGCTCGAAGTGGCCGAACGCTGCGACGTTAAGTTCAATCTGAAGGACGCGAAGGGCGCGCCGATCTACCACTTGCCTTCGTACCCGACGACCGAAGGTTTGACCGTCGAGCAAGAGATCCGCCGCTTGAGCTTGGACGGGCTCGCGCACCGGTTCGAAGAGGCCGCGAACCGGAACGAAGCCGTGCCCGAAGCGAATAAGCCCATGTACTACGAGCGGCTCGATTTCGAGTTGGGCGTCATCGGTAAGATGGGTTTCAACGGTTACTTTTTGATCGTCCAAGATTTTATCGGGTGGGCGAAAGAGCAGGGGATTCCGGTCGGGCCGGGCCGGGGTTCGGGGGCGGGCTCGCTCGTCGCCTTCAGTTTAAGAATTACCGATCTTGATCCCATGCCTTACAACTTGCTGTTCGAGCGGTTTCTTAACCCCGAACGTATCAGCATGCCCGATTTCGATATCGATTTTTGCCAAGAACACCGCGGCCGCGTGATCGATTACGTCACGCAAAAATACGGGCGCCAAAGCGTTTCGCAGATTATCACCTACGGTCGCCTGCAGGCGCGCGCCGCGATCCGTGACGTGGGCCGCGTGATGGGCATGACCTTCGCGGACGTCGACGTCGTATCGAAACTCGTGCCCGAAAAATTAGGCATCAATCTTAAAGACGCGATCGAGACCGAACCGCGGCTGCGCGATCTGATGGAGACCGATCCTAAGATCAACACTCTGATGGACCTCGCGCAAAAAATCGAAGGTCTCGTTCGCCACGCGGGTATCCACGCGGCGGGCGTCGTCATCGCCGACGGCAACATCATGGATCACGCGCCGCTTTACCGCGGGGCCGAGGGCGAGAACGTCGTTCAGTACGACATGAAGCACGCCGAGAAGATCGGCTTGATCAAATTCGACTTTCTAGGCTTAAAGACGCTCACGCATATTCAAGAAGCGTTCGATTTGATCGAGCGCAATCGCGGAAAAAAATTAACCGTGCATGATATCTCGCTCTTTGATCCGGGCATCTACTCGATCATGTGCGCAGGGAATACGGCCGGGATATTTCAGGCCGAGGGTGAGGGTTACACGCAAGCCGTGCGGCAGATCAAGCCGACCGGTTTCACCGACATCACCGCGATCAACGCGCTTTACCGTCCGGGTCCGATGGCGATGATCCCGGAATTCGCCGCGCGGAAACACGGCGAACAAAAAGTAGAATTCGCGTTTAAAGAGCTCGAACAGATTCTGGCCGAGACTTACGGGATCATCGTCTACCAAGAACAGGTTATGGGGATCTCTTCGATCATCGCGGGTTATTCACTCGGTGAAGCCGACATGCTCCGTCGCGCGATGGGTAAGAAGATCAAAGCCGAGATGGACCAGCACCGCATCAAGTTCTTGGCGGGCGCGAAGGTCAAAGGCTTCGACCAAAAGAAAGCCGAAGAAGTCTTCGAGCTCATGTACAAATTCGCCGATTACGGTTTCAACAAATCGCACGCCGCCGCCTACTGCGTGGTGCAGGCGCAAACCGCTTGGCTCAAAAACTACTATCCCGTCGAATTCTACGCCGCCTTGCTCTCGACGGAGATGAGCGATACCGACAAGATCGTTAAGTACGTTAAAGACGCGCAGACCGCGAAGCTCGAGATTGTCCCGCCGCACGTCAATCACTCGGAATACAAGTTCGCCGTTGAAGGCGAAAAGATCTTGTTCTCGCTCGGCGCGATCAAGGGCGTGGGTGAGGGTGCCGTGCAGTCGATCGTCGAAGCTCGCGTCCGCCTCGGCGGCAAGTTCAAAAATCTCGAACAGTTTTTTGAAGAAGTTGATCTCAAGCGCGTGAATAAAAAGGCGATCGAAGCTTTGATAAAAGCGGGAGCGTTCGACAATTTCGGTTACAACCGCAATGAATTGATCACCGGTTTCCCGAAATTTATCGAACGTGCCGACGGCACCCGCCGTGAAAAAGAGGCCGGGCAAACTTCATTGTTCGACCTCGGCGGCGAGGCCCTGGCCGAAGACAATCGCGTGAAAATGGACCGGCTTGAAGCTTGGACACGCGCCCTGACGCTCAGTTTCGAAAAAGAAGTCTTAGGCTTTTACCTGACCGATCATCCGCTCCGCGGCCTCGAAGTCGTGGGCAAGGTTTGGGGCGCGCAAACGATCGAGAACCTCCATAAGCTTGAGCACAAAGCAAAGATTCACCTGCTCGGCATGGTCGCTACTTGCCGCGAGATCATCACGAAGAAAGGCACGCGCATGGCTTTCGTGCGCTTCGAAGACGGCACCGGGAACCTCGAGATGATCGTTTTTCCGGATACGTTCGCGACGGGCGAGCGGGTGCTCAAATCCGACGCGCCGATCTTGGTTAGCGGAATTCTCGAGAAGGAAGACGGCGGGATCAAGATCATTACCGAACAACTTCGTGCCGCCGACGACCTTTTCAAGCAGATCAAAAAAATCACCCTCGACGTCAAACCGGAGATGGGTGAGAAAATGGCGGCGCTGCGCCAATGGATGGAAAAACATCCGGGAGAGGCCGCGTTGACGCTGCGACTGCACCTTCCGCAAGCGACGGTCGAGTTGGAGATTAAGGATTTCAAAGGTATTCGCGCTTCGAGCGATGCGCTTGATGGCCTTTTGCGCCTAGGTATTCCTATGGGATTGCATTAACGAATTTAATACTGAAGACGGCGACCTTCCTGGTGCTCGCCGCGAATTTAAGATCTGTCATGTAGAGCCTAATTAACACCACTTCCCATGGTACGCGACTTGCTCCTCTTCCTTTACAGCAACGGTTCTGGTGTCACGACAACACCAGGCAAAAAGTTGCTTTATCAAAGGGGGAAATGGGTATGGAAGAAGCAATCGTCACGACGAACGAAGCGACCGAAAAGCAAATTGGGTTAAGGGTAGCCCAGTTAGCAAACCGCATGAAAGTGAAGCAAACGCGCATCGCGCTGGACTGCGAGATTTCTCGCATTTCGGTGAATCGTTTCTTCCGCGGAAGAAGTGAGATTCGCGCCTCGGATCTCGTCAATGTGTTGAAGGTATTGGGCATCGACCTGCAACAAGAGATTGAGAAGCGCCTGCAGCCGCCGACGTTTTAATCTCCGTCTAAAGGCAGACTTGACTCCATACCGATACCGGATAGTCATGGGCGATGAGCTCATCGCCCGTGATTATTTTTTGGTTTCGCCGTGATTTAAGAATAGACGACAATCACGGATTGGCCGAGGCGCTCAAATCTCATTCGCAAGTATTACCGATTTTTATTTTCGACAGCGATATCCTAAATTCCCTCGAGCAGGATGACTCGAGGGTCACGTTCCTGCACGGCGCGGTTGAAAAACTCGCCGAGGAATTCAAAACTCACCATTCGCAGCTTCAAGTTTTTCACGGCAAACCGTTGAAAATCTTCGAACAGCTTTTTGAGAAACATAAGGTTTCTGCGGTCTACGCCAACGAAGATTACGAACCCTACGCGATCACGCGTGACGAAAAGATCGCCGCCGTAGCGAAGCGCCACGGTGCCGAGTTCCGCACGTTTAAAGATCACGTGATCTTCGGTAAAACGGACATCACGAAAGACGACGGCACGCCCTACAAGGTGTACACGCCGTTCGCGAAGCGTTGGCTGGCGAAATTCACCACCGAAAAATTGCCGTCGTATCCGTCGGCCAAACTGCTGCGCGAGCATTCCGGCACCGGCGGCAAGCCCACGGGCGCGCAGCACCCCGTTCCCTCACTTAAAGAACTTGGCTTTTGGCCTTCGCCGATTCCCGTGCCCGCGCTGCGGATTCACCATAGCGTCATCACGCCGTACGCCGATCGCCGCAATTTTATGGCCCTCGATGCGACCACGAAGATCGGTTTGCACCTGCGCTTCGGGACCGAATCGGTTCGCGCGGCCGCGCGCTTGGCGCACAAGCATTCTGAGGTCTGGCTTAAGGAACTCGTATGGCGCGAGTTTTTTAGCGCGATCCTCTTTCACTTTCCGCACACCGTGAATGAACCGTTTGACGAAAAATTTAAAAAGTTCCCTTACCGCGAGAACGCCGCCGATTTGAAACGGTGGCAAGAAGGCCAGACGGGTTACCCCATCGTCGACGCCGGCATGCGCGAGCTGAACGAGACCGGCTTTATGCATAACCGCGCGCGCATGATCGTGGGCAGCTTTTTGTGTAAACATCTTTTGCTGAATTGGAAATTAGGCGAGCGTTATTTCGCCGCTAAACTTTACGATTTCGATTTGTCTTCGAACGTGGGTAATTGGCAGTGGGTCGCCGGTTGCGGCGTCGACGCCGCGCCGTACTTCAGGATTTTCAGTCCCGCAGCCCAAACGAAACGATTCGACAAAGCCCAAGAATACATCAAACGCTGGGTGCCCGAAGTAGACTCCAGCCGCTATCCCGAACCCATGGTCGATCACGAGGCCGCCCGCCGCCGGGCGCTCGTCGCTTACGAGAAATTCAAAACGAGGAAAATATGAATATTCTTATCACCGGCGCGACCGGTCTGGTCGGCCGGGAACTTGTGCCGGAATTGCTGCGCTTCGGTCATTTCGTCACCGTCTTAGCGCGCGACCCGCATTCGGCCGCCAAAAAGCTCGGCTCAAAAATCAAAATCTACCCCTGGGACGGTGAAAAAAGCCCGCCGCCGGCGGAGGCCTTCGAGCGAATCGAAGCCGTGATCCACCTCGCCGGTGAAAACATCGCCGACAGCCGTTGGACCGAGGCCCGCAAAAAAGCGCTGCGCGATTCACGAATTTTGAGCGCGCAGAATCTTAAGGCCGGTTTGGATAAAGCCGGCGTTAAACTAAAGATATTTATTTCCGCTTCGGGCATAGGTTTTTACGGTGACCGCAAAGACGACCGGTTAACCGAAGCCGATCAGGCCGGTAAAGACTTTCTCGCGCAACTTTGCGTCGAGTGGGAAGCCGCGGCCGACACCATGCCCGCCGCGCGTATCGTGAAAACCCGTTTCGGAGTGGTTTTAAGTTCGGGCGGGGGTTTTCTCGGTAAGGTTGTGCCGTTGTTTAAAAAGTTAGGCGCGAGCCGGTTAGGTGACGGCAAACAGTGGATGACGTGGATTCACATCGACGACTTGATCGATGGCCTTACCATGGCGTTAACCGATGAACGCTTAAGCGGACCCATCAACATGATCGCACCCGAAGCGGTCACCAACGCCACCATGACGGAAGAAATTCGTGTAGCGATCGGCGGATGGCCCGGTCCACCGGCGCCGACGTTCGCGCTGCGATTGCTTTACGGCGAGTTGGCCGATGCCCTGGTGTATTCGCAGCGAGCGGTACCTAAAAAACTTGAAGATCTGAAATTTCATTTCGAGCACCCGGAATTGCGGGGCGCGCTCGAAGATATTTTGAAGGACTAGTGACTGATGAAAAGACGCCGAGAATGCGGCGTCTTAAGACTCTTGCTGGCCGCCGCGTTTTTCGTTGATCTCTTCCCAAGTGGTGAGGTCAACGGTCGCGAGCTCAAGCAAGCTACTTAAAGCATTTTGTGCTTGGTTAATCATGCGTCCCAACGCAACGACTCGCTCTTTGTGAAGGCGGGCGCGGCGCTGACTCTCCTCATTTAAAGAAGACAGCATTTTGTGACTGGTCTCCGCCTTAGTGAGCATTTTGCGTTCACGGCGCCGGAGGACGTTTAAAATCACGTCGAGTACGTCTGGATTAGGAAGGTAGGTCTGCGTCCCGCGGGTTGATTTGCCCGCTTCTAAAATGACGTCGTATTTGAGCAAATCGTTGAGGGATAAACTTATGAGGGCCTTCGAAACCTTCAGACGGTGCATTAACTGACCGGCGTCTAAGGCATGTTCGGCCAAATAGATATGGGTCCAAATGCGACCGTGGATTTTTTTAAATCCCCAATAACAGATGAATTCTCCAACTTCACTCGCTAAGTCCTCCAGTTCAGGAGGAAAAACTTCCAGCTCACTCATCTCGCACCACCCACCGCAACATTTATGGAGATTACCCGAATCTAAATTTTGCTTAACATTGATGAAAAAAGAAAGATCAGTTTTCGCCCGCGATCAACACGGGCGAAAATTAACGCCGAAGGTCAAAAACCCTAAAGGGCTTTTGCGGACCCGGCCTTATTTGCCGCGCATCAACTTTTCACGCAAAAGTTTACGCTGACTTTCGAGGATGATTTTAACGACGGATTCGGGATTGATTTTGTAAAGGCCGACCATACGCGCCAGTGTCTTTAAGGGCACAACCGAAATGCCGCGTTCAATATTGGAAATGAATTGGGGGCTGGTGTAGCCGAGTTTTTGCGACACATCTGCCTGAGTGAAATCCGCTTGCTCACGGGTGTCTTTCAGGAAGGTACCGAGTTTCTTGCGATCATATTCTAACATTTTTGTTTTCCTTGTCTCGTTCTTTGCGAGCAGCTGTTTCCGTAGGTATGACATTATCTCATACGGCAGGGAACGAAAAAATTGCTGCTCAAGAGTATACCGGGTACCATATTCCGCATGTCGATTAAAGCGTTATTGTTAGCTCCATTAATATTGTTGTACTCCGCCTCGCACGCCCGCGAACTTACGGACATGAGCTTAGAAATCTCAAGTTCCAAAACGGGTAACGAGGCTAAACAAGAAGCCTTTGATCAGGCAACGGAAGAAGCTACACGTCGGTTAACTGAGGAATTACTGGGTCCTGAGCGGACAACGAAGGTTTGGCCCTCGCTGCGCTCCCGGATATTAAAAAATAGTTCGCGCTATGTTCAGTTCATCAAAGGCTCGCAACTTTCGGAAGCCGCCGGGCAAACCAAAATTCAAGTCCAAATGCGAATCTCTACCGATAATCTAGAGACTCTGCTCCGGGAAATGGGCACGCTCGGATCGGGCACGATTCGTCTTTTGCCGCTCGTTTCCATCAGTGAACCTCGGGGCACGCGCTATGTCTGGTGGGCGGACGCCGTCGCCGAAAAAGGCGCCGAAAAGAATGAGACGTTTGCGCAGGAGGCTTTCAAAAAGTTTTTTGCGTCTTTAAGTGCCAAATTTAAAGGCAAAACCGTTTACATCTTAGATCCGACCAACACGAGCTTCCGCATGGGTATTCCGGCCGCTTACCGCAGCGAAGGTTTGCGCCGCGAAGATCAAATCTTGCTCGCGCAATACCTTAAAGCCGACGTCGTCTTGAGCGGTAAGGTCGAAATTCTCAAAGGCGACGGCGGGGCCGCGAAAATCAATTACGATTTGCAAATGTGGCAAAGTAAGGCCGGCCGTGGTTTGAGCGAAAGCCAGCGCAGCGAACCGGCGGCGAGCGATCAACCCAAAGCGCTGCTCACCGCGCTCGACCAAGCCAACGACCGGGTGCTGGCCGAATTTTCGGGCAAATTGCAAGAGGCCATCATGGCCGGTTCGCTCAACTTGAATGTTATCCGCATCGCGGTCGACGGTGGGCTGCCGTACAAAAATCAGCTCGAATTCAAGAAGCAGCTCGAAACTTTGCGTGAGATCAAAATTTTACGTGAGAGGCTGTTCGAGCCGACCCGGGTGACCTTCGAAGCCGAAACGAACACCTCCGGGACCGAGCTGGCTAAAACCGTACAGAAGACCAAATTCCCGCAATATAAGGTGGATGTCGAAGGCGCCCAAGACAACAGTCTAGTCCTCTCGGTGAAAGCGCTGACCCCGTCCTCGGCCCAATAGAGAAACCGGCGTTTTTCACCTATAATTAGGGAATGAAACATCTGATTGTTCTGTGTCTGTTCTCGACCGTCGGTTGCGCGGCCCTCTCGGGTTTGCGCGCGAATCAAAACCAAGCGCCGGGCCCCGAAGTCCGTGATGTCTCTTCCGTCGCCCGAAGCGAAGAAGAAGCGCCGAGGCACCGGGTATTGGTTCTACCGTTTCTTGATGAGCGGCTGGAGCAATCTAAAGGAGTTTCCGATGTTGCGAGACAAACGGTTATTCGCGAATTAGCGAGAACCCGGCAATTCGTGGTCGTTAGTCCCGAAGACTTTCCGCAGGATCCAAAGAAATTTTTGACCGAGGAAAATGAATACGATCTCGCGCAGATCGCGAAGCTTGCGTCCGCGATGGGCGTCGCCGCGGTGATCGAAGGCAAAGTGCTGACGATCAAGGCGAAGCGGATCGGTGATTCCTTAGGTTTAATCAGATCCACGAAAGCCCAAGTTTCAACTCAGGTTCGCCTGCGGATTTACGCGGGTAAGAACGGCAAAGAAATCCTCAACGAAGTGCGCGCCGCCGATACCGAAGCCGTAACCACGCGGGTGGCCGAGCGCGGTGAAGGTGCGACTAGCTTGAGCGATGATCCTGAATTGGTGAGAACCGCCATTCGCAAAGCCTTCCTCAGCGCGGTGCCCTCGGTCGTTCGCGCGGTCGAAAAGCTTTCCTGGGAAGGTCGCGTCGCCGCGATCGCGGGCGAACGCGTTTTTGTTAACGCCGGGCGTCTGTCAGGTTTGCAGGTGGGCGATGTTTTGAAAGTCACCGACGAAGGCGATGATGTTTACGACCCCGAAACGGGACGCTTCATCGGGACCGCGCCGGGGCGCCTGAAAGGCACGATCGAAGTCGTAAGCTATTTCGGTAAGGACGGCGCCATCGCCGTGGTTCACTCGGGCTCCGGCTTTCAAGAGAACGATCGCGTCGAACTTTACTAACCAAAAGTTTGCCTTTAGGTTGAGCGCTTCATGCGTTCAACGGTTCGTTACGATTACTTAGGTCAAATTGCATTCTCACAAGCGCTCGAACGTGAAGCCGCGGCCTTTGCGCGCGTGCGTGAAGCGCAGCCGGATTCCGCTTCGGCGGAGGTGTTCGGCTTCGAAACGGGGCCCGTGATTACGCTCGGCGTACGCGCCGGGGAAGATGATTTAATTTGGTCTAAGAAACAAATTGCGGCGCGCGGGTTTGAAATTCGCAAGCTCGAACGCGGCGGGCAGGCGACTCTGCATAATCCCGGGCAGCTCGTGATTTTTCCGATCGTAAATATTCGCGCACTCGGTGCCCGCGCGTGGGTCGATCTCCTGCAAGATGTGACGCGCGAAACATTGCGTGGCTTCGGCAAAGGGGTGCGTTGTCGCAAAGGGCGGCCGGGATTATTTTCGGATCACGGCAAAGTTGTCGCCGTGGGGATCCGCGTACGTGACGGTATCTCAACTCATGGGTTGGCCATCAACGTAAGCAACGAACTTGCCGATTTCGCGGCGATCCGGCCCTGCGGCGAAACTTCGGCGCCGGTGGACCGAGTAGGTTCCGCGGCGCACTTGCCCGCTCTCTTTGCAGCCTGGAGCAATAATTTTGAAAACGCCGTCTCGCTTGGGTTGACATCTTGCCGGAATTTTACGAGTTTAGAGAGCACCGAAAAGTTAGGCGATGTGCGCTTATAGCTCAGTTGGTTAGAGCACTACCTTGACATGGTAGGGGTCTCCTGTTCGAGTCAGGATAAGCGCACCATTTTCCCTTCATCGCCGGGGGTTCAAATCATGAGCTATTTTTTTCGCGTTGCCATCGCATTAACTCTTCTTCTTATTTCGCTTTCCGCATCGGCCGTTGAGACCTGCCGCCTCGTGCCGGAACAAAAAGTTCGCTTCAAAAATACTTCCGACATTTTATTTCCGAGGGTCGACGCGGAAAAAAGCAAGAACGAAGACTTCGTCGTCGAGCAATTCATCAAAACCGAAACCCGCTATCGCGAGCGCATGTACGTCGTGCGCGATGCCGCCGGTGGGTTGCACCTGGCCAGCGGTGATTCGATGATCTCGGGGTTCGCTCAGCGTGGAATGCAGTTTCTTTCGGAACGATTCTGCCCGGCCGGGCAAGCCGACGCCATTAATACTTTGGTCGGCAATTACGAAAAGTGGAAGCGTGATCGCATCTTCGAGGCGATGCACCAAATGAGCAAACACAATAGCCTGTCCGAAGATAAAGTGCTTTGCGAAACGGCCGGTGAAGAGCGGCTAAGCTTGAGCGACAAAGTCTTCGCGGCGATGTCTAACCGAGAAGCGGCGATGGCGCCCCGGCGGCCCGAGGATAATTCATACGGGCTCGGTTTCCCCACGATGGGACTTACGCGTAAGTTCGGGCTGAATAAAAATACGTTCAAACTTTTAGGTCAGGTGGTCAACAAAGCCGATGCCCCCAAGGGTTTCCAAAACATTGCGTACCGGCCCGGCGAGTCGCGGCGTTGGCAGTTGGCCGAGGCGGGGATGTACCTCGTCCAAGATGAACAGAGCCGAATTCACGCAGTACGGCCCGATGAGCTTTCACCCGCTTCGTTGAATAAACTAAAGTCATCTATGTTTTCTTGTGACGGGCGCGACCCGTTGGATGATGCAAAGGACGCCGGGGGTAAAATCATTCACCCGAACGACCTGCCGGATGAAAAGCCCGTAACCACGGAGCACTGAGCGGAGATTCGTTTTGCGCAGAACCGCTTACCTTACAATTTTCGTCACGCTGATCTGGATTTTATTCTTGGCCTTCGGCGCCGGGCCCGTGCCCGCGCTCGGGCCGCTTTTCGAAGTTCGCGGTGGGATCTGGCAACATGAGTCCTCACCGCTAACGAGTCGTGATCTGCCGGGCTTACGTAAACCGGTTTTAGTTACGATCGATGCTTCGGGCGTTCCGCATTTGTTCGCCGAATCGGCGGGCGATCTTTTTCGCGCGCAGGGTTTCGTAACGGCAAGCCAACGTTTATTCCAGCTCGACGTAAATACAAGGCAGACGGCCGGCAACCTTAGCGCGATCTTCGGCCCGAAAGCTTTGTACTACGATGAGTTCTTCACGCGCTTTGGACTCCGTAAATCGGCCGTTGACGCGTGGACGAAGTATTCGCAAGATCCTTCCGTAAAAGAAATGGTCGAAAGTTACGTCGGCGGCATCAATTCTTGGATCGACCAAATGCCCGAGCTTGCGCCGGAGTACAAAATTTTCGGCGTGCGGCCGGAGAAATTTGATCCGGTGAAAGTCGTGAACATGGGCCGGGCGCTGACTTGGTCCTTGTCGGGTCGCAGTTTCGATCTGCAGTTGACCGGTTACTTGCGGCGGCTCGGCGCCGGGAAGACGCTCGATCTTTTCCCCGAGTATTTACCGGATAAATACGAAGATTACGTGTTCCCCGATCGGTTGGGCCGGCCACACGAAAAAGAAAACGCCGCGCAGTTTGCTTTTGTTAGCGGCCTTACGGACATACCTAAGTTTCCCTTAGCTAATCCCGGGCGCGGCAGTAACAACTGGGTCGTTGGTCCCGCAAAATCCACCACGGGCCGGAGCATCCTGGCGAACGATACGCATTTGTCGATCACTCTGCCGAGCACTTGGTACGAGAACCAGCTTTCCTGCCCGGAGTTTAACGTTTACGGCGTAAGCTTGGCGGCCATTCCCGGCGTCGTCGCGGGCTTCAATAAAGATGTCGCGTGGGGTCCGACCAACGGCACGACCGACGTGCTGGATTTTTTTGAAGTTGAATTCGAGAATGAAAGCTCAACGCGCTACAAATCCGGGGACGGCTGGGAACAAGCTCTCGTGCGCAAGGAACAGATCGCCGTTAAAGGTTCGGGTACGGTGACTTTGGATATCGTCGAAACGAAGTTAGGTCCCGTTCTTCACCGCGAAGGCAAACTTGGGCTCGTCGCCGATTGGACGGGCTACCGGCCGGGCAACGAACTGCGCGCCATTTTAAAGCATGCCTCGGTAAAAACCGCGCGTGAGTGCATGGCGGAATTTTCGGATTGGTTGTCACCCATCCAAAACTTTTTGTGCGCGGATAAAGACAACATCGGCTTTGTGCACGCCGGCTTCGTGCCCAAGCGGGCGAGCGGGGCGGGACGCTTTATCACGGACGGGCGCGCGGATGCGGCGCGCTTAACGACGCCGGTGGATCAAGTTCCGCAAAGTTTTAATCCGAAGGCAGGGTATCTCTTGTCGGCGAACCAAAAGATCGTACCCGCGGACTATCCCGATTATCTCGGTTGGGATTACGAGCCGCCTTTTCGCGCGATGACGATCCGCCGCGCGTTGAACGGCAAGCCGAAGCTGAGTCCCGAAGATATGATCGCGCTGCAGAATGAAAATCTAGATCTCCAGGCCGAAATGCTTTTGCCCGCTTTGCTGCGACACCTCGACGACGACGGTCCTTGGGTTAAACGTTTGCGTGACTGGGATTACAAGATTCGTGCGGCGCAGGCGGAAGGTGCGGTCTTCAAAACTTGGTGGCAGTTCGTCAAAGAAGATCTTTTCGCCGATGAACTTCAGCGAGAGGTCGGCGATGAGTCGAAAACCTTGCTCCCGAAAGATGCGCGCGTCGCTTGGCTTTTTGATCGGCTCCACGCAAATCCGCAAGATACGGATGTCCACTGGGTCGATAACGTTCACACGCCTGACCATAAGGAAACATTAAACGAAATCGTCACCGGCGCCTTCGCCAAAGCTTTGCGGCGTATGAACGAAACGCAAGGTCAGGATGAAAGCCGGTGGTCGTGGAAGATGTTCAACCAAACACGCTTCATGCACGCCGGGCGCTTGCCGGGATTCGGTTCGCCGGTGCTCGACATGGACGGCAGCAGCGAAACCGTGCGCGGACAAAGCGGAGGGCACGGCGCCGTCTACAAGGCGGTGATCGCGACGGGCGATTGGCCCGAAGCGTGGATGCAAGTGCCGGGCGGAAACGAAGGCGATCCTTTCGCAAAAGATTTCGGGCGCTTCGTCAACGATTGGGCCGCCGGCAAAATGCGGAAGGTTGAGTTTTACCGAAACCGCGAAGAGGCTCTGCAGAAAGCCGTTCGGGTTATTCATCTTCAGCCCGGGAGTGGGCCATGATTTTTTTCGGGATGGCGCTGATGTTGCCCGTCGTTTGGTTTTTGCCGTGGTGGTGTTTCGTTTTATTTTCCGTCTTAGCCGGCGCGCTGAGCGGCGGCGTGCCGCGCGCGACTTGGTCATTCGCATTTGGCGCGGCACTGATCTGGCCGGCCTTGGCCTTCATAAAAGACGGACGCTCCGCGGGCGTTATCTCGCAAAAGCTCTCGGCGCTCCTTAGTCTGCCGTCGCCGGGACTGATCTTCGTGGTGGTTTTCATCCTCGCGTTCGTGACCGCATTTCTAAGCTTCCAAACCGGCGCAACTTTGCGATCGGCGAGATTCCACCAACCGGTCTAGCTTTCTTTTGGGGCGTGGGAGCGTAACATAATACTTTGTGTTCCAATTCACTGACGCGCTCGAATCACGATCACGCGCAAACAACCAGGCGGAAACGGCGAGTACGCCGTAGCTAAAAGACATCCAAACACGACGAAGGGCTGGGTTGAGCGGCGTAACCTCCGAAGGCGTCGAAATGAACAAATCAGGCTCGTCCGCAAAGCTGCACTATTTGAGAAGAAACCTATTCCTCCTCGAGCTCAATTTGCTCATTTCGACGCCTCTGCGATTTGCGGTCTCTAGCTCCGTCGTATCTCGACAAAGTCCGCGTTATGCGGGCGCGTGGGGGGGTGAAACCTCATTTGAGAAAAATTTATTTGAGAGGAGTGTCTCCGAGAGAAGTCTTGTTCAACAGAAGTAGTATTCAAGAGAAAGCTTGGAGAGCGGCTCTTTGATTGGGTTGCGTGGCGTATTTTGGAAAGGCGTCGAGATGAACAAATCATGCCCGGCAAGCAATAGGCTTTTTGTCATATAGCTCACATTCGCGAACGAACCAAATTTGTTCATTTCGACGCCTTCGTGAAATGCGGTGTCTCGGCAAGCGTTGATCCCGCCAAGTGTGGCCAAGTACGGCCGTTGGCGAGGCTGCAATTTTTTGGGAGGTTCTCGATCGCGCTCGCGATTTCGAATGGTGCGTGATTTAGCGAGACGCCATGTGGCTGGATCGGGTGAGGTACGGTAATGGGTCGACCGGATTTTTCTCGCGGATGAGTTCAAAATGTAAGTGAACTCCCGAAGCGCGGCCCGTGCGGCCCATCGAGCCGATCGGATCGCCGGGTTTTACGATGCGGCCTTCGTCGACGACGATTTCGTTTAAGTGTCCGTACAAAGTGGCCCACTCATTGTTGTACTCGATCAAAACCATATTTCCGTAGCCGCGAAAATCACGGCCCGTGTACACGACCACACCTTCGTGCGCCGCCAAGATAGGCGCGCCCTTCGGGCCGCCGAGGTCAACGCCTTGGTGATTGCGGTCATTGCCCGGGCGATACCCACGGTTCAATTTAACCGACTTAACCGGCCAGAAAAGTTTGAAGTCACCTTTCGGAACGTAATTTCCGCCACGCGGAATTTTTTCGGACATGTAGTAGCCGCCGTCGGGCTTGGGCGCGTAATCACTGGGCGTTTTGTAGCCCGCGCTCGGAGTTTGGAAACCCTTGTTGCCGCTGCGGTAAGTTCCGCAAGCGGTGAAAAATATTAAGGCCGCGCAAAGTGCGGCGGCCTTAGAGAAGTTTGCGCGAATTGATTTTTCCATTCCCTCTATTTTATTGGCGATAGATGGGAAACCGCAAGCACAGCTCCCGCGCCTGGCCTTTGATCTTTTTGATCAAGGTCTCGTTAGTGTGGTCTTGCAAGACTTCGCTGATCCAGCCGGCGATCACTTTCATTTCCTCTTCTTTCATACCGCGCGTGGTGAGCGCCGGCGTGCCGATGCGGACACCGCTCGTGACGAAAGGCGAGCGCTTCTCGTTTGGTACGGTGTTTTTGTTTACCGTGATGCCCGCGTGGTCGAGGGCGAGCTCGGCGTCTTTGCCGGTGATCTCACGGCTAGAAAGATCGACCAAGATCAAGTGATTGTCGGTGCCGCCCGTGACCAAGTCGAAACCTTGCTCGAGCATCGCTTTGGCTAAGGCTTTCGAGTTCGCGACGACTTGTTTGGTGTACGTTTTGAACTCGGGCTTCAAGGCTTCGCCGAACGCCACGGCTTTGGCGGCGATTACGTGTTCTAGCGGGCCACCTTGGATGCCGGGGAAGATCTTGGAGTTCAGAGCTTTCGCGCGTTCGTTGCTGCACAAAATGATTCCGCCGCGCGGGCCGCGCAAAGTTTTGTGAGTGGTCGACGTGACGTAGTCGGCGATGCCCACCGGGCTTGTATGTTCGCCACCCGCAACGAGACCGGCGAAGTGCGCCATGTCGACCAAAAGCGCCGCGCCGACTTCGTCCGCGATTTGGCGGAACAACGAGAAATCAAGTGCTCGCGGATACGCACTGTAACCGGCGATCAATAATTTAGGTTTAGTCTTTTTCGCGATGTCGCGAATCATGTCGTAATTTAAACGGCCGGTTTTGGGATCGAGGCCGTAGGCTTCTGCCTTGAACAAAATCCCGCTGAAGTTGACGGGGGAACCGTGGGTCAAGTGCCCGCCGTGGGCCAAGTCCATACCTAAGATGGTGTCGCCGGCCTTAAGCGCCGCCAGGTAAACGGCCATATTCGCTTGCGAACCCGAGTGAGGTTGCACGTTTGCGTGTTCACTGCCGAACAACTTCTTTACGCGGTCGATGGCCAGTTGTTCGATCTGATCCACGAATTCGCAGCCGCCGTAATAGCGTTTGCCGGGGTAGCCTTCGGCGTATTTATTCGTCAGGACCGTGCCCTGGGCCTCCATTACGGCTTTCGAGGCGTAGTTTTCGGAAGCGATCATCTCGAGCCCGTATTCTTGGCGCTCGGTTTCGAGGGCAAGGCTCTTCGCGATTTCGGGATCTTGTTTTTCTAGGTACATTTCAAATTCCTTTCGAATCTACAAAATTCATTTACCGGTTTAATTTACCGGTTTAATTTTTCGACGCGCTTCTGGTGCCGGCCACCTTCGAAGGGCGTGTGTAAAAATAAGTGGAGGATTTTTTCGGCCAAAGAGAGTGGCGTATGCCGGCCCGCTAAACAGAGCACGTTCGCATCGTTATGCTGGCGGGAAAGTTCGGCAATTTCGGCGCTCCAACAGAGGGCCGCGCGGATCCAGGGGAAACGATTGGCGCGAATGGCCATGCCCTGACCGCTGCCGCAAATCAGTACGCCCATCGAGTCGTCGAGGCGGTCCTTCATTTCGAGGCTAAGTTTTTCGGCAAAATCGGGATAATCGACCGAGTCGGCGGAGAATGTGCCTAAATCTTTCCAGGGGAGAAACGGCGAGCGGCCGATCAGATGAAGTTTCATCTCTAAGCCGGCGTGATCGCTCGCGATGAAGATGGTCTTGTACTCTTTTTCGGGGCTGGATTCGGAAATCATAGGCCCCTTAATACCCTATATCTTGCCAAAAAGAACGCTGCAGTTCGTGCCGCCGAAACCGAAGGTGTTGTTCAACACGTAGTTCATCTTCTTCTCGCGCGCGGTCTTGGGCACGTAGTCTAAATCGCAATCGGGACTCGGATTGTCGAGGTTGATCGTGGGCGGAACGATGCCGGTGGTCAGCGCTTTGATGCAGATCGCACTTTCGATCGCGCCGGCGGCACCTAGCGTGTGGCCCGTCATCGACTTGGTCGACGAAACCCAAAGTTTTTTCGCGTGGTCGCCGAAAACTTTTTTAACCGCTTCCGTCTCAAGTTCATCACCGGCGGGCGTGCTCGTGCCGTGCGCGTTGATGTAATCGATTTGTTCCGGATTCACTTTCGCGTCTTGTAAACACGCGGTCATCGCGGCGGCGGCACCGCGGCCGCCCGGCGAGGGTGAGGTCATGTGATAGGCGTCGCTCGAAGTCCCGTAGCCGGCGACCTCGCAATAAATACGCGCGCCACGCTGGGCCGCGTGTTCGTAATCTTCGAGCACGAGAATCGCGCAGCCTTCGCTCAACACGAAGCCGTCGCGGTCACGATCCCACGGACGTGAAGCCGCTTGGGGATTGTCGTTACGCGTACTGAGCGCGCGCATCGAAGCGAAACCCGCCATCGCCATCGGGGTGACGACGGCTTCCGAGCCGCCCGCGATCATGA
Organism: Pseudobdellovibrionaceae bacterium; assembly: GCA_947444305.1. Classification (GTDB taxonomy): domain Bacteria; phylum Bdellovibrionota; class Bdellovibrionia; order Bdellovibrionales; family UBA1609; genus JALHOQ01. Next base: position 122,446 of record CANEZP010000004.1, on the reverse strand, counting down.
TGTCGCATTTGCCTTGGCGAATGAAGTCGGCCGATTCGCTAATCGCGTGACCGCCCGAAGCGCAAGCCGAGGTGACCGCGTAGTTCGGACCTTTGAGCCCGTACGTCATGCTGATCTGACCCGAAGCCAAGTTCGTGATGACCGAGGGAATGAAGAACGGCGAAACCCGGCCGGGCCCGCGCTCTTTCAAAATGTCGTATTGTTTTTCGATGTAGGGCAAGCCGCCCATGCCGACGCCGATGATCGTGCCGACGCGGTCTTTTTGCTCGTCACTCATCTCGGTGATCGAAGCGTCTTGCATCGCCATCTTCGTCGCGGCGAGCGCGAACTGGATGAAGCGATCCATTTTCTTTTGTTCTTTTTTAGGAACGAATTGATCGGGATCAAACCCTTTTACTTCACCGGCAAAGCGCGCGTCGTAGGCGGCCGCATCGAAGAGGGTGATGGGTGCAATTCCGGATTTACCGTTGATGAGGCCGTTCCAGCTTTCATCTAACGTCATGCCGAGGGGAGTGATGAGGCCGATGCCGGTGACGACCACGCGGCGTTCTGGCTCAGTGGGACGGGTAAAGATGTTTTTGCTCACAAAAATCCTCCGTGACTGGGTCTATGGCCGTGGTCCTGAAGAAAATCCGCCGGCAGAACCATTGGAAAACCCGCGAATCAATCACGGGCAGTTCACTAACAAAATCTTGTTTAGACTTTACCCTTGGTGCCCAAGTATTTCATAACGTCTGAGACGGTACGCAATTTTTCGGCGTCTTCATCGGGAATTTCAATTTCGAATTCCTCTTCCATCGCCATGACGAGCTCGACGATGTCCAAGCTGTCGGCGCCGAGGTCGTCGATGAATGAAGATTCGGGCTTAACGCGTTCCGGATCTACACCGAGTTGTTCTTCAATAATCTTTAAGACCTTGGGTTGCAGAGACATACCTTCTCCTTATGGAAGTTTTTAAATTTCAATCGAACGGACGTTATATCCCAGAAAAGTGATCGATGTACAGTGATCCCGCCACCTTAACGCATGTTGCGCCCGGTGACGCCGTCTTTGATCCTCACATGTAAAGCCCGCCGTTGACCTGCAGAACCTGACCGGTGATGTAGAGCGATGCGTCACTAAGCAGAAAGGCGACGGATTGCGCGATATCGTCCACGCTGCCTAGACGTTGGAGCGGGATCTTCGACTGAATCGTCTCCTTTTGTTTGGCATCGAGGGCTTCGGTCATATCGGTAACGATAAAACCCGGCGCGACCGCATTTACGCGGATGTTTCGGGAAGCAATTTCTAACGCCACGGAGCGCGTGAACCCTTCGAGCCCGGCTTTCGAAGCCGAATAGTTGCTTTGACCGGGATTGCCCATTTGGCCGACGACGCTCGAAACGTTAACGATCGAGCCCGCACGCGCTTTCATCATCGGGCGCATAACGGCTTTCGTGCAAAGATAAGCACCGCGCAAGTTTGTCGCAATGACCGAATCAAAATCTTCATCTTTCATGCGCATGAGCAACTGATCTTTAGTGATGCCCGCATTGTTGACCAAGCCGTCGAGCCCGCCGAATTTTTCTAGGATTTCGTCGAAAGCTTTTTCAACCGATTCACCGGAGGCAACGTTGAGGTTGATGAGCATGTGGCCGTCGCCGGGCAACTCCGCCATGACTTTTTCGGCCGAAGCGGCGTTGGATGAGAATGTGACCGCGACGCGCGCGCCGTAACCCGCTAAAGCTTTGGCGAGGCCGGCGCCGATTCCGCGGCTGCTTCCCGTGACGACGATGCGTTTGCCTTTAAGATTCATAGCCCCTCCTGATTTTTGTAAGCCGTTTCGAAAGTTTTGATGTCATCGAGTGAATTCAGATTGAGGACCGGGAGTTTTTCGGGATTGATCTTTTTAACCAAGCCCGCGAGCACGCGACCGCAACCGGCTTCAACCGCCCGGGTTGCGCCCAGGCCGATTACCTTTTCAACGCACTCGATCCAGCGGACGGGCGCGGAAATTTGTTTGATGAGATTGGCGCGTAGTTCATTCGCGTTGGTTTCCGGTTGCGCGGTGACGTTTTGAATGACCGGGAAGCGTGCATTCGAAAATTTCATTTCGCTTAAGACTTCCGCCATTTTTTCTTCGGCGGGTTTCATCATCGAGCAGTGAAACGGGGCCGAGACTTTAAGCGCGATGAACTTTACCCGGCCGGTTATGCCGAGCGTTTCGGGCTTGAAGTTGACCGCGAGCCAATCGAGCACCGTCTTTTTACCGCTGATCACGATTTGTCCCGGGGCATTGATGTTCGCGGGTTGTACGGGGCCGTCGCCGGTTTGTTTTTCGGCCCAGGCGCAGAGTTCAAAAACTTGTTGAGGCTCGAGACCCATGACGGCGCTCATTCCGCCCTGCCCGACGGGCACCGCCGCTTGCATGGCGAGCCCGCGCTGACGCACGGCCCTCATCGCGTCGCTAAAATTTAAGGCATGGGCGGCGACCACGGCCGCGTATTCACCGACGGAGTGCCCGGCGGCATTGACGGGTACGAAGTCGAATTCCTTTTCGAGGACCCGGTGCGTGGCCGTTGAGACGAGCAGCAACGCCGGTTGCGTATTTTCGGTCAGCGCAAGATCGGACTCGGCCGAGTCGAAACATAATTTTCGCATGTCGAGATGAATGGCGTCGGAGGCTTCTTCAAAAGTTTGTTTAGCTACGGAAAATTCGGTCGTTAAAAACTTGCCCATGCCCGGGCTTTGCGAACCTTGACCCGGAAACAACGACGTCCACATAGGATGAGTACCTCAATTTAAGGTTTAATACCTTAATAAGACCGAACCACTCGTGATCCCCGCGCCGAATGCGGTCAGCAATAAATTTTGTCCGCGCTGAATACGGCCGTCGCGAATGGCGCGGTCCAAAGCGATGATCACCGTAGCGGCGGAGGTGTTTGCGGTATCTTCAATCTCGACTACGACTTTGTCCATCGGGATTTTAAAGTGTTTCGCAACCGCCTCAATAATGCGCAAATTAGCTTGGTGCGGAATCACCCACGACACTTGATCGGGCGTCATGTTGTTGTGGGTTAACGCTTCATCACACGCGTGCGACATCGTACGTACGGCGTGTTTGAAAATCTCGCGACCCTTCATCTGTACGTAGTGCAGGCCTTCTTCAAGAACCCGCGCCGAAAACGGTATGGCCGAGCCGCCGGCGGGCAACACGAACAAATCCGAGATCGAACCGTCGGCGTGAAGATGCGTGCTGTAGACTTTCGAATCTTCGTCTTCTTTGGCGCGCGTGATGATCGCGGCCCCGGCGCCGTCGCCAAAAAGGATGCAGGTTCCGCGGTCTTTGTAGTTGATGTAGCGATGAAGAACTTCGGCCCCGACGACCAGGATATTTTTGTAAGTGCCGGTGCGGATAAATTGATCGGCGATGGTGAGCCCGTAAACAAAACCCGTACAGGCGGCCGAAATGTCGACGGCCATGCACTGGCCCGCGCCAAGCTTATGCTGCAAGATGCAGGCGGTGTTGGGCATCGGTTGGTCGCCCGAAACGGTCGCCACCAAAATCATGTCTAAATCTTTGGGGGTCAATTGCGCGACTTCTAAAGCACGTTTGGCGGCTTCGAGCGCGAGGTCACTGGTGTTCACGCCGTCGGCGGCGATATGGCGGCTTTTTATTCCCGTACGCTCGACGATCCATTGATCGTTGGTCTCAACGATTTTCTCGAGGTCCGCGTTCGTAAGAATCTTTTCGGGCAGGAAGGAACCCGTGCCCGCGATACGTGATCGGAACTGTGTCATAGCTATGGCCTTTGCCTAGCTTAAGCTTGAGCCGTTACAACTTCCCGGCCTTTGTAGTGGCCGCAGGAGATGCACATGTGGTGCGGTTTTGCGATGGCGCCGCAATTCGGGCAAACTTGTGAGCCCGCGGGATTCAGGAAGTCATGTGAACGGCGCATGTTACGGCGTGAACGCGAAGTTTTCTTCTTGGGAGTTGGCATAGGTCACCTGATATGGAGAGATCCCACGCTTGGGATCTCTTTATGTTAGGGAAAAACTCAAGTTTGAGTTCTTCTAATGTTAAGTCGTTTAAAGAGCGGCAGTTTTATTCATTAAGTTAGCGAAATCAACCCTTTAATTTCATTTTTTCAAGGACTTGAAAAGGGTTCGCTTTGATTGTCTTGCCGGCACCTTCGCCGACGCTCAACCAATCGCGCTCGATATTCTGTAGAGCGGTGGCGCATTCGGCGGCATTTTCCGGCGGGCAAGTGGGCTGAATCGGCTCGGCCAAGGCGACCACTTCGTGAATGTAATCGGTGACTTTAAAGCCTTCATTTTCGAGCATGAGGTAATCGGGCCCACTGTCCTGGAGTTCGTGAGCGTGATTGGCGCGGCTAAATTGGTCGCCTTTGCCGACCGGCTCTTCAACCACGATCAGCTCGTTTAATTTCGCGGCGACCGGGAATTTCAGATCGCTTGCGCATTTCGAACACTGGAGGTCCATCTGCGTCGTCATCTCACCTTTGAGGCTGTACGCGTTGCCGACGGGGGTCAGGCGGAATTTGACCTGGTAATCGTTGTCGTGAATCAAATCTTTCAGGGCTTCGTTTAATTCGCCGGTTTCACGGACGTAAGTGAAGTCCCGGCCGTCTAGGGGGAGGTCCTTCAGTACAATTTCGGTCGGGTTCGCGCGGTTTTTCATGGAGCCGAATCTAGATCTATGGCGCGATGCAGTCAAGGGGGGCAAATCAAACGTGTCGCCGGGAGGGTTTGTCCATAAACTAGTGGAACGCATGCGATGTCTATTCTCCATTATTTTGCCGTTGATTCTCACAATCGCGCTCGACGCCGGCGCCGTTGCGGCCGAGATCGAATGGCTCAATATGCCAAAATCGATTCCGGTGTACGCGGCCCCGAAAGAGGGGGCTTCGCTGCTGGTGATGACCACCGAAGGCGAAAAGATCGCCGTTCGCCAGCGCGGTGCGCGCTTTGCCCGGGTTCAGGTGAAGCGGGGCGGGACTTGGAAGGTCGGCTACGTTTACACCGCCGATCTCGACAGCCCCGAAGTTTTAAGTTCGCGCGGGGAGTTCGCGTTCGGCGGCGGCGGAATGTATTCGTACCTCATGCATTCGGGTAAAGAATTTGAAACCGATGATCAGGTTCAGTACTCCACGAAAGATTTTACGAGCGGAAGTTTCTCGCCGTTTCTGATGGCCCAGTACGGCGCGACGGATTTCTGGCGTTTGATTTTTGCTTACCGCTTAACGGATTACGCAAGCACCGCGATGACCGACGTGCCGGGCGCGGCGCCGCGCGAACTGACGCTTGAACACTCGATGCTTTCCTTCACGCTCCAAAAGGTTTGGACACCGCTGACGAAGCCAAATTTTTATTTCGGTTTAGGCGCCGAGGTCAGCCGGACGATTGAATCGAACTTAATATTAGGCGGCAACAAACTCGCGGTCGCGACCGAAGATATGCCCACTTACGTCGGCGGCCAATTGATCGTGGGCGGACAGTTCGATATGGTGCGCTCGCTTTCGGCCTTCGCGGAGCTGCGTGTATTAGGATTCTTCAATCAGACACCCATGATCATGGGTGGCGAAGTGGCGCTGGGCCTGCTCTATTGGCCTTGAGCAAATAAATCTCATTTTGAGGCAACCGCCTACGGTTTGAGCGGCGTTTCGCATCTCGCACTCAGCGATGAAATGATCCATAAACCTATAGGTTAGCGGCGATAGATGAACAAGCGCTGTCTAACCGTTGTACATGTGCCGAAGGTGGCGATGGCGGTGTAAAGATCGTCGACAGCTTTTTGGCCCAAGTCTCATAAACCCCTCGGCCGTGCTGGCACCCCCGTTGCTAAGTAGGTTAGTAAGCATTTGAACGAAGGACAGGGTTTGTTTATGAAAGCACAGATGAAGATCGCAAGTTTGTTGGTTCTCACTTTGATCGGTTCTTCCGCCTTCGCGGGCGCTTCCGACTTAAAGACGTCAACCCGCATCGACTTCAACAAGATGATCAACGACAACAACAACACCCGCACGACGTTACACAAAGACATCGATAAGCAAGCCTCGCAAGCCGTATTGAACGGTGACTCGGAAGCCGAGCGCGCGAAGGTTATCGATTTCGTGGATGTAGAAGTCGGCTGGGGCGAAAGCGCTCCCGTCGTTGACCGCCGATTCGACAGCATCGGCGCGGCCACCCCTTACACGGTGATCGCTAACTAATTAAGTTGTCCCTGATTTATATTTAAAAGATTCCATAGACCCCCATACCCCCTATGGATGACCCCACTCGAGCCGGCAGGACCCCACCCGCCGGCTTTTTTTGCCTTTCGCTTAAGCCGTGAGCCTGAGCTTACTGTTCCTTAGGCGGATTCTTAAACAAATCGCGGTAAATGATAGGTGCGTAGTCCCCGGGACTCGCGATCTTCTCGTAACCGAAGAACGGATCGTCGATCTTCTTCTGTTGAAACATTCCCGAGTAGCTTTCCTCGCCCCCGAAGTCCCAACCGCCCGTGTGCAAGACGCCGGTGTACTGCGCACGTTCGTGCATCTTCTTGAAGTTGTCGAGATCCGGTTCGCTCGGGAAATCGATCAAGTCCCCTTGCACCACGACGTAGCGATCCCACTCGGAGTAAGGGAAGTTCGCGTCCATGTGCTTGTGGGTCGCGCCGAAGGCTTTGCCGTAGCTTGTGCCGCCCGCGAGTTGAATACGTAGCAGGTCATCGACGTTTTCGAGAACGTGGGCGTCGCCGTCGAAGGGCACGTAACGGATTTCAACGCTCGGGTACTTCGCTTGGAGGAGCGCGCGTAAGTCCACGCTCATCTTTTTTACGGTATTGAACCACTGGCTCATGCTGCCCGATAAATCCACGACGATGTACATCACGGCTTTAATATCCGGATTTGGTTTATAGCGCGTGCCCTTGACCCACCAGTCTTGTTCGCGCAGCAAGCGGAAACCACGTGCGTGGGTACCTTGCGGATCTTCGGTCAAAGCGTCGAGCATGTCGTCCGGGTGGTCGAACTCGGATTCATTCTGTAAGTCCGAGATACCGAGCTTAAACGCTTCGCGCGAAATCAATTCGGGTCGCGCGGTGCCGGCTTTACGGCGGGCTTTTTTGCCCAAAACTTTCGTGCGGCGATTGTCGTCGTCATCGAGCGGGCGCGTGTTCGGCAGCTCAATTTCTTCGGAGAGTATGCGTCCCCAAATGCCGGGCGGGATGTCGACGAAATCGGGATCGTTCGGATCGCCGCCGTGACCGTCGGCGGGATCTTCGCCCGGGCGCGGTTCGGCGGGTTCGCCGTCTTGGTCGGGTTTGCCTTCACCCTGTGGCGGCTTGCCGGGGCCCCAGTTGATGTCGCCTTCGGGCGACGGATTGCCGTCGATATCCAGCTCTTCGTCGTCGAGCGTGCCGTCGGCGGCCGCGGTCGTGATCGCCTTCTTCGGCGGCGAAATCCTTTGCAGAAGGCTTATGAAATTAGCCGGGGAAATATGGGATTCCGAGAGTGTGCGGTTCACTTCTTCAAACACGGCGCTCGGAACCTTACCGGCTTGCATGAGGTCGTTGATCAACGGGCCGCGCACGTCTTGCGTCGCGATCATCGGTTGTTTCGCTAGCCAATCCATCGGACCCTTCGGGCTGAAGGACGAGGGATTCTTCCAAAGCTTTTTACCGTCGAGCGTGGTGTTGTACTGGAACGCCGGAATTTCGGGCAGCACGCGGATGCGCAGGTTACCGTTGCGTACCGTGGGCCGTCCGCGACCGAAGAGCGCTTTTTTAAGCGCGGGCGCGAGACGCGAACTCACTTTTTTGTGATATTCGTGCAGCGCGCGCGGAACGGTCGGGCTGTGATCGAAAACTTCGGTCGAAATGTTATCACTCGAAGTTATGTTGCCGTCGCCCATTGAGCTGGTCGTCGTCCAAAACTTAAGAAGATCATTTTGACCCAAGCGCGGAACGCGAGCGATCGCTTCGTCTAGATCGTAATCGGCGTGCCAATCCACCAAGAATTCGTCGAGGAAACCTTGAAAGCGTTCCGTGGCGTCGGGGAAGGCTTCGAACTGCCGTGCCGCCGGCGGTGCAATATTATATTTGTCGGGATCTTCGACCGAAGCCGGACCGGTGATCTTATTACGATAGACTTTGCGCGTTTCCACGCGGCCTTCGGGGTAGACCGTCGTGTGAATGCGCAAGAATTCGGGAGCTTCCGTTCGGCGTTGGTACAGCCTGTCGACCCACTGGCCGAGCCAATAGTCCCAGCCGCCTTCCCAAACCGTTTCAACTTTTTTAGTGATGTAAGTTGATTCCATGGCCACGGGTTTTTGCAGCATGCGGCTCATGGTCCAAAGTTTCGCGACCATCGAGCGTGTCTTGAGCGGCTGGAATTTTCCCAAGCCGTCGATCATCTCGAGTTCAAAAACCCCGCCGCGCTCGCGCATGGGGCGAACCGCCGCGGTCGGGATCTGCAGTAACGAATCTTCTTTGTGACGAATCAGCGCCCGGCGAATCTGCGCAGGATCTTTGCTGACGTTTTCGACTTTGCCGGGAGGTTTGAACTGATTGGGATCACCGTTGACCGGGCGTTCGAGCGGATCCCAGAGCCCTAAGTTGCGGGTCAAAGTTAAATTCTTACGTAGAATCCATTTGTCCGAAAGCGCGTAGGCGAAGAAGTCGCGATCATCCATCTTGTTGATGAGCTCTTTAGTCGCCCAAGCGATGAAGGCTTTATCTTTCTCGATCAGGGTCTTGTTGAACATGTCGGGACGGACGTGGAAATTTTCACGTACGATTTTCCAGGCTTCGTACCCGATGTAGTACGGGTTCGTCAGATCGCGACCGAGATTGCCGCTGGCCGTACCGATGCCCTTCAGCAAGCAGCAATATTCCATATGGTGCGGAAAATCACGGCCGACGTCGGCGTGCGCCTGCCCGATCTCTTGCATCAAGACCGACCAGCCCTCGTTCATATTTTTCGTGTTGATCGCGCCGGGAATGTAGCGGCGAAGTCGCTCGAACTGGCGGGCCATGTCGAGTTTCCACTTCGGCAAATCGTTCGGCAAATCAGAAATGAGGTAAGCCATCGTGTTACGGGTGCGGGGAACTTGGAACAAGCGTTGCTTGTTTTCTTTGAGCCGGTTCGCGTCCGTGAACTTGCGAAACATCTCGGGCGACTCTTCGACGCCTTTGATCGTATCTTGATCCCATTCGAGCGCGAGAAGGAAGGAGTACCATTCCGCAACTTCTACCGGGTCGTGCTCGAGGTACGCACGCTCCATCATTTCGTAGAGCTTGTACGAATCGCTAATCGCTTCGGCCGTACGAACCGCCGAATACTTACTGTGCACGGCGAACCATGCGTGCCCCAAGTAGGCGTGGTTGATGATGCTCAGCTGTTGATACGCGTTCATATCGTCGCGATAAAAAGAGTGTTGTCCACCCGGGAACACCAACTCGAGGATACCGCTCGCGACCGATTGCCCCTGCGCCACGCGCGCGCCGTCGTGGTGGTGACCCATGGGGACCATGTTCATCGCCGACAAAACGCCGGCGAGTTGACCCGGAATAAACAAAAATACGTGGGGCGGAAGTTCCATCCCCAGCTTATGCATCATCCCGCCTTTTTTGGTAAGGCTGTGCACGTACTCGATGTACTTGGGCAAGGTGTCTTCATCGCGTCCGCTCGAGATGAGCGTGGTTTTTCCGGATTTTAAATCCATCTCGCAGGCGGTGATCCGCTGCTTACCGAAGAGCTGATCGAAATCGACCTCGACTTCGGGTTGCGCCACGATCTTTGGATCAAGCTTGTCGTCGTCGGCCGCAAACGAAATTGCGGGCGGCAATAAGACAAGAACGAATGCGAAAACAAGTCTTTGCAAGTTTATCATCGAGCTTCACCTTCACGTGGGGGGAGGGGAATGATGTTGTCATCGGAGAGTAAAAGCCGGTCGCAATCGCGATCGAAGTTCTCGCGGCGTACTTTACGTTCGCGCGCGGTCAGATTCTTGTACAGCGGGTTACCCGAAACGGACTGGAATATAGAATCCGGGGTGACCGTTCCGTAGGGCGAGAATTCGCTCTTAAACAACAATTGTTGGAACCGGGGAAGGTGACCGAGGTTGCTGTCTTGCGTGGCTTCCTTCATGTTGGCCCACGCGAAGTGCGACATCTTACCCCACGGTAACGAGACGACGGCTTTGTCCAAGGCTTGCAAGAATAAGCGGGCCTGATCATAGCTGCTCATCTTCACCAAAGGTTCGCGAACGCGGTCGTTCGAGATCTTGTGATCGAGTAGCTCCGGGTCAAAAAGGCGTCCCGTAAACTTGCCGTAGATCGCGGTCATGCGCTGACCGGCTTGGTAAAGGTTCTCGCGCAACTGCGAAAGGCCAGGTTCTTCGGCCGTGCCTTTTTTCTCGAGATCGGGCAGGGCGGTGAACCAGTCGCCCGTCTTGGGCAGATGCTGAACGCTTTGCACCCGGAAGTAGGCCTTCATCAGATCCAGCATAACCTCGCGCAGTTCGTGCGAAGTTTCGCTCAAGACATCGAGCGTACGCTTGTCTAATTCTTCGATCGAGTCCATCGCGTCGCTTGCGGCCGAAGCCCCGCGCGCGGTGAAACCGTAGCGGAAGAATTTGCGATCGGAATCCTGCTTCTCGCTGCGTTCATTTAAGGCTTCTAGGAATTCCGGGATCTTTCCTTCGCTCGTCCACCCAAGGTCACGCGGGTGCAAGCTCAAATTATTGAGCGGTATCGTTCCCCACTCGACCAGCGAATCGTAGGTCGCAAGCAACATTTCGCCGATAAAATGCTGTTGCGAAGCGCGCGTTCCGTTGAGCTGTTCGTCGTCCATGAGACCGTCGAGCATCGTTTGGTACGCGTGGATTCGGAAGCCGTCGACGATGAACGAAACAAAGTCGAGCATGGAGCCGGCGTTGTTGCCGTCAACGGCCCGGAAGGTCACGATCTCCTGGATCGCTTTCTTAACCGTGTCGCGATTCACTTCGGCGCCGCCCATCGGAATGGCCGAAAAGGCACCGCCGGTGGGATCAAATCCGCCGATATCTTTATCGAGCAGCTTTCTCTTCCAGGTATTTTTAAGATCAACGATGTAGACCGGCGACTTAGGTAAATCGTGACTGATCTGCATCAACGCCACGGTCGCGTTCGACGAAAACTCACGTGCGTTGGCGTCGCCGAAGCGGTCGACCAGTTTTTGCACCGCGAGCGGCGAAACCATGACCAAAGCCTCCTTCGAGATGAATTCAGATTGGCTGGCCTTACGCGCGTCGTTGATCAGCGTGGCGAATTTCGCACCGGCCGGGAATTTCTCCATGTTGAACTTCGCGGTCACGCGGGCGAGGAACGAACTCTCAAGAATAAAATCGTCTTTAGATAAACCCGCTAAGATCTCGGTCTCGAGGTAATCTTTGCCGCGCACACGCTCGCGCATCTTCTGATCGCTGGTCGGGTTGACGGTGATGTGCAGACCCATGTTCATGACGGGCACTTCACGACGTTCGCTTTCGTTGCAGCGGAACGAAATCATGCCTTTCGTGCCGACGTCAAAGATCGCCGACATCCACGCGATGATTCGTCGAAGCATTTTTGAACTTTCCGCCTTGTGCAAATCATCGAAAACGATGTGCGCTTGCGGATTGTTGCACAGCAATTGCTCCGCGCGGAGGAGGGTCTTTTCAACCGACATGTGGCCGTCGGCGTCGGTCAGCTCGTGAACCTTGATGAAGTAGTAATCGACTTCGCGGAAGCTCGGGTTATGCGCATCGAGCGGACGCAGTTTGAGCATGTCGAACAAAGTTTGCAGCAAGTACGACTTACCGGTCGAAGTCGGGCCGAAAAGGATGGTCGAGAAACGCACGGGGCGCCCCGGATCCTGTACCGATTCCGTTTGCGAGAAGTATTGTTCGAGGATTTGCCGTTTGAGATCCGCGTAACCGCGGTATCCCGTTTTTTGCCAACTCAATGCCGCTTTTGTCGTGTCCTTGACGATGTTGATCGGATGGGTCGGCGGCAGGCTCGCGGGCTTCAGGCCGGTGGGAAACACGAAGGTCAGCAGCCGCTCGACCGCGGCTTTATCCACCACGCGGGTCTCGCGCAAGGTTGGATCTTCACTCACGAACGACTGAATGAGTGAATAAACGCGAATAAAGGCCGTCGTCGGATCTTGGTTGGCGACCGAGGCTTGCTGCTCGATGCGTGAGATTAAGATCGAGACAAGATCATTCGGTTCAGATCTTGGGGCCGAATCGCCGACCTTAAAAGTGAGATCGAGATTGCGTAATTGATGGCGTGAGAAAATCTCACGCACGAGCTGACGGCGTAACTCTACCGGCGGCTCTTGCAGATGGATGACTTCGAATGCGTCGATTAGGCTGCCGAAGCGCGATTCAAATCCAACCTCTCCTTTGAGGCGGCTGAACTCACCCTCGGTGCCGTAAATGATCGTCGATGTCTCGGCGGGTGCGTCGTCACGGACGGACCAATCTTTACTGAGCGTGGGCTGAATTTTCGAGCCCTCGGTCGCCATCATCCATAGCAGGTGCGGTGGGTTCTTGCTCTTCGTGCCGCTGTCGACCTCGGCGTCTTCACCGTTACTGACTTTTAAATCGCCGGCCGTCGCGCCCGCGCTTGGATCGCGCAACATAAAGGTTGAAGAACCCGATTCGGACTCGGGGCGGCCGATTTGATTGATATCGCTAATCTGGGCGAGGACAACCGGCTTCTTCGATTTACGAATCTCCTTTAAGCCGCCGTAGTTTTCAAAGACGCTTTGCTGAGTGATTTTTGCGCCGTCTTTAGGTTTGGGTAAGCGGAGTAAGGCCAGATTTGAATTGCGGTGATTCCAAGGCGTGTTCATCGCCGCGGATTCGGAGGCCCACCGGCCCAAGATTAATTTTTCCATGAGCGGCCCGAGTTCGTCGGGATAAATTAAAATTTGGTGTTTAGGTTTTTTCTCGGGATTTACGGCGTCCATCAGGACGGTATTGAGTTGGTCGAACACGCGAACCGCGTCGAGCGATACGCCCGCACCGGCGATCTGTTTGATTTCCGGTTTAGCCCGTGAAGAGCGCGGTGACCAGACGGCCCAGCCCGAAGTTAAAAATCTTGCGTCCACGCGGAAACGTTTATCGAGGTAAGCGCGTGCGTCTTCGGTGTTCTCTTCGTGTAGTCGGCGCCATTCGTAAGGCGTCATGACCACTACCATCGGCAAACGGTGCGGGAGATCGGCTACCTGATCGACGGAAGTAACGTGTTTGTCGTTGCCTTCCGCGGCGAGCATGCGAATCAAGGGCGCGGTGAATCTTTCCGGTGGTTTGCGGCCGGCTTTTTCGGGGTCTTCTTCCGAGAAAGCTTTAACGACCTGACCATTTTTCTCGGCCTCTTCTTCTTTGTCGTCCGCTTCCTGTTCCTCTTTTTTTGCGGCTTCGTCTTCTTTCGTTTCTTCTTCACCGTCGGCGTCGGAGGCTTGTTGAGCGCTTATGAGATCCTTACCGTCCACGAACAGAAGTTTTTTGCCCGACTTACGAACGACGTTGACCATCTCTTGGCGGTATTTGACCGGCGTCGATTCCTGTTGGAGCATGAAAAAATTAAAACCGTCGTTTGTAAACGCGAACTGTCCGCCGCGATTTCTGGCAAAACGATCGAACATCCCTTCCAAAAACTGCGCTTTCATATCCTTTTCTACTAGGAGGACGGTGGCGCGTGGTTTCGTGCTCTCTTCAACCATTTGGTCGAGGTATTGATAGAGGTTCGGGAAGGTGGCTTCGGTTTCGGCGAATTTCTTCTCGCGGGCTTCGGTCTCTTTCTTGGTTTCCTTTTTGGTCTCCATCGAAAGTTTCAGGTCGGGGCGGCGCTTCGCGATTTTATCCGGAAAATAAATCGCCCAGTCGGAAAGCGTGCTCTTCTGAAGCTCGGAGTCGGCGACCGTCTCGTTGAAATTAACGTCGGCGGTGAGCTGCTCGAGCGTGCTGCGGCCCTGGTTCGCCATATCCAGCCGCACCACGGTGAAATCTTCGTCGGTTTTATCTAAGTGCGGATTTTCGAACCAGATCGGTGCGCCGTTGGCGTCGAAGACAACCCGGGACTTGATCAAGCCGGGATCAATTTCATCACGCGTGATCCAACCGCTGGAACCCGCCGTCACGAGAAAGGGGGCGGTCGCGTAATTCTCACCTGCCGTGCGGCGAACATTGAAGTTCGCGACGTAAACCCCGCCGGTGTTCTTCTCTTTTCCTTTGTTACGGAAGAAGAACATCGCGGTGAAGTTATTTTTCAAGCCGCGCCGGTGGCGGATAATGTTTACTTCCACGAATTGCGAAAAGGGCGCTTGAACTTGAATGTTGGTGCTCGAGACCGGGATCTTGTCCTGATCGAGCGCGATGATGTAGGAGTTTTGGGTCGCGTTCTTCATGGATTCTGAGGCGTAGACGAGAACCTTGTAGCCGCCGAGAACCTCTTTGTCGGAATCTAGATTGAGATCATCTTCGGTCAGCGGCGCGACGGGGAGTTGGGCTAACGGTCTTAGCCGAGCGTTGTCGCCGGTATCTTTTTGCAGATCGGCCACCCGGTGCAGCATCTGGCCGGAAGCTACCAGTCTGACCGAGCCTTTCCGGTCCGTGCGGTCGGGGTTCAGTTGGTAAACGCCGGTCGCGTCGTTGGTGAGCGTCGGGAACTGTTCGAACGAGTACCAGGTTAAGCCCTTGATGAGCTCGATCTTCTCTTTGGCGCGCAAAAAGAGTTGGGCCTTGTTGGTGATATCGAAATAAGGGCTGCGCGCGATGCCCGTTACCTTTTCGCGATTGCCGTAAAGGTTCGCGACCTCGCGGTCACCGGATTGCGCATCGTAAAACAAACCTTGTTTGTAAGCGAGAATACGCTTTTCAATCTGCTCCGCTTTTTGAAAGCGTTTATCCATCGAGACGACGCGTCCGGGGATAAAATTGATGCCGTCACTGCGGAAGGTGAGGGCGACGGTTCGCGAAGCACGATCACGAACGTAGGAAAGGACGAGCGTGTGTTCGGGGAACTGCGGTCCTTTTTCGGGCATTAAATAATGCACGTAGTGCAGGCGCGTAACGCTCCCCAACTCGATGCCCGTCAGTTTTTCGATATTGAAGGTCGCGACGAGGCCCGATTCACTTTTGAAAGTAAGGTGAAACTGGTTGTTGATTTTTGCGAGTAACGATGGAACGCGCAGGTCTTCGTTCGGGCCAAAACTTTCGAAATTCTGAATCGTTAATTCCGGTGCCGGTCGCCATTCGCTGTTGACCGAGGCGTGGAAGATCAAAGGCGTTCTTCGGTTATCGACCGATAGGTTCACGCGGCCCGCGATACCGTCAGTCCGGGCGGCCGCTTTCCCGAAAGTGGCTTCGGCGTTATTCACCTCGGAAGTGTTCGATTGGTAAAGGTAGACGTGATCGACGTCTCGGACCGGATCCTCACGCTGAATGATGGCGACCGGGCTATCTTGGGAAAGGATTTGGATCGGGTAGGCGGGCAGGACCGGGAGGCCGGTCAGTACATCCAAGACGGGCAAGGCATTGGGTACCCACTTCGTTTGGCGCACCATCTTTTCTTTGTCGGCGCTCATGGGAAGGGTCCGGATTTTGGCGAGCAAGTCGCTGCGCCATTTGGCTTTGGTCGGCGTATCGTTGTAGCGGGGATGTCCGAGGGCATTAAGTACGATGTGCGAGTAAACGGTTTGGGGCGGGTTCTGAACGTGGTAGTCGCGCGTGCCGAGCAATTGACCCAGCTTCATCGCGTCTAGGAAGTCGTGGTTGATCATCAAGGGCGTGCCCGCAAGTTTCAGTAACGAACTTTTTCCGCGTTGGGCGGGGCCGTCGGTAATGAAAGCGAAGGTCACGCCGTCACCCATCGGGCTCGCTTGCCGTTGCGAAACCAAGACCAAGCTTTGTTTCGTATTCACGGGTTTATCGATGACGTAGAGATCCGCCAGACTTTGAATCGGCGAGAGTTCGAACTGCATCTTCGTCAACGGATCAATGGGGCTAATGCCCTTCGGGCCGCCGATTTGCACGACGGTGCTTGGCTCGTTCGGGCGCGAGTTGCGGGTGAAAAGAACAAGCCGACCGTCGATAACGGCCAAGCTTTCGTTGCGCCCGGTTTCCATTCCCGTGGAGAGTTGCTTTTGAATCCCGTTAAAAGATTTCGATACGCCGAGGACTTGCCCGAGAACGAGCGGCGTCGAAACGTCGGTCGTCTTCGACAGGCCGTAGATACCGGGTTCGAGCGCGCCTTCGGCTTCCTTTTCCGTCACGACTTCGAAGGTCGCTTGGGAATCGAAAATCGAGGTAACCACGGTGCCGGCATTTGCACCGGCACCCACCATTTGAACCGCGAGCCCTAAGGAGATGACCAGCCCACGCGCAAAAACTAACTTCATGCCACTCCCCTTTAAAAACTATCGTACGGTCTGTTGACGTTGACGAATCGCTTGGTCACGCCGGAAATCTTTAATGATCTTGTACAAGTCCATGATCGCGGGACGGTTGTAACCGAATCGCGCCATGATGCTCTCGGCCTTCATGCCGGCGTTGGCGGCTTCCGGGCTCACTTCTTTATCACCCACAAAGTAATCCTCAACCCCGCTGCTTAAGCTCGTGCTGAGCTCTTTCTCGATGATGTAAGCTTCAACCGCTTGGTAAAGGGGCTGCCAAACTTCTTTCATGGCGTCCGCTTTGAGATGTTCGTTGGACGCGCCGACCGGTTCGAGCACCTGGCCGTTGTTTTGGTCCGCGAAGATTTTGCGGATTTCGTCGTAACGCTTCCAATCGATCGGCACGATATCTCCGACCGAGGCTTCGGAATCCGTTTCGCGTGCGCTGTCGCGAACTTGCGAACTTAAACGAACGATGTCGCGGGCAACGTCATCGTAAAGCTTGCGTACGCGATCAGGGTCACCGGTTTCGATGGCGCGCAAATCATCAAGCAAGAAGCGAACAAGAAATTTGTGCTGCATAAGGCGAGCGATATTCCACCACGTGCTTTTATCCTGGCTGCCTTTAGGAATAAGTTTCTTTTTATTCATTGCCCAATTGAGACGTTCGAGCACGATGGCCGGCGTCGCGGTAGGTTCGTTAGGATATTTACGTTTGGCCTGATCCATAACGACGCGTAACCATTTTTCGGTATCGCGCGCCGAGATCCCCTCGCGTCCCTCTTGAAGCACGTCACGCAGGCGGGTCAATTCGGCTTTGATCGGTGCGTCGACCGAGAGCATGCCGAGGATAATCTGCATCCGTTTTTCGGGATCAACGAAATACTGTTGATTGAGCGAAGCGATCGAGCTGTCTTTGGTGTGCTCTTTCAGTTTTTTCGTATCCGTCTCGATGCGGGTTCCCGCCGCGATCAATCCCATCAGGATGAGCGTACGCGGAGCCATGACGACGGCGCTGCGGTGATCGGGACCTCCGGGGCTGATTTTGACGGCGAGCCGGTTGTCGGGTCCGGTGATCACGCCGCGTTCGTTCGGCAGCGTGATGACTTCGTTCAGGTGACCGATGCGCCACTCGCCTTCGGTTGAACCTTGCGGGTTCAGGTCTTTGACCCACAATTTGTTGTCACCCATCATCAGTAACAACGCAATTTTCGCGGCCTGCATCGGGTGAATCGGCTGACGCATCGGAATGATATCCGCGCGATCTAAACTCGCGCCGACGCCGGTCGAGCTGTTCTTAATGATTTTATCCACCGATTCATCGTTGGTTGCGCCGATGTGAAGCGCATCCATCGTGAAGCCGGGCGAACCGCCGTAGCTGAGTACGTTGTTCTGCGAGATATCGAGGCCGGTATTGATGAATTCTTCGGACTGGCGGTAGAGCTCATCCCAAAACACAACGCCGCGGTTGGCGCGAGCGACCTGACCGTAATCCCAGCCGAGCGGCGTCGAGCCGTAGATCGAACCGGTGAGCAATTTTTCCTCCGCAAAGATTTTGCCGAAGTTGGGGTTTTCGCCGGCGTAACGGATGATGCGCGAATCGTTTACCGAATCGGGCGTGCGGCGGTAAAGCTCTACGTAGTGCTCGAGCATTTCGAGGTATTGACGTTCGGTAATCGTATTGCCGTCGGTGATGCCTTTTTCGCGCATGAAATGTTCGGTTACGGCTTGAAGGATTTGTTTATTGCGCGGATCGAGGTGGGGGACGGGTAAGGGCGGAATATTTAATTCGGCTTCAACTTTGCCGGCGGCCTGAGCTACGATTTTCTCGTACATCTTCTTCGGGAAAAGCCCGAGAATGCTGTCGTTCGGAATCGGTTGGTTGATCAGCGTGATTTTTCCGGAAGACTTATCAACGCTGACCGCGCGGCGGAGGTAGGGGATTTCCGCGATCGGAGCTTTCCAGCGAAAGCTAATTTCGGCGTAGTTCGGATCCGTCGCCGCGAGATTGATCGCCGCGCTATCGAGTGCGTAACCCATTTCGGTCTTACCGGTACCGGGACCGGCTTGCAAAACCTTGATGTTCCCGATTTTTTGGCCTTCGGCTTTCGCATCGACGAAGTTGACGACTTCTTCCGTGGCTTCGTATTGATCCACGATCATCCGGCCGTTGGTCGTCGGGGAGCCTGCCGCGAATAGACCGTAAATTCTAACTTTTTTATGACGGTAAGTGGGCTCGGGCACTTCGATGTAAGGCGTAGTGAAATTTCCGTAATTTCGGTAGATCAAACGCTTAGAAACTTGCGCGGCCGACATCACGATGCTCGGGTAGCGGTAAGCCAAATTTTTCTCGCCCGGGTAGAAAAGTTCTTCTACCTTGAAGACATCCATCGAGTAGTCGAGGCCGGAAGTTTCCGGTTCTTCGGAAAGAATCAGTTCCTGTAAGCAAACCATATCGGTGGCAGCGGTTGCGCCGGTAGCGGCCGCTTTGCCTGCACGGGGAGTCCGTTTTGCCGGCACCCCAAATGCGGTTGTTGCGTTGGTTAAAAAAACGAACGCCAATGCAAGGCGCGCTACAGACATAGAAATGCCAGAATTCGACATATCTTTCCCCTTCCCCTTTTAAAAAAATTTAAAACCCTTTTGCCAACTTCAAACGCCACCGCCGGCGGCGCCTGATGAATTTGTATTCGTTGAAGTTAGGGATTTGGGCGAAGGGAAGTTTAAAGTCAATAAACCGGCCGCGCGCGAGAGGCATCGGCGGATCGAAATTCGAATTTTGTATAAGCATTTGTGAACGAACCTATAAATGGAGGGACAGCTCACGGTGGGCAAATAATTGTTCTGTTTTCACGGGAAAAATACTTATTTACACGTATATAATAATTATTTAACCGACAAAATTGCCGAAAGAAGTAACAAAAAGTTCTCAAGTAGTTCCGGATTGCAACCGACCTGACGCAGTCCAGAACGTTTATAACGTGAGTCAAAAACTTTGTGATAAAATGTTCAGTAATTTGCGGGCTTTGTTTTCAAAGATGCAATGCGGCTAATGCTGAAAATTTGTTAATGGAGTTAATGCGGTGCGCTTCTGAGTCTCCAAAACTTTCTCGCATTCAAATTCAGCTAGGTGGGTCATTTTCCAGGCGGGCCAAGTGTAGTCGGTGTGATGTTTCCAGTCGAGTTTGCTTTCCAGAATGTAGCGGTGAAACGCGCGCAGCGCACGCTTCGGTTGCACGGGCGGAGAGAGCAGGTGACTCAACGGACCACGATTAAAGTTAAGCGGAAATTGCGGCGGCACTTCAAACTTGAGCAGGAGCGGTTCGGTCATCGGTGCGAGGTGATTATTGATTCGCGCATCGATTAACTCGATCTGGTTTAGCCAGACGTCCATATTTTTTTGTGGTCGAACCGAGCGGACTTCGATCCGGCCAACGTGCCCGAAGTTAAGGTCCGTCGCTTTTTCTTTCTTGCCGTCACCGAAGTAGCTCGTTCCCGCGCGGAGCACTTTGTTTAAGGCTGCGAAGAATCGTTCGATAGCCTGCGTCCCTTCGCCGTATTCCCCTGCGTCCGAGCGCGCGATCACTTCACGGATTTTTTCGATGTGCTCAAACCGGTAAAGCGATAGGGAAACGGCGTTGAGTGGATCGTAATTAAAAATGCCCATCGCGAGCTCGTTATGGCTCCAGAAGTCGACGACGAAATTGCGGGCGAGGAGGAGGCTGCCGCCGAAGATACCGATGTCGACGTTGATGTGGCCACCGCCGAGGAAATCCCATGGGTAAAGTCCAACCGCCGCCGCGCTCGCGAAGACCGCGTCTTGGATATCGGATTTGAACTTTCTAAATTCAGCCACCGTCATGGGATCCATGGTGACTTCAAGCACGCCCGGATCTTCGGTGACCTTGAAGGACCAACCGTTGGGCGAAGTAAAAGTGGAGGTGCCGGTTTCGGCTAAATCAATCTCGATTTGAAAGCGGGCGGCTTCGGGCTGGAACTTAATCAGGTGATAACGAAGATGACGGAAGAATTCTTGCTTCTTTTCGGCGGGGACCATTCCGTCGAACGTAAAGGTGAATTCGGGCCCGAAGCGGCCTTCCGCCGCACGTAAGTTCGCGCCCAAGAGCAAGCCCGCTAAAATAAGAACGAGCCGCAGGCCGCCCACTTAAACCACCTAGTTGACCAGTTCGGCGTTGCACTTCGAGTAAGTGCGCGCACGATTGCGAAGTTTAGCCATACGGTCACGCACAATAAAGAATTCCGTTTTTTCGAATTTCTCGAGTTCACTCCCTCGCTCTAAATCGGTGACGTGCACGTTGCCGCGCGCCCACGGCGGCCAGACGTAACCGCGATGATCGCGCCAATCCAAATGCGACTCTGTGACGTACTGGTGGAAGTTACGTAACGCGAGTTGCGGATTGATCGGCGGGACGTAACGATGGCCCGTGGGGTCACCTTCGGCGATGTTCAAGACGGAGGTAATGGGGACGCGCATCTTGTACGGGATCGGCTCTTCGATCAAACGTAGGTAATTGTTGATACGCCCTTCGATCAACTCAATCTGGTTCACCCACACGTCCATGTTCGGTTGGGGACGTACGCACCTTATCTCGACACGACCGCGGTGACTGAAGTTAAGATCGTGATGTTTACCCTTGGCTTGGGTACCGAACACATTGGCCGCGTTGTTTTGGATATAATCCAGCGCCGAAAAAAAATCCTGCACGCCGCTCATCGTATTCGTAAATCCGCCCATGTCCGCACGATGAATGACGGCCATCAATCTTCGTTGGACATCGTAGGTGAAGTGCTGGAACGGCATGGCGTTATTGGTGTCGTAGTTGAGGATGCCCATTGCGAGCTCATTATGGTTCCAAAAATCAACGACGAAGTTCCGGGCTAAGCGAACGTTATTGCCGAAGATATTGGTGTCCATATTCAGGTGCCCGCCCCCGAGGTAATCCCAGGGGAAAAGACCTACGGCCGCGCTGCTTGCGAAGATTGCATCCTGGATATCGGATTTGAAGCGCTTGGTCTCTTTGATGGTCATCGGTTTTTTCTTAAACTCGATTACGCCGGGGTTTTTAGTTACCTGCAGCCACCATTTGTTGGGCGATTCGAATTTTTCATTCGACGTGCTGGTTGAGGAGCCGAGGACAAGTTCTTTAAACTTGGCGCCTTCGGGCTGATCCGCGATCAAATGCTTGCGCAGGTGATTCACTAATTCGACGCGCTTTTCCTCAGACACTTTACCGTCGTAGGTAACCGTGAATTCGGAACCGAAAATACCCTCGATCGGCGGCGGCACGAAGGGCGGTTTCCCGGCATTAAGGGCGGCCGCTTGAAGCCCGGAGAACACGAGGGTGAGCGCAATTAATTTATTGCTCACGGCTCAGGTCCTTCTCGCAATCGGCTTTTTCTTCTTCGGGCGTGCGAAAAATACCCGTGGTGTCCATGACGAACGGAACTTTGTCCGAGTAACCAACGAGCGCTAACGCCCTTTGCTTAAGCGTCGGAGACTTTTTCATGCTTTCACCGCGCTCGAGTAGCCGTTCAATCGTTTTCTCAGAAAGGTTGTGGTGCTCGAGCAAGAGTTCCGCGCCCGCGACGATGACGTGCCAATTTTCTTTGATCGTCTTTTGCGCTAACTTCCGCGCATCGGCGATGGCGGCCGCGACGTAGCTATCGAAAGTCTTGCGTAAGCCCGGTGGAAGGTTGCCGACGATGGAGCCGTCCTTGCCGACGTAGGCGTGCGCGGCATCGAGCTCGGGCACGAGGTGATTTTCGAGGATGATTGAGCGCGCGAGATTTCCGATTCTCTCAACGTCGTTGCTGCGCCCGGTGGTGCGTGCTTTGCCGAAAAGAATTTCGGTTTCTGAGCCGGCGAGTAAGCCCGCCAAATTCGCGAGCAGGTAATCGCGGTTCGGCTCGACCTTCGACGGCACTTTCTTATGTTGCGCGTAACCGAGAGCGTTGAGATCGGGCCCGATTTTTTCCGGCACGATCGTGAGCTTGATGACCTTCTTGCCGGTGATTTCGGTGAAGGCCGCAACCAAGTGACCCATCTCGTGATAAGCGGTGGCCTCGGCGATCTCGCGGTGGACTTGCGGCACGAAGTTGGCGGAGCCGGAGAAGTCAACCGTGGCGGCGCTTACGATTTGGCCGTTGTGCGAGGCTGTGACGTAAATCTCGGCTTTGTTTTTGTAAGGCTCTTTGCCTGCGTAGAAAGGCGTGTCGACTTTGTCGACGGCCAAGCTCAAGGTGATTTGCCCCCGCTGTCCTTTTTCTAAAAGCTCTTCCCAGTTGAACTTTAGTGCTTCGTTCGCCACGGCCTTACCCATGGTTGACGAGATGAAGTGGCTGATCGAGCGAGCGCCCGATTTTGGTGAGTACATAAGATGGCCGATTTGTTTTACGAAGTCTTCATCGTACTGGATATCGAACGGTTGTTGCGCTTCAACTTCCTTGCGCCACTGGTTCAGCATCTTACGTGCGATCATGATCTTGATGTCACCGAGCGTGGGGCGCATCAATTGCGCGAAGCTTAGGCGGCCGAGGAACGCATCGGTAAAGCCGGCTTTGCGTAGCAGTTCTTTAACCAGCTCCGGATTTTTAGTGGCTTCTTGGTATTGTTGCTCCAGCAATGAGTCACTGCTTAAACCCTTAAAGATTTCCTCTCCGTCATTGCCGGTCATGATGAGGAGATGGTTACTCAGGTCATAAACTTTGCCCGCGGGATTACGGTAAATGCCTTCTTCGATCATCGTATAGAATTGCTTGGCGATCGCGGCTTTGATTTCGGGATTGCCGCCGCCGGCGTTGCTCATTTCGTCGAAGATCAGCGTTCCGCCATCGGGGTATTGAATTAAGAATTGCTCGACCAGGCCCGGTGCGTCCGAGCCGATGATGCCCTTGGGCGGCGAGAAGATGTTGTACATATCCAATGCATTTTGAACTTTGCCCATCTCGATGAGCACGAAGGCTTCCGCACGGCCGTAGAGAGCCTTTGACGAAGATTTTCCGAGTTGCGATTTTCCCGCGCCCGTGGCGCCGATGAGAAAACCGGCGACGACGTCGCCTTTACCGCCGCGCAAAAAGCGCGCTTTGATGGCCGACGCCATGGCGGCGATCGTCTCGTCTTGCCCGAAAACTTCGGTTTTAAGGTTTGCCTCAAAGTCCACCAGGCGCTGGCGGAATTCGGGGTCGAGCATTTTGTTGACCACGGGCACGCGCGGGCCATCATTCGTGATTTCCTGCCCGGTGTCGGGGTCCGTGACGGTAATGAACGAAGATGTTTTGCGTGACGGGTGAAGCTTAGCGGATATGACCAACCGGCTTGAATCGTAACCAAATTGCTTTTTGAAGTCTTGAACCGAGTTCGAGATGGATTGCTGAACGGCGGTACGGATTTGCCTCGCGCCGAGAGATTCGTTGTAGAATGCGCTAGTCAAAACAAAACCAAACGACGGGTCAACCTCGAGTACGCTTTTGCTTTGGCGGTTATACGCGCCGACGAACTTATTAATCTCAAGATTTGAAACCGCGACCGCATTTTCCTGAAGCAACGGTGAAGCGAAATAAAATTGATCGACCCTTTCGAGTACGGCCGACTTCACGACCTTCGAATCGCTCTGAGTGTACGATGCTTTTTCGCTGAATGCTTTTTTGAGCTGATCCTGGGTGATCTGCGAAAGCCTGCGGTCGAGCTCCTGCGTGCTCATCCCACGAATGGCGTCGTACGACAAGATGCGGTCGGTATTTTTATTCGAAGTCATCACGATGAGTGAGCGACCGAGGTGCCGTAACCGGCCGTCACCGCAACGAACTACACCTTTGTCGAACAATTCCATGAAGCGGGTGAAGACCTCGCCGTGCGCTTCTTCAATTTCGTTCAAGATTAAAACGCCGCCGCCCTTACCGGGCCCGTCGAGAAATTCGCACACGACGCCTTTTTCTTTATCCGACGAAATGTATCCGTTCGAAGCGCCGAATAAAGTATTTAAGCCGGTCGCATCCCCGAATTGCGTCATGTCCAGTTCGAGCACGCGGTCACGGTCGCCGTAGAATTCTTCGGCGAGAACCTCGGCCGACAAAGTTTTACCTACGCCGGTGGGGCCCATGATCATCGCGACTGAGTGTTGCCGGATCCGCGAAGTGAGCGCCGTGCGAAATTGATCGATCAAGCCGTCGACGATGGTATCTTGCGCGACGACACGTTTCTTTACGCGCTCACGGAGACTTTCCATGTACTCGGAAAATTCTTTTTCGTTTTGCGGAATGACCGGGAAGCGGGCTTCGCGCGCGACGAATTTATAGAGGTCGAAACGCGTGGGCTGTGTGCCGGTCGCGCCGCGGCGGTTCCAATCGATCGCAAATTCTTCCGTCAGGTAAAGGCTGCGGCGTGGATCGGCCGAGTCGCGGCCGTAATCTTTTGCTAGGTCGAGAATGGTCTCGAGAATATCGTCGTCGAGCGTGACATCCAGCTCTGCATTTAAGCGGGGAAGGAGTTGCTCTTTGATAATCGCTCTCGTCTCGGCGGTCGAGGTTTGCGGCACCATGATGGCGCGCGAGATGGAGTTAAAGCTAGGGTGATTTTTGATGGTATTGCCGTAAGATTTCGAGTCGGTTTCGAGAACGACGGGAACGCCACCGTCGCGTTTGTCGGCCAATTCGCGTAAGACGCCGACGTTGTAATCGTTAAGAAATTGGCTTTCGAACATTTGCACTATGATTTTGCGGTTCAGGCTTTTGGAAATGAACTGAACGGTGTTCATGTAGGAATTGAGATCGGTTCCGCCGGGGATGAAGAGGCGCGCGCTCACGCGTAACACGACGGCGTCGTAGAACGCCTGACGGTAGGCGCTTGTCTCGGGATAATCGCGCGCTAAGATTTTGTAGACCATCAATTCGGTCGTGGCCGTTTTTCCGGCGCCGGGTTCACCGATGAGAATGGGATATTTGCCCTTTTCGCGGATCAGGACGTCTAAGGCTTGATCGGCCAGGTCGTCACGAAACAGCGGACGTGAGAAGTTATGATCGATGATGTCCTGGGCGATCACGTCGGTCATGATCTCCGAGCTATAGTAAACGTTCGCCGGCAATGGATTTTTATGCGCGTCTCGCTGCGAATTCGCGAAATTTAAAAATTTAGTGCTGAAGAGCTGCGCACGTAAGATTTTATCGTCGGGATGCTTGGTTTCCCTGGCGTAGGCGACGTCGCCGGCCTGAATAAGCTGAAATAAGAGTGAAAATGCGGCAACTGTGCCCGATATCTTAGCGTTTCGTACAAATGCATACGCAAATGCAATTAATTCCATTGACCCTAGCCCCCCAGAAATCGAAATGTGCAGCAACCGTATTAGTTTGAATCGAATTCAGTCAATCTGCGAAAACAAAAAAGTTTCGATCGA
Source organism: Pseudobdellovibrionaceae bacterium (assembly GCA_947444305.1). Taxonomy (GTDB): domain Bacteria; phylum Bdellovibrionota; class Bdellovibrionia; order Bdellovibrionales; family UBA1609; genus JALHOQ01. The sequence continues at coordinate 96,630 of CANEZP010000004.1, read as the reverse complement.
AGTTCCCATCGGGGCGAGTGGGAGAGTTGAGGGGTTATGGAAAACATTAGTCTGAATTATGAGAGAGTCTTAAGATTTTTGAAAATAGCGTTCCTTATCGTTGCAGTTGCGGCGCTTACGCCGGCGACCTTTGCGATGACCGATGCGGAGAGCGAAAAACTTTGTGAAGAAATTCTCAAGACGCTCACCACGATTAGTTTCGATTCCGTTTTTGAAAACTCAGAGCGTCATCAAGCCTTGCATGAACTCAGCACAATCTATAAGCAACGCGCGCCCCACTATCAAAAAATTGTCGATGACGGATTGACCGAAGATCACGCACGCAAGGAAATGTCTTTTCAAGTTCGTAATCCGGAAACAGGTTTCTACGACAAGTTCGTCGCCGTTCCGGTAAACGGGCACGTCGCGCCCGTTCTGAAAAAAGATTTTGATCGTATGGTCAAATCAACGGGGCCGGTCTTGAAGTCGTTGCGCGAGCTTTTGCAAAAAGCGTATTCGCAAAAAAACTGGACGGCCGAATCTTTAGGTCTCTCGCAGTTGCCTGAAAAAGAAGCGGCGATCGTGCTCAAAGTTTTGCGCGAATCGATCTACATGGAACCGGCGATGATTTCGGGCGAGATGGCCGCATATCCTTTTTTAGCGGTCAGTGGTTTTGACGGTGCCATCGTCGATCCTGCGAAACCGCAAAACGTATTTTTTGAAATGAACTTAGGTACGCCGAGTGGGCTCGCCAATAATAAGGAGATGTTGGATTCGCTGCTGGAAGCCGACCGCGACGTAAGCCGCGTGCTGAAGCCTTACCTGCCGCGCGACAACACTTTTACTCTTTTACGCGAGGCGATCGAACTCAGCGCGCGTGAGTGGACGAAGAGCGAAGGCATTTCGGTCGTGATCAGTCCGGGTATTTACAACGGCGCGCACCCCGACGTCGCGGCGATCGCGAAGCATACGGGCATGCCGCTCGTCAAAAGCAGCGATCTTTACGAAGACGCCGGGGGAAGTATTCGTTTACGCACGGCCGGCGGCGGTGAGGATCCGGTCGTCACCGGCATATACAACCGCATGGAAGAATCGTTTTTCCTGCAGAGTACGGACGAGAAGATTCCGCTAATCAGCCCGCAGTACGCCGATTTGTCGGCCCTCGCGAATAAAACGGGTCTTCGTCTTCGCCCGGGCGCAATTTACCGTTGGACCTACGGGCCGGACGGCGCGATCGACGGCGTCGAACGCGGCAAACACGGCGAGCCTTTGCTCGAAGATGTGTGGGATAAAATCGGCGCGGACCCTGCGCGGCCGACGGCCGCGCGAGGAAGTATTGCGCGCGCCGTAAAAAGCCGTAAGCTCTACGTAAGCAATATCGGCGGGCGCTTGGTCGACGACAAACGCTTGTTCCGTATCGTGAGCCAGTACCTCGCGAAAGGTTCCGTACGCGGCGGAGTGGCCAGTCCGGTGGCGAGTCTTAAACCCGACAAGTTAAAACCTCTATTTAAAAACCCCGACGACTTCGTCGTGAAAGCTCCCGCTAATTCCGGCGGCGCAGGAATTTTCTTTTTGCGCAACCTGGATGCCGGCGCCAAGGCGGCGTTGCTTCAGCAAGTGAAACAGAATCCCGGCGATTACGAAATTCAATACGTCAGCCCGATCGCCACCCTCCCAATGGCGAACGAGACGAACACCGTTGACGTTGCGATCGATCTTCGCCTGTTCGTGATGATGAAGCCCGACGGCTCCGTCAATGCCGGCCCGAACTCTATCTTGCTGCGTACGGCGCCCCCTGGGGGGCTATTCAGTAACACCTCACGCGGTGGTGGGTACGGAATCGGCGTGGTGCTCGAGAATAAGATCGGCCGGTTCAAAGGTTTGCGCGATTGGCTCGACAGCGCGGGCGAACGCCCCTATCCCCATTCGCGCATGATCGCTTCGGAAGTCGAAAACGGCATCGCCGCGTTGACGGGTTTAAAAGATCTTTGGAAAGCGGTCGATACCGCGGCCGACATCGGTTTGTTCCCTGAAGATCTTACGTCACTGAAAGAAAGGGCGCTGCACTTATCCTTTGATCTGCGCGGGCTGCTGCACTTGCTCCCGGGCGACACCGCCGCGCTGCCTTCGCGGCTGCGAGATTTTTCGCAAAATCCGGAGAATGAACTCAAGAGTTTGCTGATGCTCTCGCGCGTGATCGAATCGGCCTTCGATTCTTTGCGCGGCACGAACGGCGCGCTGGCCACGGCGCTTCGTGAGGTCATGAACGAAGACCGCGACTGGTGGGATCACCTCGGCCGCCGGCGGCAAGATCCGACAAGTCACCGATATCACGAACTCAATCATAAGATTTCGTATCGCAAACTCGAGGAACCGGTCGTCGCTTATTACTGGGAAAAGTTGACCGAGCGCCGGGAAAAATACGAGATGGCCGAGATCGTCGCGGTCCAAGATCCGGTTCTGCAAAATATGATCGACTTCGTGAAGGAGAACGGCGGGCAAGTGCGTTTGATGAAGAACCGCATTCTCACCGGGACCGATAGAAAGGTATTTGCCGGCTGGGGCTTCGAGTCGCCTTACTTCTGGGTCAATCTTGATCCGACCTCGAAATCGTATTTGATACCCGTCATCGGTATAGATCTGTTGCGTGACCGCGCCATCGCGGCGCTCGCGCACGAAATGGAACATTTCAAAATCTGGCTCGAAAATTACCATCTGCAACTCGAAGCCGGTTTAGACCGTGAGGCCGCCGCGAAGGCCGCCGTCGCCCACGTATGGCAACAAGATATGATCGTTTACGGCGAGCGCCGCGCCGTCGAAGCCGAGATGCAGGCCGAACGCGATTACCCGCACAGCGAATTCAACAAGGCTAAGCATCTTCATCGCCCACGTGATCTTTGGGAGAAAGGCTACGTCAACCGCTTGCTCTACCCCGAGTTCGAAGCGGTTCGCCAAGTCTTGCACCGTCACGTGAATATGCACCAGGACCTCGACCGCGAGACGCTTCATAAATACATGACCGTGATCGTGCAACGGACGCTCGAGATGCGCGAAGAAGCGCTGGCGCACCTTGAACAACAAGAACTTTCCGATTCCGCGTTAGGCGATTACTGGAGACGGTCGTCGGTCAGCCAACTCGTGACGAAACCCTACGGCATCGAACGGTTGATGGAACAGCGGACATTGCATCTTTTTAATTTGTATTTGGACGAGATCTGTAAAGAAATCACCGGCGGGACCGTGACCTGCCATTAAGGCAGTGCGGCTGAGCGCGCGCCGTAGCCGGCGCGCGTAGGACATTCACACTAACTAGCTTTTAAGAATTCAGCGCAAGCGGGCTGCGCCGGCGATTGGCCGGCCTCTTTTGCGTTCTCCGCGGCGCTCGCGGCGGCGTTGGTACCGATCGGAGCGTTCGCGGGCAACGGGACTTCGGCGTATTGATCAGCCTTCGCTTTTTCCGCGATGGCTTTCAGATCCGCGTGAAATCTCGGGAGCGGGATGCTCGCGTCGAGTTGCACTTCGCCCGAGGGCGTACGACCGAGGTTCCGCCATTTGCGACCGACCGTACGCGCGTGATTCATCGTGCGCTGGTAAGCCGAGATCACCGTAGGGTCCACGAGCGTCCGTTCGGCGTAGAAAGCGTCGAGCCCTTCTTCGTCGAGCACCCCGCGCTCGGCTAAGTCGATGGCGAGCGGGATGAACGTGTCTTTGAAGTTCGCTTCCAAAACTTGTTCGGCGAGCTTTCGGCCTTCGTTCAAAAGCTTGTCGACCTCTTGGTTCAACAAAACCTTTTCGCGGTCGGGAAGACTCGCGATGTAATCTTCCATTTTAGTGCCGGCGGGAACGGCGCGTAGGCCCCAAGTTTCCGACAAACCATATTTGATGATCGCATCGCGCGCGGTTTTCGTGGCACGTTCAACATCGTTCGATTTCCCGGCCGAGCTTCGGCTGCCGCGCGAAACCAAACGTTCGGCGGTTTCGCCGCCGAGGAGAATCGCGATGTGGCGAACCATGTAGTCGCGGCTCGAGTACGCTTCCCGTTGCTGTTCGGATTTCGCGACGCCGGCATAGTAAATGAACTTATCGCCGATGAACGAAATGCCCGGGATGACCGAGATCATCGTCGATTTGAACACCTTATTAAAGAGCGCGTTACGGATGATGCTGTGACCGGCTTCGTGAAAGGCGGTGAGCAAATCATTCGTTTCGTCTTTATCCAAGGGGCGATCGACGTGCGGGCGGCGGATCTTCAATTCGAGGGGCTTATCTTGACCGTCGACGTACACGTCATAGTAAACGTGGCCGGGCGTATCCTCGGACTCGTTCGAAGTCTGCGAGCGATACTTCAAGACGGCGGTTGAACCCGAGGGCACTTTATTCTTAAGCAATAAATACTTAACCTTTTCTTCGACATCATCCCGGACGAACGACTCGATCGAAGCACCTTGGTAGCGCAGCGAGAAACCTTCATCGATGATCATATTGATGAATTTCGAATACTCATCGGCCGAAGGGAATACGACCTTCCAGCCGCGGCGGCTATCTTCGGAAGCCATGCGTTTAAGCGCCTGGCCCAATTTCAACTGCGAGAGCTGGCGTAAAGATTTGTACGAATGGGGCGGCGTGAAGAAGATGTTGTTACGACCGATGCGCGTGATGAACGGCTCGGGATAAAACTTTTCGAGCACGCTCCGTTGCATTTCGGGATCGTTGTTCAGTTTCTTGGCGATCTCGGCCCACGCGAGCATTTGCACTTCCATCGGCGGCGTGCGCGGCACTTGCGCGTACATTTCCTGGCCGGGGTTGCCGGTGATGATGACGGTTACGCCGCCCATAGCGCGCGGCTTTCCGTCGGAGAACGTCGATACGACCGGCTCCCGGAAGAAGTCGTAAAGCGCTTTCAGTAAATCCATATCGCGGACGTTGGCGAGTTCGTCGAAGGCCACGATGAAGCGGCCGTTCGAGCGGTCGTAGTACTTCATGAATTCGGAAGGCACGGGATTACCCAGACCGTCTTTTAAGCCCAGGATCTTCACCTTGAAGTCGTGCAGCGTTTGAATCTGACTGAAGTCAAAGGTGACGAGTTCATCGTCGCCCTTACGGACGTACTTTGCGAGTTGCTTAGCCGTTTCGGTTTTACCGGTCGAGCTCAAACCATTGAGCATGATCGCGTTGACAGGCCGCGCGCTCGCGCCGGTGGCTTCGTTCTCGATGCTCAAGATGCGCTCGCTCAATCTTTCGAGCACATCGTCGATGCCGAAGACATTCGTTTTTAAATGTTCTTCAAGACCCGACATCTCGTCGATGCGCTCATCGCTAATCGGCGGGTTGGCGATATCCTTGGTCGTCGTGCGGATCAGTTGCTTCACGACCCGGTCGTCGCCCGAGCTAATCACGAGGCTGCGCGAATTATCGGGATTCACTTGAATGTCGAGCTGGATGTTCTGGTTCTGTTCGACCTTGCTGCCGCGAACGGCGTCGAGCAGCGGCTCTTCAACCAAGCTCATCAAACGGCCGAGCACCGGCCGTGCGTTTTCTTCGGCGATGTAGTCGTATTCTTGCAAAGCCACGACGAGTTCGTTGGTCCAGGTGAGTTCCACTTTACCGAGCAGGGGCGAATCGTTCAGGCGTTCACGCAGCTTTTCGAGGTAGCCGGTCGCGATCTGTTGCAAATGCTCGGGCGAAAGCGGACGCATCAGCATGATGAAGCGTTCGGGGATACGGTTCAGCAGTTCTTCGGAGATGCCGGGCGCCGATTCACCGACGACGGCTTGGTTCGGCGAACCGTTGCTGGCCAAGATCTCGGCCTTGAGGGCGCGTTTATTCTCGTGGATCTGCTCCCACTTGCTGACCATCTGTTCGTAAGTCAGCGGCTTGCCCTGGCGTTGACCGTTCGCTTCGCGCGAAGTCGTTAAACGAATCCCTTCGTTCGAAGCGATCACGAAGCGGATCGGAACGTAAATCTCGCTCAAGCCCCCTTGCGGGTTGTTGATCGTGAATACGCCTTTTTCCAGCGCCTGTTTTAGGAAATCATCTTTGAGCTGTTTGGACCAGTTGTGGAATTCGTTCACGAAAACGATTCCGCGGTTGGGCGCCGTGTACCCGGGCAGCAATTCACCCTTCCAATCCGGATTGTCGATGATGCGGGTTAAGGTCTTGCTGCCGTCTTTGAATTCTTCGAGCTTATATTTTCCGCCCGAGTGGTGAACCAAGAACTGCAGGAAGGGCGGCAAATTTTCGGAACCGACGTAACCGGTCGACGAGCCGAGTACCTGCCAAAGATCCGCGCGGTGTTTCATCAGCGGCAGTCGGTACATGTGGGTTTTGTGTTTGTTCTTTTCGCCGTTGAGCGCGTCGGCGAAAACTTCGGCCGCCGTGTCCTTACCGGTTCCGGGCAAGCCCAGTAAATAGATCGCGTCGGGCAGCGATCGCGATTTGCCGTAAAGGGCGCTTCTCCATTCCATGTCCAACAACGCTTGCGTTACTTCCGGCTGGCCGACCAAGCCCGCGGTCAGAATTTTTTCGGCGCGCTCTAACACCACTTCGGGTCCGTTATTGGCTTGCTCGATCGCGTGCAAAAGATCGTTCAAATTGACGAGCGTTTGTTGGCGTTTCGCAATCACGGATTTCAGTTTGTTGATCGTATGGCCCATTTCGCCTTCGAGAACGGTCTTCACGACCCTTCCTTCAAACTCATTGAGCATCGCGAGCAAAGCTTCGTGTAGCCGGTGGGGCGATGAGCTGCCCATCGCGCCGATCGCTTGCAGCGTAGTTAAAAAGACGATGACCGTCGCCGGCGGTTTGCCGTTAAACTTTTTCATCTCCTCTTTGAAGAGGATGATCAAAGCCTGCATCGCTTCTTGAGTTTGGTAGCGGGACACCTCGACGATACGCTCAACCGGAATGCGCACATTGTCCGAGCGGCGGGTGACCTTTCTTAGACCTACGATCGCCGCGTTCATATCGTCGCGGACTTTGCCGGCCTCTTCTTCCGACATCCGTTGGATATCGTCGATGCTAATGAAGCCCTCGGGCCGAGGAAAAGACACGACCGACACCGCACTATCCGCAAAGGCCTGCGGCATAGACATCATCAAAACTACGAGCGCTAGAAAACGCCACCCCTTGGACATGTGAACCCCCCCACACGTTAAAATGAAATCCTATGGTGAACGAGGTCGGGCCGGTTGAGCCAAAGAATCTTGAACTGCCGCAAGTATGAAAAAATTCATTATCTGAAATAAGGAACCGTAATATCTTTAAAGCAATGAAATAAAGATAGGGATATTCAAACTTCCTTGGCGGCAGAGCCAATCTATAGAGTTTTGAGGCCTCATAGCCAATGCCCTATAGAAAATATCTAGTTTAGTCGGCGTGGTTCCATATTATAACCAGTTGTTATCGAAATTATAAGGATCTGCCTCTTAGAGAATCAGTTTGCGTAATTCTTCCTGACTGTAGATGTAGTCCGCGTAGATCATCGTGTTGGTGATATTTCGGTGCCCGAGGGCCACCTGAATAAGCCGTAAATCTTTCGTTTTTTTGAAGAGCCGGATCGCGAACGTGTGGCGAAGGGCGTGCAACTTTTTATGCACCGGCCGGTAGAGCGTCCATATTTGGCGAAGCCGATTGTACGTGATTGGAAAAATCGGCGCCTCGCCCTTGGTCCGCATCGCCTGCGCTTCAAGCTTTTGAAAAAGCCAGGTGGGGAGCGGAATTTCCCGGTCGTTGCTGCCCTTCAAACCCCTGATAAATATCGACTGTTCGTAAACGTTGAGGTCTTCGGGCCTGAGATTCAAAACTTCCTGCGCCCGGGCTCCGCAGTGCAAAAGCATCCAAAGCAGCGTGCAATTTCTTGCGTCCTTAAGTTGGAACGAATCCAAAATATGGTTGAGCCGATCGACTTCGGCCTCGAGCAAATACTTGTTTTTATTCAGTGCGTAACGTTTCGAACTTGACATGCTGCATCAATCTCGCGTGTGAAAAATAAGTATATAAAATCTAATTAGACGCACCAAATCAGCGAAGGTTTTCTTAGATTCAGCGCGAATACAGACTCAATCGTCCATCCATATCCTATATAAATCAAGCACTTAATGGTGTGACTTATAGTTATAATACGAAGTCGAATTTGAAATGCGGTAGGTGGCGGGTAGGTGGCTATTTATTGGCTATTGATACATAAGCGTGGCCCATTACCTCGTGGGTCTAGGAATTGTGTTTCACAACTAGTTCTATTGAAAAACACAATTATAAATTGTGAAATACAATGCATGAGGTGCGTATGACAGTGGATCCCGGACAAGACAATAGCCTAGGAAAAAGGGCTCTGGAATTTTTGAATGATGTTCCCCCACCCAAATCGGCCCTCCGAATGCGATATGCCGCCGAGACCAAGATTTTTCGCGATCAGCATGGGGGACTCGAAAATATCCGCGAAAAACTAGGGTTTTCGAGGCGTAAAATGTGTCAGCTTTTGTTGGTCGATCCCTCGGCCTGGACACGCTGGATGAAGGACGAATCCCGGGTTCCACCGCATATTTACCGCTCTTTAGAGTGGTTTTTGGCCCTCAATCAGAAAATGCTTACGCAACCGGATCTCGCCGCCATGATGAACGTTCGCTTTAAGGTGAACAATCAGGCTTTCGACGCGCAAAAGGAAAGCCAGCTCGTTGAACAGATTCAAAGCGTGAAACGCGACCTCAAACGTCAACAGCTCGTCTCCGCTTTGCTGACGGCGGGCCTGATCCTGATGATGTTCGTCCTGTCTTGGATGCTTTTCAGGTAGTTCGGAGATTGTCCGGAGCCAGTTTCAAGCGGGTTCGAAGTTTTCCGAAAGCCTGCCGGCGGCGGACTAGAGAAGATCTGGTTTAGGTCCGCAAGCCTGCCGGCCGATAAAGGGGAGTGAAAAACCCCCTCCACCACGAGATTTTGCGCCGCGTACCTCGCGTGATTAGAAATCAGGTGACCGTTCGGCACGTGGCCGGGGATCTGATCCTCTGGACCGCGCTGCTCGGGATCCGCGCACTCGACGGCGGTTTTTTCGTAAGCCTCTTGATCGCGTGTGGTCTAGCCGCTTTTTACTTCCGTTCGTTCGGCATGATGCACGAGGGAGTCCATTCGGCGCTGGCCACGTCGCGCCGCTGGAACAATGCGGTTGGTTCGGTTTACGGCATCTTTTGTTTCTTGCCGTTTCGCAGCTGGCAAGATGTTCACCTCCGCCACCATCAATGGACGGGCAACGTCGAAAAAGATCCGAGTTCGCGCATCCTCTTGCAATTCAAACGCGACGGCTACCGCACGAGCGCGCTCGTGATTTGGTCGTGGAAGAATTGGGTGCCGGTGCTCGCCTTCATGCAGCACATCGTGTTTTGGAAAGCGACGAAGTCTAAGTCCGAGCTTTTCTTCGTGGCGATGAGCGTGCTCAGCCTTGGGCTTTCGATCCTCGCGCTAGGACCCGTGGCGGTAACGGCCGGTTTGCTCATCTATTTATACATGGTCGAAATCATCAATTTCCCCCATCATTTGGGCATGCCGCAGTTCGAGGGCGACGCGAGGTTTCCCGCGACCGATCAAGCGCGCTTCACCAGATCCTGCTTTTATCCGAAGTGGTTTGCGCACTCGGTTTTGTTGAATTTCAATCTTCACACCGAGCATCACCTATTTCCGGCGCATCCTTGGTACAGTCTCGACGCGCTTCATACCGAGGTCGATGGCGCGGGGTTGTTGCTGAACAGGTGCGAAGCGAACGAATGGATATTGAAGAATCGCGCGAAACCCATCGAGACGATCATGCGGCAGACGTTTCCACCGGCAATTGAATTGGCCGAGCCGTTTCACGAACGGAAAGCGACCCGTAAGGTCGCTTAAGTAAGATCACGTCGCTTAAGTAATATATAGAGTAGGCAAGATAATCTGAAGCGTGCGCTTATAAAAAAGCGACGCGGTCGGGATCGACGGAGACTTCGATATCAAGCGTTTTGCCTTCGCATACCGAGAGCACGCCGCCGGGACGATTCGGACCTGAATAGAGCGGGACAAAGTATTTGTGAAAGACTTCGCAGGCCTGGGCGGGGGTGCAAAGTAGCTCGCGCGTGACGTGGCGGGGAGCGACGCTTTTGATCGTGACGTTGCCGGTCCAGAGATCTTGTTCGGCCTGCTTCATCAAAATATCGTTCACTTCCTTCGCCCGGTGAAAAAGCATGGGCCAGTCGTGCGACAAGAGCTGAATAAGCGAGTAATTGGTGATCTCCATAAACCGCAAGTTACGAAAGATCTGCCGGCGGTTCATGTCGTAGCCTTCGACGATATCCTCGTCACCGATGAGGTTCGAGAAATCGGAGGCGTAGGTTAAATTAAGGCTTCGCATGCTTAACTTAAGGAATTTGAGATCGTCCCAAGGGTTCACGTCGCCCTGGGCGGCTAGGTCAAAAGTTAGCGAAAGATGGGCTAAACTCTCTTGAATTGAGCTCAGATTTGTCACCGAAAGGGCGGTCAAATGATTGAGCAGGTTAGCCGGGGCACTCTTCACGTGGCAGCGGTAGGCTAGGGCTTTGCGCACGATTTGGGCCTCTATTGAGTATAAATCGTCGATCAGCTGTTTTTTTACGTCTTTTGGGTTACTGCGCACGGGTCCGGGTCCTTTGATTAGCGAATCTTTATTGAATCAGATACTGCAAACAAAAGACCAAATCAAAGACTTAAAGCCGGGCCGGGGACCGATCGTCCAGACTCAACTATTTAAGTTTAAACTTCGCTTCTCCGAGTAAAAGCTATGGAATTTAATGCCTCCGAATTCAAGTACACGATCTTGCCCGCACGCTTTTGTGCTAAACAATATCTGCCCTTGTATGATCAGGCGTTCAAATTCTGGTACGACAATTGGACCAAAGTTTTTCGTGATATTCAGGCGGAGAAAACGGTGAACGCCGATGACTTCTTCCGCCAAGACTTTATACCCGTGATCACTTACCGCGAGCATTTGGTGGCGATCCACCTCTATACGCTTTTCGATTTCAGAACCGAGGCGGTCCTGCAGCATTCGTACGTGAAAACGAATTTCAATAATGAATTCGTCGGCGCGTGCCGCGAGCGTGGCTTAGAAAAGATGATGAGTATGGAATCCATCTTCGCGAATCCTGACTTCCGTAAATCTAAAACCGGCATTAATTTTCCGCGCCTTATGGCATCCCTTGGGCAGAAAATCTTTACGGAACACACCGACGCGCAGGCGATTTTTGCGCCGGCCCGGGTGGACTTAAAGGTTTCGGCTTCGGTCCAGCCGATCGGTTTCGAAGTTTTGCAACCCGGCGTGATCCTCAACAACGTGCCCGTTGATTTCATTATATGCATGCGCGATAAAATCCAGCCGCCGCCGGACGATGAGCAGCTCTTCGTGCAGCGCCTTTGGCGCGGTCGGGCCTACGCCGATCGTTCCGTTGTTGGAACGAAAGCGGCCTAGTCTCAAAGCGACCGTTTCAAAGCGGGACCCATTCATAATTTCCCCCGAAAATACCGATAAATAGAGGTCAACCTTCGTGGGGGTTAGTGGTGCGTTTGTGGAATATCACGTTTTCAATTTTCATTGTTCTGCTCGGTCTTTCGGGTTGTACCCGCGCCGTAAAGAACGACTCGGCCGTTCAACTTAGTTTCTCTTCCGAAAGCTTAGATGCTTTGTCTTCGGACTTAAGCACGGTCATCATCAACGTGACGGGGAGCGGGATCAGCAAGCCGGCTTACCTGCATTGGGACCGGGAAAGTTGCGGCCAAGCCGATTGCGCGATTCCGTCCTCTTTCAAACTTGAAATTCCCTCCGGTTCAAACCGCTTGATTCAAGTGCTTACGGTTTACGAAGCTGACGGCGGCGGACTTGATTTTAAATACGCCGACCTCACCAAAACTTTAACCGCGGGCAATGTCGAAGTTGTGCTCGAACCGGTCTCGATCGGTACGGCTACGACCGAAGGTCACATCTACGGGCGCTATCTGAATCAGGGCGGGGCCGTGCCCACCGGTCCGACGGGCAACCTAGAAGCCCGGTTCAAACCACCGGGCGGCAAACCTAGCATGCTTATCATGTCGCAATACATGTTTAACGGCTGGTTCAACGCGTTCGTTCTGGATGGAAACGCGCGTTTCGATTACGTGTTGAACGGAGAAGTTCTCACCGACCTGAAAGACTTGCATCTCGGTTCGCCTATTCTGAATGACGCCGCCAACACGCGTATCTTAAAAGTCGATATCCCTGAGTACGAACGCCGGCAATTTGAAAATGGTATGCCGGTTTTTGAAAGCGAACGTGCGCAGAAATTTTTCATCGGCTTTTTCGGGCCGGCGGCGACGGCGCAAACGGCGTGCTTCGAGAACAATTCGAACATCACCGTTAGCGGCGCATTTCAATCCGGAAGCAACGGCGCATTTCCATTCCTGTGGAACGGAAGTGCAAGCACGGCCAGCTCGACCGCGACTAAATACGCTTGGCCCGAAGCGGGCGGCGCCGGATTTAACGCGGCCTCGACCGGCAATGTGTGTTTGAATAGCGCGACCGATTTTAGCGACCATTTGATATTTCGCCATCGCAATCTGAACAACGGGCACGACGGATTAGCCGGCATGCGCGGGCCGTTCAAGGCAATGACGATGGGAACTTACGACTCTTTCCTTAACGGTTCGGTCAACGGCGCAAACCTCACGCTCGATTGGGAATACCTTCCCGGCGCGGCCAATGCGCAAGGCGTAAGCTCGGCGCGCGTGATGGCGCGACGGCGAATCGTCGGCGCAAATTACGTCGACTTGCGTGATATGGGCGATGGGTTAGAGTGCGCCCGTTTACAAGAATTTGGTTTTAAACAATTCGGCGGCGAAGTTCCCGCGCCGTTAAGTGAACTGACCGCGCCGCTTGAGCCCGGCACTTCGCTCGGCGATTACGATGTCATCGTTTGTCCGATGGTCGCCGGAAAATTCACCAACGCCGGTATCGCGCTCGAGGGTGGAGCCATGGCCGCCCCGATGTTCAAACTCGTCGGCACGACGCCCAACGCGAGTGAGGTCTACGGTCCGGGTTTGCACGCGGGGGTGCGTTTATTGAAATCCCACGCGACCAACGGCGAACATAAATTGATCGTGCAGGCGAACGGTCGTTTCATCAAAGCGAGTGACGTGACCTCGGTCGAAGCGGAATTCAACGGCTCGGGCTCATGGGCCACGCTCTCCGTCGCCGATTATTCTTTCGGAACGCACGCCGGTAGCTTCCTCGCGGTCTCTTTGAACTCTGCCTTCCGGAGTCTTCATCCCTCGATGAGTGACGCGAACGCGGACACTTCGGTTAAGTTCCGCGTTAGTTTGCCGGTTGGGCACGATCCCGGATTGCCCGATTCTTTCGAGTCCGATTCTTTGATGTTGGTCGGCGCCACGGCTTGCCCGTCACCGGGTAACATCGTTCCCGAAGTCGGCGGTTCGACCGCGATCCCGGCCGGCGATTTGCTGAATAATATTTTTTCGATAAACGGAACGGACCAAACGGTAAGTTTCAAATTGCGGTGGAGCGGCTGCTCCACGGGTGGTCCCGTCTACGCTCCTTTTGATTACATGGGCGTATCGACAACCTCGATGGTGCCCACCAATTGTTTCAGCGCAAAGGATATTAAGCGGAATCCCGCCGATTTTTTGAGCATCATCGTTGATCCGAAGGACGGCGTGTCGGGCGACTGCACAATGACCGATTTAGATTTAAGATTTCGCACGGCCGATGCGGGAGTACTGACGTCGATGGTTCGCGTGCAACAACCTTCCGTGACGATCGGGCATTCGACTTTGCCGGTAAGTTACGGGCTAGCCGCGGTCGCGACCGATATTGTATCGGTTGGCTATCACGGTTTGTTCTATGAACTTGCTCTGCTTGGTGCCGGCGTCACCTTCGACGCGCAGGCCCTGCATCTCAATTCCGATGGACGGATCACCAATACGGCTTCCGCCGGCGTGGCGGGGGACGGGGTGAGTTGGTCGGCCGGCAATATATTGAATTGGTTTACGACGGCGCTGCCTTTGCTGAATGATCACCTCACGTTTACGACGGCGCTCACGCCAAGTGGTGGCCCACTGCGCGCCCTTACGGTGAGCGAACCTTTGCCGGGAATAAAAACCGGATCGGCCGCGCTCGGCGTGACGAGCAATTTTAATGTCCTTGCCTCCAGCGCCCAGGAGATAGACGGTGGTTCGCCGCTCATGGTGATCTCCGACGGCACAACCTTGAGTCTTGGCTATGTACCCGCGAACAGTGGCAATTTTGCGGGTCAATCGTTGAAGCTTCTCGGTCTTCCGGTGGCCGGCAACGTCGCGGCCGGCGTGGATTTTTCTAAAGTCTTCTTGGTGAACCGATCGAACGGACGAAACGTGTTCGTGGCGATCGGCCGTGGAGCGCAGGCCCAATATCTTTTCGGGTCATTGAATGGTTCGGGCGACTCTTTATCCGTAAATTGGGCACCGGTGGAAACCGTTTCGCCCGAGGATATCAGCGACGTTACCGTAAGTGGCGGTTTAAATCCGCGACCAATCATCCAAGCGCAACACACCATCAGCTTCGAAGTGGTCATTGGAAACTTTCCGGCGCTGACCGGGACCACTTGGTCCGGGACGGCCCTTGGTGTGACAGACTCACTGTCGCTCGGCCCCCAGGGTTTCATCGGCAATATCGGTTTCGCCGAGTGCGCTTCTAAAATCTATGCGGTGGGCATTGGGAATTTGTCCTCGTTTAAAGCAATACCTGTTAATCCCGTCATGAGTTCGCTCGGCACCACCCTCATACACGCCGACCCCGTGAGCGGAAGCCAAGTGACCTGCCTAGGTCTCGGAGCCGATGAAAGCGCTCCTCTATTCGTCGTTACCGATCCGGTCTCCGCGAACAAATCGGCATTTGCGTTCGAGTCCGCGGGAACGCCGGTTTGCGGCGGTACCTCCAATGCCGCTCTATCGACGACCGGTGCCTTTTTACCGACACCTTTCACGGGCGGGATGCGCGGCATAATTCCCGCTCAGTATGGATTAGGGAGCGGTTTCTATTATCTTTATCAAGGTAATGCGGCCGAAACTTGGATCACCTTCGCGAATGCCAATTGCAATTCCGGAAACGCGTATGTTTATGGCGGAAGCGCCAGGGCAACACTGGTGGTGAGCGCGGGAAGCCTGAATGGCCTCACCACGCTGAACCAATCTGGCACCGGCGCTGCGCGATTCGCTCTGTTCGGCGAGAAACAATATTATTTGTTGCGTCAATAGCCGCGGGCCATGTCTCGAACACGCGCACGAAAATGCTTGGCTCTGATCCTTTAAACTCCTATTCTTCGTAAGCACAAAAATCCACCTATATCCCCTCGTGGGGGAGGCTGTTTTGCTTACGTTTGAAATGATCGAAAAGCATGGCGATCATGAACAGGTCGTTTTTTGCTATGATAAAGATTGCGGACTCAAAGCCATTATCGCCGTCCACAACACGACGCTCGGGCCCGCGCTCGGCGGCACGCGGATGTGGAATTACGCAAACGAAGAAGACGCGCTGAAAGACGTTTTGCGTTTGAGTAAAGGCATGACTTACAAGGCTTCGGCCGCGGGTTTAAATTTGGGCGGCGGTAAAGCCGTCATCATCGGCGATCCCAAAAAAGATAAGACCGAAGCGCTGTTTCGAACCTTCGGCGCTTACGTCAATTCGTTGAACGGCAAATACATCACGGCCGAAGACGTCGGCACGACGGTTCACGACATGGCCTACATCTTCATGGAAACGCCTTACGTGACCGGTATTCCGCAATCCTTCGGTGGCTCGGGCGATCCTTCGCCGTTCACCGCGCACGGCGTACTGATGGGGATCAAGGCTTCGGTCAAAGAGAAATTTAAAAGTGACTCGCTCAAAGACGTCCGTATCTCGGTGCAAGGCCTCGGCAACGTCGGCTCGCATTTGGTGGATTACCTGACCAAAGAGGGGGCCCGCGTATCGGTCGCCGACATCGACAAAGAACGCGTGCAAAAAATCTCCGAAAAATACGGGACGGCCGTGATCGACCCCGACAAGGTCATCACCAGCGAGTGCGACGTGCTCGCGCCGTGCGCGATGGGCGCGGTGATCAATGACCAAACGATCAGCGAATTGCGCTGTAAGATCGTGGCCGGTGGTGCGAACAATCAATTGGCCGAACACCGCCACGGCGACGCGCTCCTTGAGCTCGGCATTTTGTACGCCCCCGATTACGTGATCAACGCCGGCGGCTTAATGAACGTGTTCGTTGAGCTCGAAGGCTACTCGCGCGAGCGTGCGTTTGAGAAAACGGCGCAGGTCTACGACAATTTGCTGCAGGTCTACCGGATTTCGCGCGAACAAAAAATCGCCACTCACCTGGCGGCCGACCGTCTAGCCGAAGTGCGCATCAAGTCCATCGCGAATTTGCGCCAGCATCACCACGGCCGCATGGCCCGACCGTTCTCGACATTAAAAGAAATGACCAATCGCCAGAAATAAATCGCCGAAAGAAAACGACAGAGGAGATCAGCAGTGAGTTCGAAAGAAAAATTGACCAAGCAAGACATCCAAGGTCCCGACATGTTCATGACATTTTCGGAAAAGATGTTCCACTGGATCGAGCGCAACGCGAAGGCTATTTTAGCGGTTGTATCGCTCGCCGCGGTCGTCGCCCTAGGCTACACGGCGTACGGTTATTATTCGGCCTCGCAAGAGCGTAAGGCGGCCGAAGCCTTGTTCAAGCCAGAGGTTGAACTGCGCGATACCGACACCAAACTTCGCGAGTCGCGCGCCAAAAAAATGCAAGACATGGCCATCGGCAAAGATAAAACCATCAAGGTTGCCGACGTCGACAAACCCGCCGATTACGAAAAAGAATATTCGGCCACCGTGGCCAAGTTGACCGAGGCTATCCGCGCGCATGCGCACACCAAAGCGGCGATGGTGTCGGCACTTAATTTGGCTAACTTCCTAGTCCAGCAAAAGCAATATCCCGCGGCTTTGCAGGTGCTCGAAGCGCCGAAGTACAAACCTTCCGATAGCGACCTGCTCGCCGGTTTCTGGCACATGCACCGCGGTCTCGCTTACCTCGAAAATCAGAAGGCCGAAGACGCCATCAAAGAATACAAAGAAATTTTAGACAGCAAAGATCTCAAGTCCTTTCACCCCGAAGCGTGGCTTAAGACCGGCGTCGCTCACGAAATGAAGGGTGATTTAAACAAAGCGCGCGAGACCTACGAAAAGGTCGACCGTGAATTCAAAGGCACCGAAGCTTCAAACACCGCTTCGCAGTACCTACGCTTGCTCGATCTTAAGCCGCAACAAGGATGAAGATGAAATTGATCGCTCGAATTACCCTGTTTCTTGGATTGCCGTTGGCGCTCGGTGCTTGTTCGTCGCTCAAGCGCGCGCCTAATAAATTTGTGGTCGAAAAACGTTGGACCCGTTCAACCCTTCAGCGCGAATACCTTCAGGGCCGCCGTATCCACCGCTTCGCACCCGTGGTGACGGACAACATGATCTTTGCCGCAAATTCGATCGACGGAATCTCGGCTTACGACCGAAGGACGGCTAGCCAAGTTTGGCGCTTCGACGTTAAAGACGGCGTCGAAGGCGGCGCCGAACTGGCCGAGGGCGTTTTGTACTTCGGCGGCGGTGACGGCCAACTTTATGCTCTCCAACCCGAAAACGGCGCGATGCTTTGGACTTATCCGCTCAAAGCCGAAGGCCTGGCCGAGCCGCTCGTTAAAAACGGAATCGTTTACGTGCTCGGCGGCAACAACGTCGCCCACGCCCTTGACGCGAAAACCGGCAAACTTTTGTGGCTCTATAATCGCCGTGAAGCCAGCAATCTGTCGGTACGCGGCGGTTCGCAACCCGCACTGGCGGGGGACTTGGTTCTTATCGGATTTTCCGACGGCGCCTTGGTCGCATTGAATAAAACTTCGGGCACCGTTGTTTGGGAAGCGAACTTGAATCGCAACAAACGGTTTCGCGACGTAGACGCCACGCCGGTCATCGATGGTACGATGGTCTACGCCTCGAGCTACGACGGCTCGCTTTACGCCCTCAATTTAGCCGACGGCCGCATCGTTTGGACGATCGACGACGGTGGCTACGAGCAGGTGCAAATCGCCGGCAACAATCTTTATTTCTCGTCGACTTCGGGTAAAACGATGTCGGTTGACAAAGCTTCGGGCAAAATTTTGTGGAGCAAAGAGAATCCCCGCGGTATCGGCACCGCGCCGGTCTTGTTTAAGAATGTCGTCATCGTCGGTGAAATGTCGGGGGCGCTCCGCTTTCTCGACACGAGGAACGGCGAATTGCTCGGTGAATTTGCCCCCGGTCGCGGCGTCACTTCACGCGCAACGGTCGAGCCCAAGAAGGGCGAAGTTTATTTCATGTCGCACGATGCGAATCTGTATGCGCTCAAAGTGAGCTGGCGAAAACACGTGAGGGATTGGCCATGGGAAGATTGATGTCGAGTCGGCCGGGAGCGGCCGGCCTCCTGATATTGAGTCGGCCGAGCGCGGTCGGCTTTGCGAAATTCGTGCGGTTGGTTGTGTCTTTGGTTGTTGGGTTGGCGTTTGTGGCGTGTACGCAAGGGCATTGCCGGCGTAAGTCGGAGGCGCCCGGTGCCGCAACGCCGGTTGAAGCGGGGGATAATTCGAGCAACGTGACAAAAAGTACGGACCGCACCTTCGTTTATAAGTACGACGGCAGCCTTCAGTGCGGGATGGGGAAAGCCATTCCGCTCGAGACGATGGCGAAAGAGCTCAACGGGATCGCCATTCTTTCGAGTGCGAAAAAGCCCGATGGTTTGATGCACATCCAGGTTTGCGGGTCGATCACGGGTCAGGCCAATGTCTACGAAATTTCCGCGAAGTATTTGAAAGCCGCGGAAGCTAAGGGCTTCAAAAAGTGGAGCTTCGATTGACCGTAGAGTTAGGCGCGCGGGGGGCTGAGCGCTTTACCGTGGCCGAACTTGAAACGAAGATCTTAGACGTCCCGGATTTTCCGAAGCCGGGCATCTAGTTCAAAGACATTACGCCATTACTCGAAGACCCGTTTGCGTTTGATTCACTGGCTTCGCATCTCGCGGCGCTCGTGCCCAACGGCACGACCAAACTCGCGGCGATCGAAAGCCGGGGTTTTATCCTCGGTTCCGCCGTGGCGATGAAACTCGGGCTGGGCATGGTTTTAATCCGAAAGCCCGGCAAACTTCCGCGTAAAACAATTAGCCACTCCTATGCGCTTGAATACGGAAAAGACACTTTGCAAATGCACGACGGTGCCTTAAGCGCCGGGGATCAAGTTTGCATCGTAGACGACATTCTCGCCACGGGCGGAACGGCGCAAGCGGCCGAGATTTTGTGTTCGCAGAGCGGTGCTTCGGTCAGCGGATTCGCGCTTTTAATGGAGCTCGGATTTTTAAAAGGCCGCGCGAAGTTGCGCGCGCCCGTCGCTTCGCTTATTGCGCTTTGATTTTATCTTTTTTATTGAGCTGATCGGCCTGGATCGCGACCGTGCCCGAAATGTCTTGGAGCTTGTCGAACGCTTCAAGTTTTTTTATGTCTTCGTTGCCTTTAAGTTCTATCGTAAGCACCGGGACCTTACGATCGGCCCACATGTAGCGGCCGAGACTGCCCGGAAAATTACCCAGCGCTTGCCACGGCAGCGGCGAAAACTTCGGCGGCGGCTTTACCTTCGGTCCGTCGAAGTCGAGAACACCCAGCGGAATGTGCACGGAGATCAAGAAGTCCGGTTTAAATTCGTCAAAGTGTTTGATCAAACAGCGGGTCTCAATTTCACTCGCGCCATCCGGCCCCGGGTTGCGGCGGGGATCCGACTTCATATTTTTGACCCAGTATTTTTGCGCGTTGTCGGCCCAATCTTTGGTGGGAAAATTACGGTTTAAATCAACGCCGCGGGCATTGGTGCGGGTCTTAAGCTTCCAGCCGTCGGGATTCGTTACGGGCATCACGCGCCAAGTGTTACGCGGATCGATCTTTTGCAAGCGAAGCATCCACGCGCGCGCGACGTTGCCGCTTAAGCCTTCGTCGCCGTGGATCAGGGCCTTGGCAAAAATCTTCTTCGGATTTTTATCGGTCCCGATTTTTTCGAAATGGTAGATGGGCGTACCGTCGTGGCTTACGCAGCCCTCAAGCTGTTTTACGTTGGCGCACGCGGCTTTTACGTCGGCATCGCTGACCGTGCCCGGCATCGCTTTGAGGTGTTCAAAACAAAGTTCCTGAATAGGCAGCGGTTTCGTAGACGCGGGCGATACGGGAATTACGGCCGCGGAGGCGGGTGCGGAACCGGAGGCGGCGCCCGGTTCGTCGGCGAACGCAAACGTGGATATAGAGATCAGGCTTAGGCATAAAAATAAATGGAGCATGTTTCGCATTGTGGAGCACCTCTGGACCTCAGTCAAACCTCGTGATAGCCAAGCGCCATGCCGGTCGAAATAATCTACAGTAAACACATTGCCGTCGGACAAAAAAGCGGAAGCGATCCCGGCGCTTACGGGCGGGGCTTCAACTATCAGGTCTTCGCGAAATTTAGGGGCGACGGGCCCGCGGGGGCCGAGAAAATCTTGGCGGCGGTGCTTAAACAAATCGATCATCGTTTACTGGGGATAGATGCCGGCGTGATCGGCGATCCGTCGACCGCGAATATCTGCGCTTGGATTTATGACGAGCTTGTTCGATGCGGGGCCGCGGTTTCGGAAGTGCACCTTATCCGCGGCGACGGACTCGAGGCCCGGCGTTAGAAGCAGGGATTGATGATGCTCGCCGTACTGGTCGACCGCGTGTTGGGATATTCGTTATTAATTTTTTGCACCAACGTGACGAGATCAATGCGGTTGCCGTCTTTGAAGTAAGGCGCCAGGGCTTGGCTTTTGATGGCCGAGGCCTTGAGTAAGCGTTCAACTTCGGCGGGCGTGGGCGGCGTGCCGTAAGCTTCCTTGATAATTCCGTAAGTCATGGCGGCGGCGGCCGAAACGACGGGCGCGGCCTGCGAGGTGCCGGCGAGGCGGCCGTAGGAATTAAGCGAGGTCGGCAGCGTCGAGTAAATTCCCGTCGCGCCTTGCTCGGCGCCGGGTCCGCCCATTTCCACGAACGTTGTGCTGTAATGACTGAAATAACTTTTATTTCCGGTGAGCGCGTCGAAAGAGCCGACTCCGATCACGCCGTCCATCGTTGCGTATTGACCGGGGATCGACGAGAAGGTGGTGCCGTCGACCACTTGTCCGTTGCCACCGCCGTCGGCGTTACCGATCACCACCGTCACGAAGCTGCCGTGCTGAACGGCCTCGGTGACCGCGGCCATCGCTAAAGAATCGGTTGAGGCACCGGCGCCGACCGCACCGAGACTCAAGTTAATTACGCTCGCGCCGTTCATGTAGGCGAACTTGACCGCGTTGTAAAAGAATTGCGAAGTGGTCGAGAGCTCGCCGTTCGCTTCACGCTTAAAGAGTTTGATCGCCATGATGCGCGCGCGGTAGGGCATGGTGCCCACGATGCCGATGCCGTTATTGCTTACGGCGCCGATCACGCCCGAGACGTGCGTGCCGTGGCCGATGCCGGAGACATCCATCGGGTTATAATCGACGTTCGCCGTATTGACGGTGGTGATATCGATTCCCACGCCGTTCGTGTGCGCCCACATATTGTTTTTTAAATCCGGATGATTCCAATCAACGCCCGTATCGACGACCGCGACAACCGTCGCGTTCGCGAGCGAGCCCGTTAAGGCCATGCCGCCGCCCGCATTGTAGAACGAGTCGTAAGATTCTTTAGCGCGGATTGCGGTCAAGTGCGTTTGGCTGGCCATCGCCGCGTCGTTGAATACCGCTTGGATTTTATATTCACGGTTCCACGAAATGCCTTCGACGCAAACCTCGGCCGCGGCCATGACTTCGATCTCGCTATCGGTATAGTCGCGATCAAGAGTCCATTCGTAAGCCTGGCGGTCTAACCCGGGAATAACGCCGCCCGAAGCCAAAGCGGCCTTCGTAATTACGGTCGAATCAAACTGCCCCGAGCTTTCTTGTAAGCAGCTGTTATTTAGAATGATCCCTAAGCTTTTGCCGGCCGCGACCAGAACGGGGCCGCTCGCTTTCGATTGCGTGCCGCTGTTGTCTTGATCTTCACGCAGCATAACTTTTTTGTTGGCGAAGGCACCGGGCGGAACGGCATCGTTGAATTCCATTTTCCTAGGCACGCCGTTTTCCATACCGGCCTTGCATTGCGCGAGCGCGGCGCCGGCCGCTTTATAGCCTTTGCCGCCGAGCAGACCACCCTGACAAGAATTGTAAACGAAAGGAACCGCGAGAAGCGAAATCAAAGGAATCACGTAGCGGCGAACAGATCGCATCAAAGGGCGCTCCTTGAATGGAATCGGGCATCTGGGACCTTGTTTAGGCTATCACGCGAAGGCTTTAAAAGTCTGGAATCCGTATGTTTTCCGGACGGCCCGTCTCATTACGAATCGGAGCCGGTCTTCATCAAGGGCGCAATCTCAAGGTCTTCGCGCAGGCGGCTTTCGCTGACGGTTTCGATGAATACGCCGAGGTCGATATGCTGGACCAGGACTTCCCAAAATGAGTCGGCCGAGATCTTAAAAAGTACGCTCGGTTCAAGGGCTAAGATCGAGGCCGTGCGGGGAATATTCGCGATTAATGAAATCTCGCCGAAGAAGTTGCCCTGGCTTAAATCTTTGATCGACGTTTGGTGAACGGCTACGTTCACCGAGCCGCGCAGAATGAGGTAAAGACTGTCGCCGATATCGCCTTGGGAAAATACGGTTTGGCCGCGGTCAAAGTATTCGAGGCTTCCACGGCGGGATAAAAAATCAATTGATTCGGGGCTAAGGCTTCTGAACACCGGGCTCGAAGCAAAAAACTGATTCACCAAGATGGCATTGCGGAAGTCTTCGAGGTAGCGGATCGATTTCGCTTCTTCGGCGGCTTGACGTAGGATTTGGACGGGTACGCGCAAGACGAAAGCTCTGCTTTTGCTTACGACGCGCGCGGTGCGCGGCAGTTCATCAACAAGCGCGGCTTCACCGAAAACCGAGACCGCGACGAGCTCCGTAACCCATTCGTCACCGCCGTGGCGGCCCGAACGAAACACTTCAATTTCACCATCGAGTAAAACGAAAAGTTCACGAGAAGGATCACCTTGCCGGATGATGGTGATGCCGGGCGGGTGCTCGACGACTTCCGAGTTGGCGATGATCATCGACAATTGTTTCTCGTGAAAATGCGAGAACAGCGGCAAACCTTCGATCTTCGTGTGGACCGCGCCGGCGTCCCATTCGTTGCGCCCGTGTTTGCGTAGGCGCCGCAGACGATCGGTTAACTTTCGCGAATACGGGCGCACCAAAGTCGCGGCCACGGTTTCGATCAGGGCTTGCACCACCATAAATAAAGCCGCGAGCCAGAATATCAAACCTAAAGCGGGGATGATCGAAGCGGGGGATAAAGACGTGATTTTTCTAAGGACGGAGGGTCCGAAATGGATCGCGCTCTCGTGCAAAATCGTGAACGAGACCAAGAGCCAGACCGCGCCCCAGATGGCGCAGATGCGGGCAAAATCGAGATCCTGCCGGCGTTGTTCGGGGCTAATCGAATCGATTAACTGATTGCTTTCGAAATGCCAAGACGCCACGTCGCGATCGTTCGACAACATCAAAGATTGAATTAAGCGCAAGCCGTCGCTTTTGACGAACGGGTTCGTGTCCCAGAACGTGAGCGCAATGGTGACCGGCAAGAGCAATTCAAGGGTGCCGCTGCTTACGAAGAAAGAAGCCGCGAACGTAAAAGCCCACGGCATCAGGATTTGACTGACGTAGAACATCGTCGTGTACAAACGATTCTCGAAAAGATCGTTCGCCTCGTTGCCGACGTGAAGATAAAGACCGCAGAAACTTAACCGTAAGGAAACGTTATAAGCTTTGCCGGTCAACAGCAGCAATTGCCAGCCTCGCAGAACGTACTTAACCGAGAGAATGATCGAACTTGCGAGCAACAGGCGCCCGATCGCCTCAAATTTATCTAATTCGTAGATCCAATTTTCGATCAAACCGAGCGGCGACGCGGGGAAAAGCTGCAAGCCAAAGAGCGAGGCGATCAGCGTGACCAAAGTGGCGGCGTAATATGTCGTGGGCGAGCGTTTCTCGGAAACGATTCGTTGGCCGAAACGCCACGAGATATTCCAGCGATTCTTCTTTGTCTCCATCCATGAGCGGAGGTCGGAACTTAAAACAAGATCTTCGCCGTTCTCAAAAAAACCACCCTGATGAAGCACGTGAATCGCCATTAAAATGGATTTGAACGGCACCGCTCGTTGTTTTTTATAAATCTTCTCGACGATTTCGCGCACGCTAAATTGCCCGCTGCAAAGAAGCACGAAATCGGCCAGGACCATCGGCAACACGACTTGGTTGTACGGGTTATCCGTCTCGAAAATGATGCGCGATCCTTGCGGGACCACGCGGCCGGCGCGGAGCTTCGGCTTGAAACTTTCGAGATTCGAAGTCACTCGCCGGCCCCCTCGTAATCACTCGGGCTCATTAACTCGACGTGCGCGATCAAAGCGCAAAGAAGTTCGCTAGCTTGCGGGATATTGCATAGGAAAACGATCAGTCCGCCGAGTTCCTCGACGGTGAGCGGGGTCGAAACGTTTTTCACGGGCCAGGCGCGTTTGTATAAGGTGTACTGCGCATCACCGATCAGGATCTGGGCCAGGCGGTGGATGTGATCTTCGATGACCACGCTGTGGCCGTGAACCGAAGACCAAACTTCACGCGCGGCCAACGCGGGCCCACGATCGACGGTCTCGAGCGTTGAGCGCATCGATTGCGCTTTGGTGCCAAACGCGATCGCGGTTTGTAATTGCGTCGCGCGCGCTTGCGGGAGATTTAAAAATTGTATGTGTCGCTTGTCATCCACGCGGCTAACGATGCGCGCGTGCACGCTGTTGCGGCCACCCGGCCAATGCATGACGAGGTGAACATCTTGGCCGATGGAAGGTCCCAGAACTTCGGATTGATCGAGTAAGCAGCAGCCGCCTTCGCTAATGTCGAACATCTGCAACTTCTGCGTACCGTAGTAAACCGCCGGTAAAATCGGGGAGTCCATCTGGGGATATCGGATACGGACGGCGTAACGGCGCTCGACGCCGAGTTTGCCGGCGAGCTCGGCGACCGCGAAAGGTTTTTTGAATGAGGATTTCGCTTTACGCCAGAACATTCCTTACCAGTTCACGATCCAAGCCCGGATAACGTCCCACGATGAGGAATCCTTAAGCTTTAATTTCCGGTCACCAACTTTGGTGCACATAATTTTAATCGAATATTTATTCATCGAAAGCTCGGCGGCGAAGGTTCGCGGAACCCAGGCCGGTAGATCCGCTTCGAGCGATAATCCGGCCATCGAAATGTCGACCGTTTCGCAATTGAAGGTTTGATCATCGAGCACGATCCGAAATCCTAAACGGCGGGGATAGCGGCGGGCGGTGCGGCGTTCTTTCGTGCGCGCGTTGTCGACTTGCAACGTCGGTGACGTCGCTTCCGCGGGCGCCTCTTCGAACAAAGGACGGCGTTGAACGGCCTTCGTTACCGGCGGAGCTTCGGCGGCCGCGGGTGCAGATAATTTGATCGAAGGTTCGTCGACGCTGACTTCTTTGTCGCGGTCGTCGTCGTCACCGGGTTTGCCCTTGATTTGACGAACGTCCTCGTAAAATTCAGGAATGGCATCGACGGGTTGCCAATGTACGTCGCCTTCTTGACAGGCGTACCAGTGGCTCATCCGCTTCGAAGCGGTCGCTAACAACACGATGCGGACTTGCTCAGAGGTCAGATCATCGACCCTGAGTTTGTCTTCTTTATTATAAAGGCTCCAAGGCTTCTGCATGCGGAATATTCCCCCGTTACTACATCGGAAAAAAGTGAGAGATCATTTATACTTGTGGATGTTTATAGACTTAGAGCTAGGCCTCGCTTAGATTCCGCTCCCATGTGGGCGATCTTGGGATGGACATTTGTTTTAATCGGGGCGATCGGCGTTGTGTTGCCGATCTTGCCGACGGTGCCCTTTCTTTTGCTCGCGGCGTTTTGTTTTGAGAGGGGATCACCCGAATTGCATCGCTGGCTAATGGAGCACCCGACCTTCGGCCCGCCGCTGGTCAGTTGGCGCAGGCACGGGGTGATTCGGCCTAGGGCGAAAGCCATGTCGGTAACCTGCATCACTTTAAGTGTAATGTACGTGATCTTTTTCCGTACGCTTTCCCCCTGGATCAAAGTCGTGACCGCGGGGACATGCGTTTGCGTAATGATTTTTATTTTATCGCGGCCGAATCGTCCGCCCGGAGTGACCGATGGCGTTTGAACCTAAAGACCGATTTTTTCACAAAGCAAAATCCGAAGGTTTCGTTGCGCGTTCGGCGTACAAACTCGAGGAATTGCAAAAGAAGTTTAAGCTCATGCGCAAAGGCGATTTCGTTTTGGACATGGGCGCGGCGCCGGGCGCGTGGTCGCAAATCGCGAGCAAAGAAATCGGCCCCCAGGGTAAAATCGTCGGCCTAGATCTCAAGGAAATTTCGGTAAAATTACCGAACGCGAAATTCTACGTGATGAATGCCTTCGAATTTGACCCGAAAATCTTAGAGGGACGAAACATAAATTGCTTGTTGAGCGACATGGCGCCGAACACCACGGGAATTCGCAATACGGATCAAGCCAGAAGCTTCGATTTGTGTGAACAAGTGGTCAAAGTTTCGGACGAATATTTGAGCGCCGGCGGGCATTTGGTCATGAAGATATTCGAAGGGCCGGATGTCGAAAAATTAATCAAAGATTTGGGCCGCAGATTTGCGCAAACGAAAAGGATCAAGCCGGAAGCGGTAAGAAAAGGCAGTTTCGAAACGTATTTCGTGGCCATCAACAAGAAAGACGGGCCGTCGAAGGTCTAGGTCTTTATTTAACCAATGATTTCGACCCAAATAGCGGTAAAATCAGGGTATTGTTGGCCCCGCACATTTTATCCTATAAGTTATATTATGTTACACCAGGACTTTGGTTTAGGCAGAATTTGCCTGTCTAAGCCTTGGTTCCTGGCGCACCCAAATTGCGCCCGGGCCCGGATTAAGCCCCCGGAAACCGGTTAAATTGGCGCTGCGGAGGCCTATTCCGGCGCGGCAATTGAACTCTCAATGATCCATGAACTTTCAGTTAACGATCCGGCTTACTTTGCTTTCCTTATTTTCCCTCGGTCTCGCGGCCTGCCCCGGCATGGGCAAAGGCTCGAAGGCCAACTCTGGGGCCTCGGTAAAACGAATCAAGGGCGACCCTGATATCTTCGTTAAAGACACCGCCATGAACGGTCCGCGTGCGCTGCCGGCCGGGATTTCGGAAGCTTCGGCATCGTGGCAGTTCGACATCTCGGGTTTCGAAGAAGAATCCGCCAACGTCGATGTCGCCGCCGTGATTAAAGAGCAAACTCCCGGTGAAGCGAAGCAAACGAGCTTCGCTTATCCGCTACAATCGCAAACCGACGGAAGTCGTTGGACCCTCGACGGAATTTACTCCGGCCAACCCGCCCGCTTCATATTCCTTCGCTCGGCTAACGGCTGGGTGATCGAGCGCTTCCGTTTGAAGGGGCAAGAGATCATCGTTGCCCAGAGCGCGGCGAAGGTCATTCACACCAGCGTGCGCCCGGATCTGAGTGCGTTCACGATTCTGGTACAGGATAAAACACCGGGCCGCCGCTACCTCCATGGTTTAACTTTTTTAAGGGCTAAGCCCGCGCGCGAACGCATGGGCAATACCGTTTACGAATACTTTTTCGGAAAAGGCGTAAAAGTCGCGTGGAGCCGGAAGACTTCACGGACGCTGCTGATTTGCGGCGAGGTTTCACCGATTTTGACGAACATCGTGCAGAACCAGGTTGCCGAATGGTCGCGCGTACTGGCCGGGCGTCTTCAATTCAGAACTCAATCGCGTGCGAAGTGCCCGCCTTATTCGGATCTCAATACGCAGACCCTCGTCTTTACTTCGGGTTGGATCGAGATCGCGGGCGACGGCGGCGTGCCGGCGCAGACGATGATTTTATCCGGCGAAGGGCGCGAGGAATTACTCGACGGCGACGTGCTGTTCAACATGGACGAGTACCAAGAAGCTTTCGATAAAATGGGATTGAAGATGTCGGTCTTGGGCCCCGAGGCGCTCAACCGGCCCGGGCTACGCAAAGAAATCGGCATGACGACGTTGCATGAAATCGGGCATTTCTTAGGCCTGCATCACAAATTCGACGCGAACTATCCGTCGATCATGTCCTACGATGAAAAACGCGAACCGTCGCTCACCGATTATGACATCAAGGCGATTCAAGCTTTGTATTCGGAATAGCCCTAGATGATACGGTAATCTTTGAGTTCTTTGAACAAGGTCTCGACCGCGGTTTTGACCACGACCACCGTCGGGATCGCAAACAGCATGCCCCACGCCCCGCCCAGCAACGAGCCGCTCACGATGGCCAACGCCACCACTAAGGGATGAAGATTAACCGCTTTGCCGAGCACGATGGGCGCGTAGATCGCGTTGTCCAGCATGTGCGCGATGAAAACCAAGATGCACACGTAAACGGTCAGGTCGTTCGGATTCAAACCCGGAATTAAAGGCGTCACGTTTTCGGCAACGAGCGCGTAGGCTAAGCCGATGATCAAACCGATCACCGTTCCTAAAAACGGAATGGCATTTACTAAGCCCGACACCACGCCGATCGCGATGGCGATCGACACCGGAATTCCCACCAGGATAAAGCCGATCGCGAGCGTCGCGCCGACCAGAGCGCACTCCATCAGCGTGCCGCGCAAATAGCGGCCGATGGCGTCGTCGAGTTCATCCATTACGGTCAGTGAAAGCTCGAAATAACGGTTCGGCACTAAGCCGATGATATAACGGCGGATCTGCCCGTTATCGAAGCCCAGAAAAATAAAGATCAAGGGCGCGATGATCCAGATAGTAAAATCCTCGTGGTGACTGGACTGGGCGACGTTTGCGCCCTGACCTACGTTGGCCATCGATTCGTGCTCGGGCCTAACCGAGGCCGGTTCGCGGTCTTGCACCGTATAAACAGAAGTTGTTTGATTGGCTTGAAAGTAATCGAAGAACCGGTCTTCGATCGGCGGTTGCCCGGCGTGCCCCGTGCGGTATTTCATGAACAGTTCTTGTTCTTCGGGGGGCAGGTCGATGAACTTGTTGATTTTGTCCATCATGGGACCAAGTTCTTTGATCAGAACTTGCGCGACCACGCCGCCGCGCTTTTGCTTGTCGTTGGTTCCGACGAGCTCTTGGAACTTCTCGTTCATTTTATATTTGATGCGGACCTTGAGCTCAAGCTTCTCGCGTTCGTCGGGAATATGCCGGCGCACGGTATTGCCCGTCATAAAAAGCGCGCAGCCGATGACCGCAAAAAGAGTCAGCACACGCAATTCATGATGCAGCCAAGGGATTTGGAAGCGATCCTTCAAGGGCCGAAAAAGGTAAGCCATAAAGGCCCCGACCACCATCGGCAGCAATAAACTGCTCAGCTTCCAAAGCAAAAACACGGCGGCCAGCAAAGTCAGCACCCAAAAGCCGGATTTAAAAATCCTGCGGCGGACTTTACGTTCGGCTTCTTGTTCTTCTAAGGTCGCGCGCCGTTTCATGCGGAGATTTTTTCGTCGAGATTAGCGCCTTGCACGAGTTCGTTCGTGCTGCGCAAACGGTCACCCACGATGCGGGCCAACGCGCGAAAAATATGGCTCGCGGTCTCGGGATCGGTGTGAATCAAACGGGTCAAATCGTTGCGGTAAAGAGCCAGCGTTCTCGTCGTTCCGAGGCTGCGGGCCGAGGCCGAGCGCGGCGATTCATCGAGCAAAGCCATCTCACCGAAAAACGCGCCCTGCTCGAGCACGGCCAACGTCGCGGTAAAGTGATCCTTGTAAATCTCGACGGAAACTTGCCCTTCGGTGATCAAAAACAGCGCGGCGCCTGGTTGTCCTTGCTCAAAGATCAACTCGCCCGCTTCGTAAGTGCGGTCAAAAACGACGCCGCTGACTTTGTGCAATTGCCAGTTCGATAGCTCGTTAAAAAACGGAACCGTTTTGAGGAAGGTCAAACGGTCTAACTCGGGCGAAGATTTCTTCCACCGCTTAAGAGTTTCCCAGAGCAACTTTTCGGCAACGAATTTACGTACAGACATGGAGATCCCCCGACTCCACTTCATCGGTTTATCTGGGGCAAGAGTACGTCGGACTTAGGTCTGGATTTGCTCGAGGTATTGCTGATACGGCAGCACGTCGGCGGCGGCCAAATCCCTTGGGTTAATCTTGGATGGATTGATCCATTTAAAGACGCTTACGTGCTCGCTGCGCTTCGGAAGATTGTTCGCCCTAACCACGTAGACATGCAGATCGACGGCGCCCGATTCGTAAGCGAAATTGAAAATCCCCAAAAACCGCCCGATCGAAACTTCGAGCGACAGTTCTTCGCGCAGTTCACGCGCGAGTGCCTCCGGTGCGTCTTCGCCGGGTTCGATCTTCCCGCCCGGAAATTCCCAGAAGCCGGCTAAGGGTTTACCGGGGGGACGTTGGGCCAACAGCACCAGGCCCGACTCGTCTTCAATAATTCCGCAGGCCACTTGCAACGCGCTCATAAATTTAAAACAAACTCCAATATACGGCCGACTTCTTCAAGTGCCGCTTGATCATCGACCTTCGGGTACTTATCGAACTGGGCGTCCGTTTGTGAGCTAAGCACGGGGATGTGCACGAAACCAGCCTTCTTTCCGAGCGGCAGCGCCCAGTCGAGCGCTTCGTACAAAACGGCGTTGCATACGTAAGTGCCGGCCGAGTACGAGCGTTCGCTCAACGTCGAAGACGCCAGATTCTCCCACGGGATGTTGCTCATGTGCATATTGGCGGCGTCCGCGCGAATGGGCCCCTGGGCCGGTAAAAAACCGGCGTTGTCGGCGATGCGTGCGTCGGTCCAATTTAAGCCCACGCGTTCTAGACTGATGCGCGAACGTGATTCGGCTTGCCCCAGCGCGAGTAAGCCGTCGAGTTCCCGATCATTTTCGAGGACTTCACGAATATTGTTCCAGGCGCCCGCGAACTCGACCGGCACCGGCGCGTGAAACTGAATACGCCCGTTCCAGCTCTGTTTACGCAGTTGTTCCAATAATATGAGAGATGAATTTGTACGCGCGCCGCCGAACGGCGCGAACGCCGTCACGAGCCATTTCACTTTTTAGCCGCCGCGGCCGCATTCGCCGCGGCCAACGCGATTCGCGTATTGGCGTCGAGGCCCTGGGCTTTAAGTGCGTTCACGAATTTTAAAAAGTCTTTCGCCTGCGTTTCGATTAAGCCGTGCAAGAGTTGATCATCCACTTTGCCGTCTTTGAATATGCTACGGATATTCGACAAGAAAACACGCTGCGGAAAACAATAGGCGTTACGATACCCGAAAACCTGCTGCAGATGCTCGATCGGCCGCAACCCGCCCCACCGCGCGCCCAATCCGATGAAAGCCACGGGGCGGTGTTCGAAGGTGGCGGGGTATCGCCAATAATCGATAAACAATTTAAGTGAACCCGGATACGAACCGTTGTACTCGGGCACCACGATGACCAGACCTTCGGCCTTTGCGACACGCGCTTCGGCCTCTTTATAAGTGCCCTGCGGGCCTTTGTAGTAATCGCCCGTGGCAACGTCTTTCATGTCGAGCTTCGCGATATCGATCAAGTCGACGGCTTCGTGCTGTTCACGGTAAATGCCCATGACGTAGTTCGCTACTTTTAGGGTGTGCGAATCAGGGCGATCGGTGCCCGAGATTACTTCAATCATTTTTTCACCGTCAGACTTTTCTCGAAAAACGTAGTTAGGTGCAGACCCCGCGATTTGACGTCGAAGCTCAAAGACTTCGGGGTCGCGCTTTTAAGTTCGACCAACATGTAATTGTACTTGCCCGCAACGCCGAACATTTTGTTGGGACTAGGCGCCTTCAGGAAGGCATCGGCAAAAACGCTGGCGTGCATCGGACTCGAAGTCAGCTCGTAAGTTTGGTAGCCCATGCTCTGCTTCGGTACCTGAATAATTTCGGTTAAGTGCCTGTCCCCGCTGACGAAAACCAGCGGCACTTTCGCCTTTTTCCAACGCGCGACCTGGACCGCAAAACTTTTGGGATGGTTGCCTTCGTACGATTCGAATGGATTGTAGCCCCCGAAGAACTGATCCCCGCTGATCATAAAGACCGGCATTTTCGCGTCGTTGATTTGCGACACGATCCAGTCTTCTTGTTCAGTCCCGAAATGTGTTTGGTCCGCGAGGTCGACGCGATTAGGTGAACGAAAACTGCGATCGTCGAGCAACAAGAAGCGCACGCCGAAGGCGTTCCACATCGAGGCCACGCCCGGCCCGCGGCTGAAATCACCGATGGGTTTGGTTTGCGCAAAGAAGGCTTGGAAGATCTTAGCGGACTCTTCCTTTAGCGCGTAAGTGCGATCCGAATCGTTGCGCCCGTAATCGTGATCGTCCCACGTTGCGAACGTCGGAATAAGCTGCGGCGTCTTGAAGATCTCGAGCAATCCGCGGGTATCGACGTAGCGATCCCAAAGCTGTTCGGCGCTCGCGACCTGCCAGCCGTTCGGAATGCGATCCGCGTAAACGTTATCGCCGATCATTAGAAGGACATCGGGTTTATCACTTACCAACTGCTTCCACATAACGACCTGCTCGACTTTGAGCGAGTCATCCATGCAGCTCGCGATGGCGAAGCGCGGTTTTTTGTTGGCCGTATCGAGCGCGCGAAAAATACGCCGGTCACTTAGCTGGCCGTCACCATCAAGCACGATCAGTTCGTAGGATTCTTTTACGTCGAGATCGAACGCATCAACGTGATCGACCGCCATCGGCGAGGAATCTCTTTGCGTACGCTCGAAGTTAAGCTTCACGTTGCCCCGTGAGCCGCGGGCGTAATACGTGCGCTTTTCTTTTTTGGGAGTCATGACGGTGAAGCGCGCTTGCGTGGCCGAGGTTACGCCCTGAAGAATCGAGAGCGGCGTGCCCAAAACAACCGTTTTGCCCATGAGGGCGCACGCGCCGCCGAGGCCTTCACGGCATAAAGTGTCGAGTTCGGAGGGTTGGGTTGCGGCTAATTCAAGCTGCGCAAGACGTTTTGAGCCACTGACGCAAGCGCTGAGCCCGCTAAGGGCCGCGCATACGAAAAGCGTCAGGGCGAAATTCAAATTTTTCATGGAAAATCCCCAAGCAGGGAAAGTCGGACTACCAGCTCGCTTTAGTGACGCCCGGGAGGAGTCCACGGTGCGCTAAGGAGCGGAAAACCATACGCGAGAGACCGAACTTGCGGAAGTTACCGCGTGCGCGGCCGGTGACCGAACAACGAACGGTAGTGCGGATGGGCGAAGTATCGCGGGGCAATTTCGCCAGTTTCAAACGAGCCGCGATACGATCATCTTCGGGCACGTTCGGATTGTTGGCTTTGTCGCGCAATTCCGTGCGATAACGGCCATACTTAGCGGACAAGGCTTTCTTGCGGTTGTTCTTAAGAACTGAACTTAATTTTGCCATTCAGGTGTTTCCTCATTAGGGTCGCCAATCAAATGGAGACCCGCAACATATAATCTCTCGTCGAAACAAAGAGTTAAAGGTTTCCTTGAGGCTCGTCAAGCGGGAATATGGGGGGCCAACCGGCTCAGCAGCCGGTTCCGCGTCCTAAACTGACGGTGGCATCGCGACAATCGCGGTTACCGGGGCACTTGAAGCGGACATGCACGTGATTGTGGTGACCGCTCGAATGCTTCATGGCTTGTAGCGCACGAAACGCGGGAGAGCTAGGATCCGAAAGGTTCTCGCCGTTGTTGCGGGCCCATTGGCACATGTGCCGTTTAATCTGGGTGTCGATGAAAAGCGCGATCACGGGTTTGTTTTCCGCCCCGACGAGCGTTTTTACGAACACAAAAAAGCGGCCTTCATCGAAATTATCCGAAATCTTCGAACCGTTTGCGCAACGGCCCGCGCCGCACAACGACCACATGTCGTTATTGCGCTTCTCCGAGGGGAAGGCCACGTCGACGTCGAGACCGGTTTGGTGGCTCGCGTGACAGCTTCCGCCGTTGCACAAGCGTCCGCCGCCTTGTTTCGAAATATTGGCGATCACGATCGGTGATTTGTTCGGGTACGCCCGCTCGACCGCGGCCGAAGCGCCTTCGAGCAATTTGATCGTCATGTCGGTGCCGTAGTTCCGGTTAGCGCGCCCGCGGCAAATGAAGCCGGGACCCGAAGCGCTGAGGATGGTGCCCGAGCGCAGCGTTCCGCCGTTATGAAAGCCGGTGGCTTGCGCTTTGACCCCCGACCCGGTTTCGGGGCGGAGTTTTTCGATCCCGGGGATCGAGTATTTACCGCGGCCGGGCTGCGGCATCGGCATCGGCGCGCTGATTTCGATCGCCGCGTTCGGATCATCCATCACTTCTTGAAGCTCGGTCTCGGACAAGTTCGGCGGCGGTTTGATCGTAATTTCGGGCGCGGTGCCCGTAGACGGCGTCGCGGTTCCCGTTTCCGGTTCCGTCTCGGCTTCTTCCGCGGGTTCGGGAGCTTGAACAACCGGGGCCGCGGGAGCCGGAGTTGGAGCCGGCGTGCGCGAAGGTGCCGGCGCGGGAGTCGGCGTACGCGACGGCGCGGGAGTAGGAGTAGGAGCCGGTGACGGCCGCGTATTTTGTTTCGCGGGGGGAGATTTTTGCGTGGGCGTTTTGCCACCCGGATCTTGCGGGCTATCGAGCGCTTTTTCGGGCGCCGGCGTACGCGTCGGCTTTTCAAGTACACGCGTGCGCGGGGTCACGGGACCGACGGGAACGGGTTCTTTAAGCGGCTTCACCGCGTCTTCGGCTTCTTCGACGTCGCCGGATTCGGCGCGGCGTGCGTAGAACTGTTGGTTCTGGAAAAGCTGGGATTCCGTTTTGCCGTTGATCACGACGAACAATTCAACGCCCACGCGCTCGCACTTATAGGTATCGAGACAATTGACCGTCGCTTGCAAACGGCGCTCGGCTCCGACTTTTGCGTCGACCGGATACATCTGATCGCAAGACCACGGGGCGGACGCTTGATCGAAATTGCAAGTCAGCTCGATCGGCTCTTCTTGTTTGCCAGGGATGCGCAACACGGCGCTGAAAGTCATCGAGGAGTCTTTAGCGCGGATCAAAAGATGCTGGTTGAAAACTTCAAAACTCTTGCTCTGCGGGGCCACCAATTCGGGGTGACTCTCCTCGAGACGTGTACGCAAGCGTTCGGGCACTTGGTACGCGGGCAGCGCGTTGCGAACTTCACCCTTTAAGATGAACGGCGCGGCTTGCTCGGCTTCTTGATCGTTTTTTTGCTCAGGCGTTACGTCGCCCTGATTTTCTTTCGGCGCGGCGGGCTTGTCGGGGCGTTCGTGATCAAAGGTTCGGGTGCCCGTGCGGCCACGTGAACGAGCTTCGCCGCAACCGCTAAGGGCCGTGGCGAGAAGGAGCGTAAAGATCAGTCCAATTTTTTGCGCGTTCATGTTCATCAGATAGGTGCAAAACCAAGCCCCGCGTAAAACGAAGGACGCCCCACTCACGCTGTCGATTTTCTAAGCAGAGTGACCTTTTCGCGCCTAATCACGGAATTCTGGAGCGGGATTCTGGATACGATCCTGAATTCGGAATTCAGAATTTGGAATTCTGAATTCGGTTCTGGGTTCGGGGTACTGAATTCGGATCTGGATACTGGGTTCTGAATACTGAATTCAGTTTTTGGCAAAAATGGGAAGCTGAGCTTACCCCTGGATCCCCCCAGATGAAACTCAGCCTCCCCGTGTCAAGAAAGGAAGACCAAAGATGAACAAAAATTATCCAGCGCATCTAAAAAGAGGAAGAAACAAATGTGAACATTTCTGCACCGGCGCTTTATGTGCTAGATACGACACTTCAATTCAGGGACGGGAGAAAACCTAAGTGTTTGTATTTCAAATACTCTTCGCGGTTCTCATCGCGATGACCGGTGTGCACGCGCACGCCACCGCCACCGAAATGCCGGTGCAACAAGAAGTCGACCGGGCCTTTGATTTGATTTTGCGCACACAAGTAGGACAAGCGATCTGCCGCGACATTCTCGGCGCCGACCCGCGCGCGCTCGAACTTCACTTAGGTATCTCACGTGATAAAGCCTCAAGCCTTGCCGCCGGTTGCGGGGGTAGCGAAGCTTCGGAATGGATTTATCCGACCTCACCCGCCGATATCCGTAAGCTCTCCGTAAACGTGACGAATAAACCGCGCCGCTATAAACTCGTTCAGTCGGACCAAATGTTTCCGATTGAGAGCTGGACCGATTCGATCAGCAACGTAACGACGATTCTCGTACAAACTAAAACTGTTTCCTTGTCGCGCATGGTGCAAATCCTCGCGCACGAAACCGCGGTTTACTTTGATAGCAAATCGCATCCGCTTCACGCGGGCGCGCAAGATATCCCGCACTTGCGTGATCTAGATTTGCGCACCGATGGATTGATGGATCCGCTCGTGGCCCTGAGCAATCCGTTGCAAGCGCATACGCTCACTTACCTGCGCGCGCTGCAGGTGGAGTTTGCGATATTAAACGAACTGGTCAACCGCGAAGAGATCAGCCGGCCCGCCGATTTAGATGATCCGTACTTGCGGTATTTAGTTAGCGACCGCTGCCTGCAGGCTTGCATCGAAGAGTTAATCGAGAACACGCGCGCGATTTACATGCCGATCAGTTTACCGCTTCTAGCATTCTCACCGCATTACCGCGCGGTTGTGCTACAGGAGTTGCCGCGCATGCGAATCGCTTGGGGTATCGAGAAATGGTACACGGCCCAGCAGGTCTTAAGCGAAATGCCGGTGCAGTTCATGAAGAATCAATTCAACGGCGACGTCGTTGCCGACTTGAGCCGGTTTTTCTTTAAGGATGCGTCTCAACTCGCGGCCTACGTAACCGTCGGACAGTTTTTGAACAATGAACTCTGGCCGCTCGAGAAAAAATCGCTCGAGCAAAGCCGCTTTCCGCTCGGACTTAGTTTGTTGGAATTTATGAAGCGGCCGTTACTCAGCGGCTACAATATTTCTTTGGCCAGCGGCCCGCGTGTGCGCGTCCGTACGGGGAATATGGAATGAACGTAAAAGAATTGCTCACTGCCGTAAATCAATTGATCCTTAACGGCCGGCTCGATGAAGCCGGGGATGCGCTTAAACTTATTCATCCGACCGAGAATCATGAACTACGGATGAAGGCGCATTTTCAAGGGATCATTGAATATTTTCGCGGCAACGTTGTCGGCGGCTACCAAATTATGCAGACGGCGATCGAGCGGTACGGCGAAAACGTCAATCTGCTCAGGGACATCGTCGCTTGTCAGTTCCAGATGCAAGATATGCAAGGCTTCCGCTCGAATTTGGGCAAACTTGAAGCGAAGCTTGTCGAACTCGAATCTTCGCTTTGTTCTTACTCGTTGATCGAATGCGAAGTCATGGTGGGCAAATTTCTCGAAGAAGAAGCACGGCTCGCTCCCGCCGTGCAGTTTTACGATCGCGCCCTCGCGCGGGCCGAAAAGCCGTCTCACCGTTTACGCGCGTTGATTCAGAAATCACGCTGGCAGGCCTTGTTCGAACCTTTGCCTGAGTTGAGTGGTTATTACCGCGAATTGATCAGCGTTTCCCAAGACAAGATAACTAAAGACCTGCGCATCGAACTCGAACACGGATTGATGCTTATCGAATTGCGCCTCATCGGCAGCGATCACGCTTGGCAAAGGCTCCGGCGATTGGTCGACACCGGTATTGATGAGATAGAACAAAGGCTCCTGGTTTTTGATTTTATCGAGGGTTGCCTCAGCCAAGATTTAGAGATCAACGCTGCCGTTTTGCAGAAAGCGAGTCAATTCAGGGAGCTCGATCCCTACGAACAATTTTTGCACCAGATCGTGACCGGGGCCTTCGGCCAGCAAGCTCTGTTGCAAGAACTCGCCAGCCTCGCGCCGAAGCTGCCTTGGGCTTCGCACCTCAGACTCTTGTGCATCAGCGCCAATCTTGAGCAAAACACGGTCGTGCGCCACGAGCTTCACCGCAAAATCCAATTGATTATTCGCGCGCTCGATCCACGCAGCCAAGCGCTTTGGACGAATCGTTTGAAACAGGCTCTGCAAACGCAGGAAATCCGCATCGACTTCTCGGCGCGTACGCGCTCGGTGATCATCCAGGGTAAAACGCTCGATCTTTCAAAGAAGAAAATCGGTTTACAGTTACTCGAGCGCTTAGTTTCCAAATCCAGCATCACGGTCGACGAAGCGATTCAGCTGCTTTGGCAAAGTGAATTTAGTCCTGAGCATTATCATCGTCTACGCATGAGCGTGCACCGCTTGAACACGCTCATTCACGAGACGGCCGGCTTCGGAAAGGTCGTCGAAGTGGATTCGCAAAACGTTCGCCTCCGGCCGGAAGTGCGCTTGCGCCAAGCTCCGTCGGAAGACTTATTGTTTTCTGATTTTTATTGATAAGTTTTTTTGGTAGCGGAGGGACTTTAGAAATTCCGAGACTTAAAAAAGGCGATGTGAAGCTTCCTTGCTTCGAGAACCAGGTATCCTGCCTTCCATCGCCCCCCCACATTTAAGATCGTGAACAGTTGCGTGCCCGATGACAAGAAAAAATTTCAGCGGGCCGCCACGCGCGCGTGAACACGACTTCGGGCCAGTGCCGCGGTCACATCGCCGCGGAGATTTGGTGGCGTAAACTTGTTTCGCCCTCGCCAATCGCCGCCGCGTCTTCAAGTCCTACGCCCGCGCGGGACTTAGCCGAATCTCTTTACAAACTAAATATATTTATCGACACATTTTATAGCCCTGCCGGCGGATCGGCCTCGGCGTTGGAACTCGTCGTTTACAAAAGCTTAGGAAATTGGGCCGCGACGCATCAACATGGTCGCTTAAAGTGTGAGCAATGCTTAATCGGTGGGCAACTTTGATGTAAATGAGGGGATCCAGAAAAGGAAAAGGCCAGAGGGAATGCCCCTGGCCCTTCGTTTGTATAAGTCGGAGACCAATGATCATCTTAGTAAACTAAGAGATCACCACCCCCGACTTAAGCATGTAACTGTGACTTATGTTCACGCTATCACCCCCTTCCACGGCCCTATGTAGAACCTGAATCCAATGTAAAATGCGGCCCGCGCTCTGACCAGAAGTAAGATTTGATGGATTGTATAATGTCGAATGATCAGACAGTTTTCGCCAACTTCGGGTGCGGCGAGGCCTTTTTAAGCACTTTCGTAAAGTTTCCCCGACCATGGTCGATAAGTTAAGTGTTCGCCTGCGGTATGTAAGCTCCTAACCAGTACGTAATGAAAGAACGAAGACGTTCTTTCAAACAGGAGTTTATATATGAAGGCCACGAATCTAATTCTGTCTCTCGCCGCCGTGTCGATGCTGACCGCTTGCGGAGGTGGATCAACCTCTTACTCTTTGCTCTCCGAAGGACAGACCTTCCGGCAAAACTCGGCGATGCAGGTCACTAAGATCGACGTCCTCTGGGTGGTTGATAACTCGGGCTCGATGGCGACTTCGCAACAGAACTTGGCGAACAACTTTCCCTCGTTCATCTCGAAATTCACCGAGAAAGCTTACGACTTCCAAATGGGTGTCGTCACCAGCGACGCTTACTTGGCACTCCCCGCTTACACTCCTTATTATCAGTCGAGCCCGATGCCTACTTACTACGGCGGCCGCGCGCAATCTGAAATCGCGCGTTTGCGTGACGGCACTTGGAACGATCCCTCGGGCTTCCGGTTATTGAATTTGAACACGCCCAACCTGAACTCGGTGTTCGTGAAGAACGTCATGCAGGGAATCAACGGCCGCGGCGACGAACGCTCGCTCCAGTCGATGCGTACCGCGCTCGAGAGCACGGGCAATGCCGGCTTCGTTCGCGATAACGCTTTCTTGGCCGTTGTTTTGGTCACCGACGAAGATGATTTCTCGCATGACGGCACGGCTCAGTACGAGCGGTACGATCGTCCCCTTCACACGATCGAGTCTTATGTTTCATTCCTTGATGGCATCACGAAATCAACTCCCGCGGCCCGCCGTCACAGCGTGAACACGATCTCGATCAACAGCCAAAGCTGTTTAGATTCGATCTTCAACGGTGCGCAAAAGATCGGTGTGCGTGTAGGTCAATTGGCCGATGCGACCGGCGGCATCAAGGGCAATCTCTGCGGCGATTTCGCCAACGAATTGCAAATCATCTCCAAGTCGATCGTCGAGTTGTCGACGCAATTCTACATCGAAGGTGATCCCGTACCGTCGAGCATCCGCGTTTACGTCGACGGCGCCGAGATTCCCCGCTCGAGCGCGAATGCGGCCGGCAACGGTGGCTTCGCGTACAACGAAACCGCGAATAGCATCATTTTCCAGGGCGAATACATCCCCCCGCAAAGCGCGAACATCCAAGTCACCTTTGACCCGGCCAGCATTAATTTCTAGTATGAACGGGTGAGACAATACCTCGCCCGATTATTACCCTTCCTCCTCGCCTGTACCGCCGGTTTTTTCATCGCCGGTATCGGCTGGGGAATGTGGTCCGCCAAGAATCAACGCCAAGCCTTAGCCGCCGCCAATCCCTTGCGCGTCCTGTGCGGTGAGCAATGGATTTCCGAAGCGGTCCTCCAAGCGTTTTCGCGCGAACACAATGTTCCCGTTCAACTTTACACCTATTCACGCCCGAGCGAATTCTTGCGGCAACTCGCCAACTCCGACGGTAAAGTTGACGTGATCTGCACAAGCTCACTGCTGCTTAAAAGTTTGATCCAAAGTCACTGGGTACAAAAAACGGATTTTAGTGAGCTTACGAACTTGCAGTCGGTGTCGGTCGATTTTCTCCACCTGCCCTACGATCCCGCTTCCGAGTATTCGGTGCCGCTGTTTTGGAATCTCTATGGCTTTTTCGGCAAAGGGGCGGAGGAAAGCGGCGCGCGCGTTCCGACCTGGAAACAGACTTGGGCCAATAAACGCGTGACGCTTTGGGGTGACGAGCTCAACATCCTCTTCGCGATGACCCGCAGCGGGGTGAAGGTTGAAGAGCGCCTGATGGACGAGCAGAGCAAAGGCCTCGAGGATGACATTCACGGCTTCGTTTCGCGGGCCGCGCAGGTTCTTAAGCCGGTTCCGGCGCCGATCGTTGCCGAGGCCCTGGTTGCGAAAACGGATTGGATCATGCTGCCGCTGAGCCGGGTCGCGAAGGTGATCGGTGCCGGCTCGCCTTACCGCTTCTGGCTGCCCGAGGACGGCGGCGCGGTGGAAGTCGGGCTTCTGACCATCGGCTCGAAGTCGGAGCAGCCGGCGTTGGCTAAAGAGCTTATAAACGCCCTTCTATCGACCGAACACGCGCTCGAATCTCACAAGCGTTTGGGCGGGAGCGTGGTGCATTCCACGTTGAACGGTCTGACTTCGATCGCGCCTCTACAGCGTGCCGAGGCCCTGCGTGGCTTTCCGCTCAATCGTTTCTCATTTCCTGATTTAAGCGTGGAGGCTTTGCCGCGTTTTCAAAAGATCTTCGACGAAACCTTCGCGTCAGATCGCGCTAAGCGATAAACGCGAACGGCCCTTGCCCGGGTTGCGCAGCGGCGCCGGATCGTTGATGGCTTTTTGGCCGTAGATCTCGATGTAGAGATCGTAGGCGGAGCGCGCGGTGCCCGCGCCGTTCATCAAGCCCGTGCGGTTCACTTGATCTTGCGGGATCGCAGATAAATTAATGTACAGAAGAAAACGCCCGTTGATGCAGCGGCTATCCACCGCGGAGTTTGGATTGCGCGCGTCCATGCCGGTCATGCCCGAGTGCCTAACGCGAACACCGTTTAAGAATAATTCCCAGCGAATGATGTTGGCGGGATAGCCGCCCTCGTTACAATCGCCACCCAGGTTCCAGTCGGTCAGACCGGCGGGTACGCTGTAATCGGTTCCGCTCCCGACGTTCGCTTTGACCGCGAGGTTTTCCGTTTTGGGTGCGATACAGTCGTCGTCACAATCGTCTATGGATTGATTGAAAAGCTCTTCGCTGGCGGGGTCGGCGTACTGACCGCAATTCGTGAACGGCGCCACCATCAGGCCGGTAATGCCTAAGGCGAGTAAGCCACGAATGAGAGTCGACTGGGACATTAAAACACCTCGAACGAGTTCATTTAATGTATCGACTTGAGTCTAGGTAAACTTAAGGCGCCCGTCGCGATTTTCGAAGTGTTCGTTTCAGTTTGAGACATTGACGGGGGCACGGTTGTTGGCCAAACTCCGCCACTATGATTTTTCGCCTTTATCTCGCGTTTACGCTTCTCTGGAGTTTCCGCTCCACGGTGGCGGACGCCGCGATTCCGGTCGCGCCCGAGATCTTCAAATTTCACCTCCTCAGCGAGCCGCACAATCTTGATCCGCAAACTTCCGGAGCGGCATCGGGCAATTATCTTTTTCACAGTATCTACCGGGGCCTGTTCACCTACTCGCGCGAGAAAGGTTTGCGGCCCGAAGGCGCGGAA
Organism: Pseudobdellovibrionaceae bacterium; assembly: GCA_947444305.1. Classification (GTDB taxonomy): domain Bacteria; phylum Bdellovibrionota; class Bdellovibrionia; order Bdellovibrionales; family UBA1609; genus JALHOQ01. The sequence goes on along the minus strand of CANEZP010000004.1, from coordinate 54,024 downwards.
TCTTGTAAACGTTCAGCCCTGAAATTAACCTGCACGCTCCGAAAGATTTTGTGGAGCAACGGCACGGCCGTGACCGCGCAAGATTACGTTTCGTCATTCCGGCGGCTGATCGATCCCACCAACAAAAGTCCGCAAGCGGACGTGATTTTTGCTTTACGAAATGCGCGCGCGATCTGGGCGGGAAAGATGAAACCGGCGCAACTCGGAATCGAGAGTCCCTCGCCGAACACTTTGGTTTTTATTTTCGCGCACGAAGATCCTGAGTTTGAATACCGGTTAATTCATTCGGCGTTGAGCCCGCTTCCGCCGGGAGGTTTTCTTGAGAGAGAAGCTTCGGCGCTCATGCCCGTGAACGGCCCGTACAAAATCGCGGAGTGGAAACGCGGCGTGCGCGTGAAACTTCAGCCGAACGACAAGTATACGGGTGGTAATCCGGCACGGCCTGCGGCCGAAGCTTATTTTATCGACGAAGATTCAACGGCTTTGCGGCTTTTCGAAAGCGGGAAGTTGAACTTCCTGCGGCGCCTCGTGGCCTCGGAATTTCCGCGTTTCCGTGGGACGCCGGAGTTTCGGCAAATTCCCATGGCGCGTTTTGATTACGTCGGTTTCGGGCCCGCGCTGCGAGATCAGCCCAAGGCACGCTTTGCCCTCGCGCGCGGGATCGAATTCGGCGACTTTATGCGTTTGTTCGACTCGCTGAGCCCCGCGGGTTGCCCGTCCCTGCCGTCGGATTACATGGACCGCGTGAACTGCTTGAAACCCGATTTCGCGGCGGCAAAGAAAGCCGCTTTCGCCGGGGAGACTCCGAAATTAGAAATGTATTTTAGCAAGATGGGCGGCGACGACATCTTACGCGCGGTCGAATGGCTGCAAGGGCAATGGAAGAAAAACCTCGGCTGGACCGTCGAACTGAAGAGCCAAGAACAAACCTCTTACGTGGCGATGCTGCGAGAAAAACCACCGGCCATTTTTCGTAAAGGTCTGAGCCTCGACCGGCCGACCTGCCTGGCCGCGCTCGAAATCTTTTTGAAGGGCAACCCGGAAAACTTCATCGGCCTCGACGATCCGAAGTACGAAAAGTTGGTCGCGCGTCTGACCAAACCTTTGTCCCTCCCCGCCCGCAAAAAAGCCTGCAGGGAAGCGGTAGATTACCTCACATCGCTCAACCGCCTGATCCCGCTTGGCGAGATCCATTTCACCGTGCTCGCTTCACAAAAGTTTAAGGGTTGGGAGCTAAATGAGCTGAATCAGCTCGATTTGAGTCATTTAACGGCGCTCTAGCCCGCGCCCGCGGGTTTGAGGTCTAGTATGCTTTAGTCCGATCTAGTCCGGTCCGAAGAGTAGTTTAGCTGCCTAACTAAAGGCCTAAGGAGAACTACATGTCTGACCAGAAAAACAACGTTGTCTCGCTTCCCACGTCCACTTGCTGCGTAGAAAAATGCGGTAAAAAAGGCGATCGCCTCAGCTTCTGCCCTGAGCACTACATGTGGTTCAAAGAAGGTTTGGTTAACAAGAAGGGCCAACGCCCCTTGGACTTCGATAAAAAGTTCCAAGCTTTCCAGATGAAAAAGGCCGCTTAATATCGCGCGACCCAGGCTTGGGTCGCTTAGTATCTCGCTGCCCAAGTTTGGGCAGCTTTGTTCATATTCCGCGACCCAGGCTTGGGTCTTTTAATTCCGTGCCCCGGCCTCGGAAGCTAGACGCTCAATCTAGATTAATTTGAGAGGCTTATAGACTCGCTTGGAGCGCCATAAAAAGTGCGAAAGAGATGAGGAATGTTTTTATAGCGAAGAGGAGAAGCGGCATGCTTCTCCTTTCGTCTTTTTGAGCCCTTCACTTTACCCTGGTCCTTTGTTAGGGTCCCCGCTCAATGGCTTCGACCCGACTCGCCCGCCGCCGCGGATTCCAATGCTTACATAAATACGTCGTGCCCGAATGGACCGATTCGGCCAATTCGAGTGCCTTCGGCGCGTGCTTCACGCCCCACGGTCACGGCCACAACTACGAGCTAGAAATCTACCTCGAGGGTCCAATGGATCCCGTCAGCGGTATGGTCATGAACCTCGCCGACGTGGACGCGATCCTTAAAGCGGCGGTCGAACCTCTCGACGGCAAACACGTGAACCTCGAAGTGCCCGAACTCACCGGCACGGTGCCCACGACCGAACGTCTGGCCCACTATCTCGCGGGCCGCTTGGCGCCCGAATTCACGCCCGGCAAAAACGGCGAAGTTCGACTGCTCAAAATCCGTTTGTATGAGTACGAAGACCTGTGGGTGGACTTATGGATCTGACCTGGACCCGGCGCTACTCATTCCGCAGCGTACATTCGCTGGATTCGACCGTCTTGCGTGAACGCACCCACGGTCATCAGTACTTTCTCGAAGTCACTTGCGCCGGCCGCGCGGTAGATGAGATCGACGGGGTCATCCAAACCGAAATTTTAGATCAACTGCACGGCCGCGAACTGGCGGCGCTGAATCCTTCCACCGGCGAACATCTCGTCGACTGGATTCACGAGCGGCTCGGCAAAACGATTCTCGCGCCGCGCTTGAAGGCGGTCGCCCTACAAGAAACCCGCAAAAACAGATTCGTCAGTGCCTTGAGTGAGGTTCGCTATGTCTGATCCCGTCCGCTTAAGTAAAGTGATGTCCCAACGCGGTCTTTGCTCGCGCCGCGAGGCCGACGATCTCATCGAACGCGGACTCGTGAAAGTAGGCGGCGTTATCGTTTCCCAGCTCGGGACCCGAATCGATCCCGACGCCGAAATTGAAATCGTGGGCCGCGCGCGAAAAGAACTCGCCGATAAAGTCACGATCCTGGTGAATAAACCCATCGGCTACGTGTCTTCGCAACCCGAAGACGGCTACAAAGCCGCGGTGGAATTGATCCTTACGGTGAATAAAGATCCGCTCGAAACCCGCGCGCTCGACCCGAAACACATGCGCGGCCTGGCCACCGCCGGTCGCCTGGACATTGATTCACAAGGACTTCTGGTCTTCACCCAAGACGGCGTCGTCGCGAAAACTTTGATCGGCGAAAACTCTGAGATCGAAAAAGAATATATCGTTCGTGTTGAAGGCTTACTTTCACGCGAAAATCTCGCGCTACTCAACCGCGGCGGCATGATCATCGAAGGCCGCACCCTACGGCCGGCGAAGGTCGAATGGATCAACGAGGATCAACTGCGTTTTGTTCTCAAAGAAGGAATGAAACGACAAATCCGTAAGATGTGCGAAGCCTGCGGTCTCCGCGTGGCGGGTCTGAAACGCGTTCGCATCGGTAAAGTCGTTTTGGGGAAACTGCCCGAAGGCCACTGGCGCTTCCTGCGCGAAGACGAAAGCTTCTAATTCACCGTTACTCGCCGAAGATCTCCGCGAGTTTGTTGCGGACGTCGTCGAGCGGCTTGTTCACTTCGGTTCTTTGGCGTGGATCGACCTTATGGATCGACCATTGCCCGAACGACTTCTTGTTATGCTTCAAGCCTTTATACGCGGACGCGGCCTCTTTGAATTTACCCGCAAAAATGGCCGCCAACGCGGCTTCCACGCCCGGCATCCAATTACGGTCATTATGCAGTTTCAAAATTTGCTTCAGTTGAAGCAAAAGCCTCTTCGCGTCTTCGGTCTTATTTTCGTTCATGGGTGGACCATGCCCAGCCCCGGCCCCGATGTCCAGAGATTCAACGCATCGCGCTTCCGCCGCGGCAGCGCACCGCATTGCCGCTCACCGGCCGAACTAAACAACTTTTATTACCCGCGCCGGGCCGGGTAAATTTCCGGATGCGCCTTCCGAAATTCGGGCGACCCGGGCTAGCCGTACTCACCCGCCCGCGTGCACGCGCGCCGCTCCCGGTTTTAACCAGCGCTCGCGGGTCGCTTCCAACACGTCGATCTCAGATTGCAAAAAACCCGCCTGCAAACGCAGCGAATGGATGATCGGCTCCACCCTCCGCGGAATGTTTTTGAACAGTCTCATCAAACGCGGTTCGAAGTCGTCGGCGGAGCAGAGACCCTCGGCCTTTAAAATATTATGATACCAACGCGAGCCGAATAAAACGTGCCCGACCTCATCGCGGCGGATCACTTCGATCGCGCCGACGGCCTCGGGCGCACGAACACCGCTCAAGCGCCGCAGAATCGTGTCGGTCGCATCGAGCCCGCTACCTTCAAGGTAGCGATGGACGATCAAAATCCGGTCAAGCAACGAGTCGGACGCGCTGACCGAGGCCCATAAGGTGGCGTGGGTCGGAAACGTTCCCCAAGGCATGCCCAGATTATCGAGCGCTTCCAGACAAAGCCGAAAATGCTTACCCTCTTCCCGGGTCACGCCGGCCAGCTCCTCGCGAAACGCGCGGGGCGCATCGGGAAATTCGATCAGCGTGCGCAATCCCAGTTCGACGGCCTGCAACTCGATACTTGCCAGATCGTGCACCAAACGCGCTTGCCCTTCGCGCGTCGACAAACCTTTTTTAGGAGGAAGATCACGGAGCGCTAGAATTTGCACATCGCGTCCAGGCTGCGCCGGCACCGTCCATTCGCCGCCTTTCAAAAGCTGCTCAAGGTTTCCGTCAAGCGCGGCGAGTTTCCCCAGCGCGGAGGTCTCGAGAAGGACTTGCGTTTTTACTCCCGAAGCGGCATTCATTTTAGTCTATCTAGCAGGTGGTAAAGCATGGGTAAAGGTTGGAAAGCGGCGGGGAAACTCGAAGCCGCGCAGAAAAAAGGCGCTCAATTTACAAAGTTCGCACGCGAGATCGCGGTCGCGGCCAAACTCGGCGGCGGTGATCCCGCATCGAATTCACGATTGAACCTCGCCATCCTCGCGGCCAAAGCGCAATCGGTGCCGAAAGACACGATCGAACGCGCGATTAAAAAAGGCACGGGCCAGCTCGAAGACGGTGCGCAAATCGAAGAGATTGTGTACGAAGGCTACGGCCCCCACGGCGTCGGCATCATCGTCGAAACGCAAACCGACAACCGCACCCGCACCGTTTCCGAAATGCGCAATTTATTTAAAGCTCACGGTGGAAACTTGGGCGAATCCGGCGCGGTCGCGTGGATGTTCGAACGCGTTTGTTTAATCCAAGGTGTGAAGGCCGGCATCAATGACGCCGACGAAGAAGCCATCGAGGTCGGTGCGAACGAAGTCGAAAAAGAAGAAGGCGATCTTTACAGCTTTTACGGCGCGGTTGAAGACTTAGGCTCGATCCGCACCGCGCTTCAGGGCCGCGGCTGGGAAATCAAAGTGGCCGAGCTTTCTTTCAAAGCCAAAGAACACGCAACCGTCACCGAGGAACAAAAAAAAGAAGTCTACGAACTCCTCGGCGAACTCGACGACAACGACGATTCGCACCGCGTGTACGCGACCGTTTAGTTTTTGTTTTCCCCGGCAACCGGGCCCGTCAGCTCGGTCAGCGCCTGCAAGATATTTGTTAAAGCCAATCGCTGATCTTCAGCCGACACCGACCCCGACCCCGGCGCATCCGCCGTAGCGGGCGCCGCTTTCGGGAAGCGCGAGCGATGCGCGACTAAATCCGCCGCGCCGTCGAGAGCAAAGCCAAAACCTGAGCGTTCGGCTACGGCGCCGATTCTTTGCCAAGCCACCGTACTGTTCCTGCCGCCCCACTTATCGAAATAAGTCGGTCGGCCGGCGTGAATGCCCTCGAAAAAATTGGCTTCACCCGTCACCACCACGAAGTCGGCCGCGGCGTGCATGTAAGGCAACCGATTGCGGGTGTCGTTAAAAATAATCGCGCGCGAAGGGCGTTCGGCCGGGCGTAAATCGATCCACTGCTCACTCGTAAAGAGCGGCACCTTATCATGCCAGCCGAATTTCATGTGCCGGGCGCCGGCGGTTTGCGACGAGAGCACGATGATATCCACTAAGTCTTGATCGAAGAGTGAACGCACCAGCTCCCAGCTATTGAGCGATCTTTTGATGGCGTCGTACACCGATGCGATACGGGCTTCGGCCGGGAGATCAAGCAGTGCCCTCACCCGTGCACGGTCGGGCAGAGCGGGCCCCGCGTTCAGAATTTTTAGATCCACCATATCGAATTGGTTTGGTTGCGTTTTATCCCTCATCGTCGAGTCGTGAAGTTTTAAAGTGACGCTATTTTCTTGCACCGAATCCGAAATATTCGCTTTCGGAAATAGATGCTGAATCATTTTTCTGAGCAGAGTCTTTTGGATAAGCCACCCGCCGTGCGCCTGCAATAGGTTCGAGTGGAAGTGTAAGCCCTTGCCCGCACCGAATCGTGCTCTCAGACTTGCGGCCAGCGGGTGCGCATCGATCTGGTTGCGTAAATCACTTGAGAGTGGACCTTCCGTGACCGGCGGCAGATCATCCCAATCCTCTAACGCCGACGGCGTACCACCCGGCGAACTAAGATCGCCGAGGCAGCTTCCATTCGTATCGCGTGCGTTCGCCTGCGCGAACGCAAACAGCGTTACGAAAAGAAAGGCCGACGAAAATCTCCTTAGAAATGACGCTTTTATCATGGCGATTCCGTGAGTTCGGTTAAGGCCTTGAGCACGTTATTCAAAGCCAGTTTTCGGTCTGAGGGGGAAAGCACGCCAGGACCGTTTCGTGTTTCTAAATCTAACAACTGAGCTTTAAAATCCGCGGTATTCGCGATTGAAAACCCGAAGCCGGAACGCTTCGCCACGTCCCCGATCCTCTTCCAGCCCGATCCGCTGCGCGTAACGTTGCCGCCTTTACCGTCGAAGAAAACAGGACGACCCACGAAGATCGGCTCAAAGATGTTGGCCTCGCCCGTAACGATGACGAAATCGGACGCGGCGTGAATGAAGGGCATGCGATTGCGGGTGTCGTTATAAATGATCGCACGTGCGGGACGCATCGAAGGTTCCATCGCGACCCATTCCGCACTCGTGAATAGCGGAACTTCGTTGTGCCATCCAAATTTCTCGTGCCGCGCTTCCCTTGTTTGAGAAGAGAGAATCACGATATCCACGAGCTGATCGTCAAAAAGCGACCGCACGATCGCCCGGGCGTCCAGTGAGGTTTTGATCGCGTCGTAGACCGAAGCGATCCGGGCCCGCGGCGGTAGGCTGAGCAGCTTCCGTACTTGCTCCGCACCGGGAACCACCGGACCGGCGTTCAAGATTTTAAGGTCGACCATATCGAAGGCGGAACGGTTGCCGGTCACCCTCCACGTCGAATCTTCGAGGCGTAGATTCAAGCAGTTCTCCCGGCATTGCGATACGAACGTCGCGCCGGGAAACACGTGCTTGATGATTCCTTCGAGCAGAAGTCCTTGAATCAACCAGCCGCCGCGCGAGGCCGCGACATCATTTTGGAAACGTAAACCGTGCCCCGATCCGAAGCGCGTTTTTAATTTCGCGTAGAGCGGGTGCGCATCGATCAAAGCCCGAAGATCCGCCGCGAGCGGTGTCCCGGTGACGGCCGGCAAATCGCCCCACGCGACCAACGGCTGAAAGGCCGCGGCACCGACGGTCAAGTCGCCGAGACAGCTTTCCTTTTCTTCACGCGCGTTCGCGGCCCCGGCGAAGAGGCCGAAGACGGACGCGAGCAAAAAGAGACGCCACGAAGGTCGCGAGCAAATTAGCCTCATCGTTCCGACGCCGTCATTTCAACTAAAGCTCGCAAAACATTCGTGAGCGCCGCTTCTTGATCCACACTGTTCATCGCGCCGACGGCCTGCTCATTCGCGTGCGCCGCCCGGTGAGTCACGAGATCTTTTTCGCCGGCGATCGGATACCCGAGCCCCGATCTAAAAGCGGCACCGGTGATCCTTTTCCAAGCGACGGCCCCGCGGGCTTCGCCCCAACCGAACTTATCGAAATAGGTCGGCCGCCCGGCGTGAATCGGTTCGAACATATTGGCTTCGCCCGTGACCACGACGAAATCGGCCGCGGCGTGCATGTACGGCAGTCGCTGGTAGGTATTGTTGTAGATGATCGCGCGGCGCGGCCGTTCCGCGGGATTGGTCGTGAGCCATTCGCGCACGCTCACGAGCGGAACCTCGCCATGCCAGGCGTGGCGCTGGGTATTCACCTCTACCTGCGCGGACAAAATAACGATGTCGGCCAATTTCTTATCGAACAACGCACGTACGATGTCGCCTTTGTCGAGTGAGGTTTTGAGCGCATCGTAAACCGAAGCCACGCGCGCGGTCTGCGGCAAACCAAGCTGAGTGCGCAGCTGCGCTTTACTGAGCGAGGGCGTGCTTGAGTTCAGCATTTTCAAATCGACCATATCGAAAGCCGATTTATTACCGATCACACCGAACGTCGAATCCTCGATCTTTATGAGCAAGCGTTCATCTAACATCGGCCGGAGGATTTCCGCTTCGGGGAAAACAGTTTTAAGAAGCTTGAGCAAGAAGTGACCTTGGATCAACCAGCCGCCCGCTTTTTCGCCGACTTCGGATTGAAACGCGAGCTTTTTGCCCGATCCAAACCGCTGGCGAAGTTGCGCCGTCAACGGATGCGCTTCGATCAAGGCGCTGGTCCTAGCGGACAGACCGGCGTCGCTGATGACCTGCAAATCGTTCCAATCCTTGAGTTCGGTCACGCCCGCGGTAACGCCAAGGTCCTTAAGGCAAGACTCATTCGAGTCGCGGGCCTGCGCCTGACTAAAGGACACAAACAGCACTATACACGCCAGCCGCGCGGCAAGACGCAAAATGCCGTGCGCTGCACAGAAGTTCAACACGAGTTCTCCGTCGCAACCCCATTGGGCTGCGTTCATTTCAAAAACGTTTATTCATTATGGATTTTGCAAGTGGCGTGCTTAGCGTGACCCTTGAAGGGCCTGGAAGGCCATCGCGTAGTATTTCATTTGTTTGATCATCGAGAACAAACCGTTCGCGCGGCTTGGGCTGAGTTTGCTTTCAAGACCGATCTCTTTAACGAAATCCGGCGGGGTATCCAGAATATCTTTGGGTGTCGCTCCTGAGTAAACGCGCAAAAGCAACGCCACCAGTCCACGCACCAACAGCGCATCGCTGTCGGCTTCAAAAATCACGCGGCCGTCATGAACGGAAGCGTGTATCCAAACTTGCGATTGGCAGCCTTTAACTTTGTAATCTTCGGTTCGCTTCGTCTCGGGCAGCTCGGGCAAAAGTTTGCCGATTTCGATCAACTTCTTGTAGCGCGCTTCCCAATCGGAGAGGCCCGCGAACTCGGCGATGATTTGTTTTTGTCTGTCGAGGATCACGTCTTCTCCGGTATCCACGCCATCACCGTTTGCGGTTTCAAAGTTTGGCACCAATTCCATGCCTTCTTATACATGATTAATAAATCGGGACCAGGGTAAATCTTGTTAGATTCGGCTCCGTTCACTAGGTCGATCTGCTCACCGATTTCACGTGGTGAAAACCCAAGTTCGACCAAAGCCATCTGCGTAACCGCGAGTTCAACGTCGAAAGTTTTTTGTCGCAGAGCTTGCCGCGGCTCGCCGGTTTGGAGGTCGTCGCAATAGAAGGTGCTGCACTCGCCGGGACGGAAACTCCACAAGCCGCAAGCACGCGTTTCGCGGTTGAAAAAACCGCAGAGTAGATCGGTGCCGGGGTCGGCAACCTCGGCGTGCCGCGCACGGTAAGACGGCAAAGCGATCGCGCCGGCCGGCGTGAAGTAAACGTTCGCGATCACGGGTACTTCGACGGCATCCCGCAGCCAAGCCCCGAGCAAAAAGTTAGGTACGAACGGCTGGAACGCGCAACATTTCGCGGGCTTCATGCAACCGGAGCAATCCAATTGCGGGGCGCGCAAGGCCGAAGGCCCCAGCCAACGCGCTAAGGTAGTGTTCAAAAAAGAATTCGGGTAGACTTCATTCATGGCAGACACCGTGAACTACATCACTCCCGAAGGTTTTAACAAGTTGCAAGAGGAATTTCGTGTTCTCTTCAACGAAGAGCGCCCGAAACTTGTAGAGACGGTGGCGTGGGCCGCGGGCAACGGCGACCGCAGCGAGAACGGCGATTACATTTACGGTAAAAAACGCTTGCGCGAAATCGACAGCCGCTTGCTGTTCTTGCGCGACCGTATCGAAAGCGCGCAAGTCGTTGATCCGAAAACTTTGACCGGCGATAAAGTCGTGTTCGGCGCGACCGTCACCATCGAGCAAGAAGAAGGCGGCAAAAAGATTTACCAAATCGTCGGGGAAGACGAAATCGATCCCGCCAAAAACCGCATCTCTTGGAAATCCCCGATGGCGAAAGCTCTGCTCGGAAAATCGGCCGGCGACGAGATCGAAATCGACCGGCCCGCGGGCGTCCTCTACGCCGAAATCATGAAGATCGTTTTCAAATAATATACCGAATAATATTCGGCCAAGGGTGACGTTCCTCGGCGCGGTGTCGAAACCATCGACGACCGCCGGGCACTACGTACGGTCTTCAAGCGATCCCGCGATCGTTCAACGCGGCACGGGCATTGTAAATAAATTTCCTCATGACCATATTTATATCTCTCCTCATGCTGGCGTTGCCGGCCATGGCGGCGCCTAAACCGGCAGCCCAAAACTTGACGATCGCGGGCCTCATGGACGTCGTTGAGGGAGCGAAGAATTACCCCGACTTTATCGAGCGTCTGACCACCCGGTACCCGCCCCGCAAAGTGGGCAGCTTCTTCGGTCAGCATAACGATTTGGTGATCACGCCCGAAAGACCGCAGGTCATTTTGAGTTGGGAAAACGCGATGGTCGCGTATTCACCGAAAACTTACGCCGAAGCGTTGTTCGCCGTCGCAAAGAAACCGTGCAATTCCAGTTCGTCGAACGCGACGACGGTAGCATCTCGATCAACGCCTTTACCTTTAAAAATTCCGCGAGTCCGGTCCCGGCCCCTGATCACGAGCTGTCGCCCGCCGTGGTCCGCGCGATGCCGGTGAATGAGCTTGTCCAACGCACGAGCCGCTACGCCGAGAAAGTATGCATCCGCTGCCATCTCGACATTCGCCGCCGCCTCTTCGAGCCCGAAAATTTTGGCCGGCGCTTCGAAGCCGATCCGAAGTGGGCCTTCCGCACGACGGCCCAGCGCACGCAGGTCTTAAACAAACTCGACGGTTTGTTTAGAACCTTTGCCGACGGCGATGCGCGCACCAATCCGCTTTACAAATGGCTCTGGGGCGACGGCAAAGAACTCAAAGCCTCGGACACTTTCCAGCACCAAGCCTTCGCGCGCGAGGCGATGATCCATAACGCGCGCGAGATGTTCGACCGCTTAAAATTAAATCTTCGTTGGCAAGAAAACGCCGCGGCTTTTTCGGCCGCCGTGAACTCTGATGCGCAACTCGATCGCGTGCTCATCGCGAAGGGCCAAACAAAAACCCAAATCGTGAAAGCCCGGCGCGAGGCCGAACTTTTCCTCGCGCAAATCAATTTGAAGTACGCGCGAAAACTTAATCAAGAAAACATCGCCTGGATCTTAGCGGCACCAAAGCACGACGAACTTCCGCATTACGCCGGCAATGATTACCTGCTGCTCAATGCCGATTCGATCCGGGCCATCGGTCCGTCCATTTTCGAATTGCTCGTCACCGACGCGCAGTGGGCTATGTTAGACAGTGACGCTCGACTCACTCACGTGCGTTTGCGTGATCTCAACGTGAAGGACATATCCGAGCTGGCGCGATTGGTTCTAACCCCGGAAGCGCGGCGCAACGCAAAGCGAACCGCCGACACGTACCTCGTGCTAGTGGACATTCTGCAGAATAAAAACAAGGCGATGGCGCACTTCTCCGGCTCCCTCGGGGTGAACGCGATTACCGTCGGCCAAGGCCTCAATATCCTCGATCTCTACGCGAAAAACCTCGCCGACTGCCGCTCGGACCTGACCGTCGGCAAGTGAAGCGCTCCTGTCTAAGCTTACGACAGGTGCCCAACGCAATTCCGGCACCGTCTACGCCAAATCGAAATGGCGCGGATACTCGCCCGAAGCCCCCACGCAAACCCAATCATTTCGATGGCTTACGCGGCCTAGCGGAAGTCCGGCTTGGTCCTCCCCTTGCTCTACTGTTCTGTAACCAGGAGACGCTCATGCGTGGCTTAGCGATGATTTTAGGAATTTTAACGGTGATGATGGTGTGTGGTGAGCGCGTATCGACGACCCGCTCCCCCGCTTCGGATCGCGAACCGAGCAGCGGTTTCACCTGCCGTCTTGTTACCGGCTACGGTACGGCGATCGGACGCGGTAGCTCAAAGCTCAAAGCGAAAGAAGCCGCGATGGAAATCTGCGGCAGCAAACTCATCGATGATTATTACGCCCGCCGCGGCAAGATCGACCCCGACGCGGAGCTTGAATTAGCCTGCATCAATTTAGAATGTAGTTAAGAAAAAAGCCGGTTGTTTGAAACCGGCTTTTTCGTTATCGTCCAAGCATGATTTCAAAAGTGCTCGACTTTTTATTCGGAAAATCGCCCGACATCTTCGATTCGAACGGCAACGTGCTTCACAAGCTCCCGCCCGAAAAATGGAAATCGTGGCGCGATCGTTTTGAGAAAAAGAACGAGTACGACTGGCGCCATCACCGCGGCACCGAACGTAAAATCAATCCGCCTAAAAAATCTTAAAGACGTTCGCTGAGTTTCTTTCGCTATAGATTTCCCGTCTATAGTCTAGATTAAGCTCTCTATTTGCCTATCTCGTACGCAAGGTTCCAATTCGGCACTAGACTTTCCTCGACAAGCTCAAGGAAAGGACTCCAACATGCTTCGTGCTCTTATCTTAGGGGCATTTGCCCTGCTATTATCCGCGCCTTCTTCCAAAAACCAAGTTTTATGCGAAGGGTTTTTACCCGAGAATAAGTTAAATATTTCGGTCTTCGATCCCGCCGCGGGGCCGATGAAAGAACAAGATTTTAACTCCGTGCTCGATGAAATCGAAAAGTACTACACGCCCGTAATTGCCGCCAAGGGTGGCTCGTTAGTCGTCAATCGTAAGTGGAGCGACGGTACGGTCAACGCTTCGGCAAATCAGTCGGGCCGCACTTGGTTCCTTAATATGTACGGCGGTCTCGCGCGCCATCCTTCAATGAACAAAGACGGTTTCATGCTCGTCGCTTGCCACGAGATCGGACATCACATCGGCGGCGCACCTAAGATCGCAAGCTGGTGGCCGGGCGGAGCGTGGGCAACGAACGAGGGTGGCGCGGATTACTTCGCTTCCCTCCGTTGCTTGCGCGCTATGTTCCAAGAAACGGATAACGTCGCTTTCGTGCTCGCCGGCGGCGTGGACGCGAGCGTGCAAAGAAAATGTGAGCAAATTTACGACACGCAAAGCGAAGAAAATCTTTGCATGCGTATCGCCATGGCCGGCTACACCGGGGCGATGCTGTTCCAAACGCTGCACGAAAATCCGAACGCGCTGAGTTTCACGACGCCCGACCAAAACGTCGTGTCACGCATGTACGACGATCACCCCGAACCGCAGTGCCGCTTAGACACCTACTACCAGGGCGGCTTGTGCCGTCACGATATGAACGTCGAATTGAGCAACAGCGACGCCACCGTCGGAACGTGCAACGTCTCGGCCGGGCAGAGCGAGGGCGTGCGCCCCCTTTGCTGGTACAAACCTTAGAACTTCCTTCACGCCGGTTTGATCCGGGTTCGCAATGTGAACCCGGTTTTTACAAAAGCGCTTCGGTGCGCGACCCGCCGGCGCACTTTCGCTAACCTTCCCGACGAATGAATATCCTGGGAGGGATCAATAATATGCAGACTCTTGTGGCTTCCGCTTTGTATTTACTCGCCGCCGTATTTCTTAACCTCGCGCACGCCGAAGTGAAGATGCCGGGCACCATCCTCGAATCCCAATGCGGCCAAGCCCGCGAAAAAAATCCACGCTTAGGCGGTTACGTTATGACGAGAGTGTGCGAAGCAACCATAACCGGTGAAGCAAAAATAAACGGCGAAGCAACGGTGGGCGGAGCCGGTAAAACCTATCTCGTTGTGCAAGAATCCCGGGCGACCCGAGCGGGAATGGAACAGCAAAGCACCGTCTGGGAAATTACGAAACGCGTACCGGCGGCAAAAGGTTCAACCGTTGAGGTGACCGAAATCGGCTACCGCGACGCGAACGGCCGCTACCAGCAAAAAGTCTCCACCGGTTTCGTCACCGGCAAAGTCAAAATTCAACACGGACGCGCCAACTACAACAAGATGAGCGGCACAATCGGCGGCCGTCAATTCGTCGCCGACAAATTTCAAAGCATCTACCACACTATGTAGAAGTGAGCGCACGCAGGCGTTTGAGTTCGCTTAAGGCTTCGGGTCTTGAGCGGACACGCGCTTCGAGTTGCGCGTCGAAGAGGGCCTTGATCAAAGCGCCCATTTCTTGCCCGGGCTTAATTCCCATCGCCACGAGATCTTCGCCGGTAATGAACGGCTTGGGCAATTGGCCTTCGCCGTCAGCCACTTCCAAGTAATCGGCGATCCACTTGTTCAACCGCCGCTCGTCGAATAAACCTTGGGCGAGCACGACGACTTCGGCATAAACTTCGCCGCCGAAAACCCTAGCGCGCGCGGCGCGGGTCGAACGTGAATCGGCGAAAACTTTGAGCGCCGCGAGCTGCGCCTGCACGCGGCGGATTGAATCCCGAGAAACCTTCCAAGCGGTCAAACGAGCCGTCGGATCATGATGTTTTCTTAAGAAGCAAATGGCCGCGAAAGCATTTTCCCAGTTCACAAATTTCGGGAAAACCGAGATCTGATCGAGATCTAAACCGATGAGTTCGGGCCAAAAAACTTTGTGCTGTTCGGACTCAATCAACGCCGCGAGGCCTTTAACGAAATAATCCGATTCCAGCAGCCGACGCATTTCATTGAATATCCGCTCGACCGACACTTTCGACAGCTCGAGGTAGCCCTCTTGAATAGCGGCCATCGCCCCGGAATCTAAGACAAAACCTAACTGACCGACGAATCTCACCGCGCGCAACATGCGCAGGCGGTCTTCCGCGAAACGCTCAGCCGGTTCACCGACCGCGCGCAAGATTCCGCGCGCGAGATCGTCTTGGCCGCCGACGTAGTCAAGCACACGGCCCGCGAACGGATCGTAAAACAAAGCGTTCACGGTAAAATCACGACGTTTTGCATCTTCAACGATGTCGGTGAACTCAACGGCCGAAGGATGCCTACCGTTCAGGTAAGCGCCGTCGCGGCGAAAGGTCGTCACTTCGAAATTGTGTCCATCCTCAACTACGACGATCGTGCCGAACGCTTTACCGACCGCCAAGGTTTTCGGAAAAGAACTTTCGACGACGTCGGGCGCCGCCGCGGTCGCCAGGTCCAAATCTTTGGGAGAGAGCCCGAGGAGCCCGTCGCGCACGCAGCCTCCTGCCAATACGGTCTGGTGACCGTCACGCCGTAGGCGCTCGATGATTGCCTTCGCGCGGGCGTACTGGGGATGCCCTTCTAAAAGCGGGAGTCTTTGACCATCACTCATGACCCGATTATGCCTTGGGGCGTGGATTTTGTCGCTACCGTTCAACAACAACTTAAGGCCGCGGGCTTCGATCATTTCGGCCTCACCGCGCTCGAAAAACCCATTTCGATGGATTTCTACCGCACGTGGATCGAAGCCGGGCATCACGGTTCGATGGACTACCTGGCCGAGCATCTCGAGATGAAAGCGGATCCGAAAAAATTAGCGCCCCGCGCTCTCAGCGCGATCGCGATCGCCAAACCTTATTACCCGCACCCCTACCCATCGGCGCAGCAGAACAAAGCATCTTCTTTGCGAACGGCCCTCTACGCTCAAGGCGATGACTATCATTTCAAATTTAAAAATGAACTCGAGAAGATCGCGGGTGTTCTTCGGGTGAAATATCCCGACGAAGAATTCTTATGTTTCACGGATTCGGGACCGATTCTCGAGCGGGACCTTGCGTACCGCGCGGGCCTTGGTTGGGTCGGCAAGAACACCTGTTTGATTCACCCGGAGAAAGGCAGTCTGTTTTTTATCGGCCAAATTCTAACTTCGCTGCCCGCACAAAACGCGGTTGAACCGATCAAAGATTTTTGCGGTTCATGCGACCGTTGCATCCGCGCGTGTCCCACCGGCGCGATCATCGAGCCGCGCAAACTCGACGCTACGAAGTGCATCGCCTACTGGACGATCGAAGCACCGGGCCCCGCGCCCGAAGCGCTAAAGCCGAAGATCGGTGACTGGTTCTTCGGCTGCGACATTTGCCAAACCGTTTGTCCGTGGAACGAAAAAGCTTACGGCCGGGATCTTTTGCGTTCACTCAGCGCTGAACAACCCGCGCCCGCGGTAGAAGATTTGCGTTGGGTTTTAAGTAGCTCAAACAAAACTTTACAGAAAGCGTTCTTCCGCACGCCGGTTTACCGCGCCCGGCCCCGCGGCTTAAAGAGGAACGCTTTGCAAATCGTCGGTAACCTAAAGATGAGCGAGCTGAAAGGCGAGGTCGAGCGTCACCTAGACGACCCGCATCTAAGCGCGATTGCAAGATGGGCCCTCGCTCAGTTACCCTGATAGAACCGATGGCCGATTCAGATTTCCATTCTATTCGCGTAGCTACGCTTAGGGGCGATAACAAAATCCCGTTCGACATCTACGTGCGGGTCGCCGGTAAATATATTCTATACTGCCGCTCGGGCGAATCGTTTGAAGGCACACGCCTCGAACGCTTGCGCGCGAAAAAACTTAAGAAAATGTTCATCAAAACGGATGACCAAATTCCTTACGATCAATACCTCGAGCAAAGCGTAGAACAAGCCTTCGACAGCAAATCGCGCAAAACGCTCGAAGTCCGGGCGCAAGTCATCCAAGGCTTTCAGCAGGCCACGGCCGAAGCCTTCATGGAAAACCCGCAGAGCGAGTCTTTATATCACCACCTCAGCAGCACGGCCCAGCGCTTCGTCGAATTCGTTTCTCGCGAACCCGACGCCGCCAAGCCCATCTTGGCGATCGAGAATACGGACATGTCGATCACCCACCACAGCGTTAACGTCGCGGTGCTGACGATCCTCATGGCGTTGAACTCCGAATTCAAAAACTCAACTAAACTTCATTTATTGGGTCTCGGCTGCATGATGCATGACATCGACCTTTTTCACACCTGGCAGGATTACGGCAAGCCGGTCGATCAACTCTCACCCGCAGAACTTGCCGCTTACAAACTGCACCCGAAGCTAGGCGCCGGGCGATTGCAAAATGTCGGTTTCATCGATCAGATCGTAATGAACGTGATCACGCAGCATGAAGAATACATCGACGGCAGCGGCTTTCCGAAAGGCCTCGTCGGCAAAGAGATCGAGCCGGTTGTTTTGCTCGCGGCGGTGGCGAACGCCTACGATCGTTTAGTTAGTTTCCAACGGTTGTCACCCAAAGAAGCGCAGAAGACGCTGATGATCGACAAGCTCGGATTATATCCGCTCGAGCACATGAAAAATCTTACGTCGATCATCCGGTCGCTGAATATAATTTAAACTGAACTCAATTTTTAGTTTTGCTCGAAGTATTCTTTAGCCTTGAGCAGGCGGTGAGCCAGAAGACGGCTCATGTCTTTTTTCAAAATGAGATCGTCGGCCAGGTGCCCGAAAAATCCCATCGGCACTTCGTAATCGACCAAATCGGTGACCAGGGTGCCGCTGTCGCCGTGCTCGTCGAACTTGATCGTGTGGTTCCAGGCGGCAAAAACACCTTCGCTCTGCCGGTAACTTAAACGAGAGCCGCGCAACAAATCTTCGACGCGAAAACGAATACTCTGACTGAGTCCGAAGCGGCTCATCATGAAATGAACTTCGTTGCCGCGTTTGAGCGCAACTTCGGGCGTGACGACGCGCACATCGACCGAACCCCTGAGCAGTTCGGGTAAATTCGTCGGGTCCGTGAGGTAATCGAAAACTTCCATCCGGCTTGCGGGAATAATCTCTGAAATCTGAAGATGCGCCATGAATCTGAATTGACTCAAATCCTTGCTTTTGTCACTGAAATTGGTGAGTTTAATGACCCATATGTCATCACTCCAACAAATAAAACCAATATCCTTCTTGTCGCGCGCACCCGATCCCACCGATCCTCGCCTTGCCGAGCTCGCGAAAGCCGAGGGTGAATCGTCGGAAGGCGGCGTTGCGATCGTCGGCTACCCGGATGATGAAGGCGTACGCCTTAACGGAGGCCGTCCCGGTGCGGATCTCGGTCCCGCTGAAATCCGGCGTTGGCTTTACCGGATGACTCCCCACGCCCGGCGCACGCTCAAAGCGTTTCGTGACCTTGGCGATTGGACGGCGCGCGAAAAAATCGGTGAACGTCATGAACACGCCCGTCAGCACGCGGCCGAAGTTTTGCGCTCGGGCAGCCAACTGCTCACGCTCGGCGGCGGCAACGATTACGCTTATCCCGACGGCATGGGTTTTCTTGATCAGAAATTCGAACAGAAACCTTTGATTATTAACATCGACGCGCATCTCGACGTGCGAGACCTTTCGAAAGGCCTAACGAGCGGTACGCCGTTTTTCCGGTTACTCGAATCCGGGGTGCCGTTCGATTTTTTAGAGATCGGGATTCAAGGCCAATGCAATTCACAAAATCATTGGGACTACGTTGAAAGCAAAGGCGGAAAAATCCTTTCGTTCGACGAGTGGGTCGATTCGGGGCTCACGCTCAGTGACTTCGTCGTCCGCGGCGCCGGCGACTGGTTGCTGCGCGCCCGCCCGACTTTTCTCGCCGTGGATATGGATGCGTTCGCCTGGCCGTTCGCGCAAGGCACGAGCGCCGCGTGGCCGCTCGGCCTCGATCCGGTCCAGTACCACGCGCTCGCGCAATTGCTGTTTCGCCGCTTGAACGTTTTGGTTTACGGCCTTTACGAAACTTCGCCGCCGCTCGATCAAGGCGGCGGTACGGCGCGCTTAGCCGCGCAATTCGCGCACGGATATTTGCACCATGTTTGAAGAGCTGGGGTTTAACTACTCCCTCGGTAGCGACAACCATTCGGGCGTTCACCCGCGCGTGATGGAGGTCTTGTCCGCCGCCAACCGCGGACACGCGCACGCTTACGGAATGGACGAGCTTTGTAGGCTAACGCTTGAAGAATTCCGGCGCGTGTTCGGCCCGGAGGTTGAGCCGCATTACGTGTTCACCGGCACGGCCGCGAATGTCTTGTGTTTAAGCAGCTTAAAAAGTTTCGAAGCCGTCATCTGTTCTGAGGAAGCGCACATACACGTCGACGAGTGCGGAGCGCCCGAAAAGTTCTTGGGCGCTAAGCTCTGGACCGTGCCCACGCGCGACGGCAAAATCACGCCGGCCCAGTGCGGCCCGGCGCTTAGCCGCGGTGGGGATCAACACTTCTCGCAACCGCGCGCCGTCTCGTTAACCCAACCGACCGAGCTCGGGCTTTGTTACACCCTGGATGAATTGCGTGAATGGCGAAGATTCACCACCGAGAAAAATCTTATGTTGCACTTAGATGGTGCGCGATTAGTGAACGCGGCCGCACACCTGAATGTTTCGCTTAAAGAATTAACGTCAGGGATCGGCGTCGACGTGGTTTCGTTCGGAGGCACTAAGAACGGCCTCATGGGTGCCGAGGTCTGCTTGCTCTTCACTAAGCCCGCGAAAGAAAATTTCAAATTCTACCGCAAACAAGCGATGCAGCTTTCAAGCAAGACACGCTTTCTGGCGGCGCAGTTTTACGCTTTCTTAAAAGACGATCTTTGGTTAGAGATTGCGCGGCACTCGACATCGCACGCGACCCGGCTCAGCCATGCGCTTAATGAATTCAGTGAAATCCGCCTGGCGCATCCGGTACAAAGCAACGCGCTCTTCGTGCACCTGCCTAAAGCGTGGATCGCACCCTTACGTAAAAAATATTTTTTCTACGTTTGGCCGGGCGGCGAAAACCTTTGCCGGTGGATGATAAGTTTCGATTGGACCGATGAATTGACGAACAAACTGCTCGAAGAAATACGGGAGGTCCGAAAATGTTTTCCGGCCGCATGAACTATCACGACTACCTACAAATCGATAAACTTCTGGGCGCGCAAAAACTCGAAAGCGACGTTCAGGGCAATCACGCGCATGACGAAATGCTCTTCATCATCGTTCACCAAGTTTACGAGTTGTGGTTCAAGCAAATCGCGACCGAAATCGAATCGGTCGTAAAAATCTTCAGCCAAGACCGCGTCGACGAAAAGCACATGGACTTGATCGTCGCGCGTATCCAACGTGTGGTGACCATCCAGCGTTTGCTCATCGACCAAATCAACGTAATGGAGACGATGACCCCGCTCGACTTCCTTGAATTTCGCGATCTACTTATCCCGGCAAGCGGTTTTCAAAGTTTTCAGTTTCGCATCTTGGAAGCGCGCCTGGGTTTGCGCCGCGACGCCCGCTTAAAGTACAACGCCGCCGATTACGATCAGTCCCTGCGCCCCGAACAGCGCCCACTCATGGCCGCCATCGAGAAAGAGCCGAGTCTTTTCGATTGCGTCGAGAAGTGGCTCGAACGCACGCCGTTTCTTAAAATGCAGGGTTTCGATTTCTGGCAGAGCTACAAAGACACGGTTGAAGACACGCTTCAGGCCGATCTTAAAATCATCCAAAGTAACCCAAGCCTCGCGCCCGACGATCGCATCCGCAACGAGACGATCGTGCACCAAACGCTCGCGAGCTTCGGTAAGTTATTTGAAGAGAAACAATACGAGGAAGCCCGCGCCAACGGCGAATGGCGCATGTCTTACAAATCCATCCACGCGGCGCTGTTGATTCAGCTCTACCGCGACCAACCCGTCTTGCAACTCCCCTTCCGTCTTTTGACCGCGCTGCAAGACATGGACGAGGGTTTTACTTCGTGGCGGCAAAGACACGCGCTGATGGCCAAACGCATGCTCGGCGCAAAAGTCGGCACCGGCGGGTCAAGCGGCGCGCAGTATTTGAAAGATGCGGCTGATAAACACAAAATATTTTCTGATTTCTTTCAACTCACGACGTTCTTCGTGCCGCGTTCGAAATTACCGAAGCTGCCGAAGGACGTTGAACGCGAACTCGGCTTCAAGTTCGCGCAAGACTAGGCAAGATCATCCAGCGCCGGCACGTACGGGATAAGAATCGCGCGCACCGGCGAAGCGTCACCGTCCTCAATGGGCAACGGCAGCGCGATCAGGGTGTAAATTCCTTCGGGCACGTTTTTTAAAATTAAACCTTCTAAAACCGCGAGATCGTTTTTCCAAAGAATTTGGTGCGCTTCGAGCGCCTTCGAATCTTCCGGATCTACCGACGGCGTATCGATACCGACGAGGGTGACCTTTTGCGAGACGAACCATTCAAGCAACTCCGGCTCGAACGACGAGAAATCGGAATTCCAATTTTCCGGGTCCGGGAATGTTTGCGTGTCGACAAGCACGCGCGGCGCGCTCACCACGCCGCGGATATGCTCAATGCGCACGCGCTCCTTCGGCCTCAAACCCGAAACGCGTAAGACCTGGCACTTGCCCATGTAGCGGGTAACCGGTCGCTCGCTGATGGCCGCCCCGTGAGCGTTATAGTGACTAGGGGCGTCGGCATGCGCGCCGAGGTGGACGGTCGAAACGATGCGCGAAAGCTCGAGATTCGCACCGTCTTTCATCGACAGCGCAACTTCGCGCTTAAACGGCTGATCGCCGGGAAACACCCCGAGACGTGGCGAAATCTTCGGCGTGAGATCAAAAATCTTTGTTTTCATTCCCTCATCCTTTAGACTGCACGACATGAATTTACAGAGCGTCCGCGGTACCCACGATCTTCTGCCCGAAGTGCAGGCTAAGCATAACATGATCAGCGAGACCGCTCGCCTATTAAGTGAGCGCTTCGGCTTCCAAGAAATGTCGACGCCCATCTTCGAGTTTTCCGACGTCTTCAAGCGCACCCTGGGCGAAGCTTCCGACATCGTCAATAAAGAGATGTACACGTTTAACGACCGCAACGGCGAAGAACTCACTCTCAGACCCGAAGGCACCGCCGGCATCGCCCGCAGTTTTATTTCCGAGGGTTTAAGCCAACGTACGCCGTTCAAAATTTTTTATAACGGTCCGATGTTTCGCTACGAACGCCCGCAAAAAGGCCGGCAACGCCAGTTCCACCAGTTCGGGGTCGAGCTACTCGGCAGCCCCTCCCCGTTTGCCGATGTGGAATGCTTAGCGCTAGGCTACGAAATTTTGAAAAGCCTCAAGGTCGACACGCTCTCGCAACTCGAAATCAATTCGATCGGCGACGAAGAAAGCCGCGCGGCCTACCTCAAAGCGCTGGTTGAATTCCTTAACGAGAAACAAAGTCAACTCTCGCCCGACAGCCAAAAACGTCTCGCGATTAATCCCATGCGAATCTTGGATTCGAAAGACGCCGGCGACCAAGCTCTGCTCCAAAATGCGCCCGTCATCTCCGACTTTTACAATACCGTTTCGCGAACCTTTTTCGGCGCGGTGACCGATGCGCTCGTCGACTTCGGCATCCCCTTTAAACTGAATCCATTCTTGGTCCGTGGTCTCGATTACTATTGCCACTCGGTCTTCGAATTCAAAACCCAGGCGCTCGGCGCGCAGGACGCGATCCTTTCCGGCGGCCGCTACGACAACTTGGTCAAGACGATGGGCGGCCCCGCCACCCCAAGCGTCGGCTGGGCCGCGGGACTCGAACGTTTGGTCATGCTCTCACCGCTCGAAGTGCCGAAGACCCGCGCGGTCGCCGTGGTCCCCGTGCACGCTTCGGTCGAAGGCAAAGCGTTTCAGATTGCTTACCAGCTGCGCGCGCAAGGCTTTGCCGCCGACATCGGTTTTACCGGGAACATGTCCAAGCGTATGAAACGCGCGGCCGACAAAGGCAGTTGGGCGGCGGTCCTCGTGGGCCCCGACGAACTCGCCCAGGGCGAGGTCACCCTTAAGGCCATGGATACCGGCGAACAGAAAAAGGTTCGCGTGGCGGACCTCGCGGCGGCTTTAAAAACGCTACCGCCGTCGTAATCACCTGGCCCCGTCTTCGCAATTGGTTATCTCAACCAATGGGAGATCGCCATGAACTCAGCTCGCAACCTTACTTTGTCCATCTTTTTGACAGTGCTCTTACCAATTTCGGCTCACGGGCAAGGCCTCGATCTGAGCGAAGTGGCGCAAGGTCACATAACCGCCACGGCGACCGGCGATGACCACACCGCCGTCGACATTTCGGGTGATGCCGCAAAAGTAATTTTTCTTAAATTGAAAGATGACCCGACCTCGCAAAGCTTCGGCGGCCGCGGTCCGTACGGTAAAATCGTCGACGAGATTTTCGTGAACGGCGGGATGACCTGCTCACGCAACATTCAATACGGCACGTCCCACTGCTCATTGTCTCTGCTTAAAGGCCGCATCGTCATCCCCGGCGAATCGGAATCGGGACAGCAATAATCATCGTGAGCGGCCTTTAGGTTTTATCCACCGAAGAAAAACCTAAGGTCCTTCAGCGTTTTAATATCCTTACGCGAGATAAAGCCTTCCGCCTCCCAGCGGTTGAGCTCAATGTAATCCAGCAAGATTTCAAAAGCCTTCTTCCAACCACGCACGATTCGCGTATGCGGCCGATAAAGCCAAAGCTTCTCCCCGTCCATCAAACCGCGCATCAGCAAACCCAACCGCCCGGTCAACTCTCGAATGAACGCCGCCCATCTCCGTACGTGCACAATCTTGATCGCCATATGCAAATGGTTCCCGACGTTCGCGCGGGAGTAGATCTTCACTCCGTGTTTGAGCGAGACAGCCCTAATGATTTCCTCAACCTTGCCGAAGTACTTGGGAACCCTCAATACACTCCGCGAAGCCCGCAACGTAAGATGGATCGGCAATTTGGAGTCTAAAGGCCGCGCGCTCTTCGCATTTCCCTTCAGTGATTCACCGCCGAAAGAGTCCGGCTGTTTCTCGAACCCTGCACCTTTAAATTCTTGCTGCATTCTTCTTCTCGACATGAGTTGTTTATAGACCATCGCTCCCTACGAACAAACAAATATTATGTATCTTGGGATCTTTGGCGTTGCGCAATCCGTGCTTCGATGGCCTCATCTTTTTGGCGCAGGGATCTAGCGTCCTGACAGTAGCCTTCCTCCGCCGTCCGCGGCGGAGGAAATTGAATTTTG
This sequence comes from Pseudobdellovibrionaceae bacterium, assembly GCA_947444305.1. Taxonomy (GTDB): domain Bacteria; phylum Bdellovibrionota; class Bdellovibrionia; order Bdellovibrionales; family UBA1609; genus JALHOQ01. The sequence continues at coordinate 29,940 of CANEZP010000004.1, read as the reverse complement.
GAGGAGGTTTCGATTTTTTACTCGGGGAGGGAAAGTGAATGCTAAGTAGTTTTTAGTTCTCTCGTAGGGAGTTTTAATTTTTTTAAAGGAAACTCTCTTCAACTTTTTAAATCGGACCGCCTGGATGGCGGTTCGAAAAGCCTTCGCACGGACGGATGGGCCTTCGCGTATCACGGTCGGCTGGCCGAGTGCGGAGACTGCGGCTGGCCAATCCGGGAAACCCGCGCGCGATAGTCACCGATGCAAAACAATTACGGATTCCAGTGACCATCGGGATTTTTTAGGCAGGAAGCAGGATCTTCGATATCTGATTTGCGGTCGAAGGCCCAGTGCGTGAGTTTTGCGTCTTTGCCGTCGTTGAAGAGTTCGCCGATGGTCACTTGCTTGCGATCAAAAGCCAGACGCCAGCCGTTGAACAGAAGGGCGTTGTCGCGACTGACATCCTTCGCATCTTTGAGTGAGTAAGCGATTAGATTTTGCGACAGTTTGTAATCACTCAACGAAAGCCAACCTTGCGCGAAAGCATTCAGCATAAACGCACGGAGCGAAGCACCGGGTTGAACAAAGCCGCACAAATATTTGTTAATGGCCGCCCGCTCGAGGCTCGTCTTCGGAACTTCGCTGACCATAACTTTTGTCGGTTGCTCGGCATCCATCGTTTTGCCGGCGAGCTCGTTGTTGCACGCTTCGATCCGCGCGCTGAACTCATCACTACGTCTCCGTAAAATCGAGCGGTAACTTTGAAATCGCTGAAGGCGGTCTTTCGGGCCCTCGCCGGGACCCGCTTTAATTTCTTCTTCCTTATCGGTCACGCGATCTAGCGGCTCGCTCCAGATCATCGAACCGGTCCCGCCGTATTGCGCCGACGCCATTTTTCGCAGACAAGATTTTAATTCTCCGTAGAGCCCGAGACCACCGAGTTTGCGCGTGCCGTAAACCCGGTCTTCCAGCGCGTAGACGCTGTTTTGCAAATCACGCAATCGTTCGGTGACCGGCGTTTTGTCGACCGCGATCAACTCCTCATCTTGCACAGGCACGGAAGGAGGACCGCTGATCTCTTGCGTCGGAGTGACTTCGGTTTTTGCGACATCGGTCCGTGCGACTTCGGTTTGGATCGCTTCAGTTTTGGGAGGATTGGATTTGCAGCCGGCGGTGACGACAAGCGCGAGTGCGAAGAACGAAAAACTCTTATGTTTCAATGGTTACCCCTACCCATTAAGAATCGAAAACTTCTTTTGGTAGGTCAAGACGCAAAGAAGGCAGCCTAGTCCGCCGCTCAATTTACGAAGCCGGGGCACGACGTGACCAAAAAAAAAGACAGCTTTCGCTGCCTTTTCTTTATTCGCAAGCAGCTTGCGCTGCCGTCGAAAATTTTGATTATCAAACGACCTTAGAAAACGTTGGCCGTTACGCTCAAAGCAACCGTCGCGCTACGCGCCGTTTGACCTTTGAACCAGTTGAAGTCGTCGCGTCTCCAACGTTCCCAATCCCACTGGAAGTTCGGGTAGACGAAAACGTCGCGGGTCACCGCGAAACCGACGCCGAAGGACTGGGTCCAGGGGCGGTGGTTGAATTCTTGACCGTCTTTTACACGTCTGTGCGTGAAAATCCAGGGACGGAATACCGTGCGCAAGTTTACTTTATCGCTGAATGCGTATTCGGCGAAGGGGTAAGCGGCAACCGAGTAATCTTCTTGGAAACGAATCGCGCGAGTGCGGGGTTGACCTTTGGGCTCAACGATTTCGTTCTTTTTGTTGAAGTGCGTGTAACCAACTTCGGCCGCGAGACCGACGGAAGTTTTCGAACCACCGAAATCATAGATGACAGTATTGCTCAAACCAAGACCACCGACGTCACCGATCGTGACTTGATCAGAGTTCGTGGTCACGCCGACGCTTGCCGACGATACGTTTTGAACGGGACCCAACTTAGCGACGTAATTGTAGCTGAGCGAGGGATTGCTGATCTGACCGCGTTGTGCTTCGTGGAAGGGACGCTCAAGAGCGTAACCGATGCCTAAAGACAAAGATTGGTTTTTGTCGATTCTGTAACGACCACCGAACTCACCACCCATGGTCACTTTCGGAATGACGGGATCGTTCGTTAAGTTAGGACGATTTTTCGAGAAGGGTTCACGAAGGGATCCACCGGCGTAGTTCGCGGTGAACGAAAGCGAGTAACGTGATTTCGATCCGCTCTCTGCACGCAATTTTGCGTTGGTGATTTCTTGATCGATATCGCCGTCGACTTTGTTTTTGCGGTCGGCCGCTTCTTCGATCTTCATTTTTGTTTGGCTGTCTGTGTTTGTCGCCGGGGTCTGATCTTGAGCGAATGCCGTAAACGACATGCTCAGAGCAACCGCGGATAGCAACATCTTATTCATGTGGGGATCCTCTTCTCGTGTAATTAGTTTCTCTTCTTAACCGAACAATCGCGCTATCTTTGGTGGGCTTATTCAACCCAGCACGAGGAGCAGTAATCAGAGCTGATGCGTTAGCTGTTATGCATCGCCGCGTCTTTTTTGGTCAAGGGGTTAAATGGAGTGATTTTTGAGAGTGTGGGAAGCGCCTCATTGCGGAGGCATCTGTAAAGCTTTCACGTCCGGTGATAATCCTAACGGGGGATTTTCGCGAACTATCGCGACACGGACAGGAACGGGATGCTCAAAGCGATTCGCTGAGCGACTAAACCAGATACATCGCCGGCCGGAATCTGCGTTTGCTCAACCAAATTTCCGCCGCGGTAATGCGAGTACGAAGCGTTCTCCCCTTGCGCATCCATGATCATAACGACCGGGATCCGGGCGTCGGGAGTGCCGACGTTTCGCGAGGCCGTTAACATCGGACGATCTAAGTAAGCGAGGATCGTTGAACGTTTTCCGTCGGAGTGTTCGATCTCGTATTGAACAAGGTCGTAACCGCTTTCGCCTTGGTAATCGGGGCTACGAAAAACGGTGCGTTCAAAATGCGCGACGCCTTTTTCGAAAACACGGTTTAACGGATCAAGCGTCGAGAGATTGGCGAAGGGAAGCGTTTCTAAGAATTCATCTTGCGCGAGTGAATCGCGGAGCATGTTGACGAGACCGCGCGGCTTCGTGGTTTTTTGTTCGCTCACCGCGAAGCTTTGGCGCAAGCGCACTTTTGCTTCACGTAAGCGTTCGCGACCGAAATCGGCGCGATGGCTCTCTTCATTCTTAAGCGTATCGACGTTTGCGATCGCTAGGATCGCGGCCGAAATAAAAATCGAAGTCAGGATACGTTTGAAGAGCAGCGCTAGTTTCATATCTAATCCATATCCTGGTAAGAAACGCGTTGATGAACGTAAGGGGCTTTAGGACTCGCTAGGATTTCCGAACAAGCGCGCTTAACGAAGCGGGCGCCGCTCGCAACCTTTCGGACCGGTTTCAGTTGCTGGTAAGTTGAGGGCCGCACGACGCTCGTCACTCCGGAGCGTAAAGACACGCCGGCTTTTACAACGTTTCTATTAAGGGCCGATTGCATCTGCGGATTCAGAGCGAGGTACATCGTTCCCGAGGCGGTTACGGCCATCAGTGCCGGCCCGACCCCAGGCGCATCGCCCATGGCAAGACCCTCGGCGATCGCTCCCGCGATCAATGCGATTCGCATATACCACTTCACGCGCTTTTCGGTGAACCACCCGCCGTCGGCTTGGCTTTTAAGTACGACCGCATCCCAGATATTGTAGTTGTTCTGCGCGCCCGTTAGCGAAGTACTAAAGAAACCTTCGGCGAAGCCCGCGAGTCCGCTTAAAGAAGCGAATTCACCCGTCCAGCCTTTTACGTAACTCGACTGAACCGTGTTGATGCCCCACGAAGCGGCGAACTTTCCGCCGACTTCCCAGAGTTGTTTGTCGCGCGGAGAAAGTTCTTTACCGATCATGCCCGCAACCTTCTTGCCGAGCGCGACCGACAGATCCCCGCCCCCGTCGATAACTTTACCGAGCAGATCGGGTCTTGAAAGCGTAAAGCTATTCCACATGGCGTACATACCGAAGACCGCGAGGCCGGCGGTCAGCGAAGAGGATTGGTAATAAGCAAAGCTGCCCATGATGCCCGAGTATGCGAGGGCAAAGTAAATTCCGACCGCCCTTTCGGACTTGGCGGCCTTCGTGATTTTTTTAACTTGATCGACTATTTTTTGTTTGAATGAATTAGAAAGATCTCCGCGGTTAATGATCGCGGATTGCTCGATGTCGGCGGCGGTATAGACATTGAGTTTACCCAAATTGCCGGAGCTCGCGGCGGCGGCAAGGACTTTATCGCCGGGTCCCGAGACCATGAGCGCGGAGTTCTCTGCCCGCTGCTTGGCCCAATCGAAGACAAATGACTCTTCGATGGTCGCGTCGATCGGCATCATCAGCATGGTTGCCGGTTGGCCGTTAAACACCACATTTTCAAAAATAACCGGGACGTCATCCGTGGCGCCCGGCTTTAAGGTGTCTGAAGCTTTAGCGTATGCCCCTGTCGGGAGCACCATCATGGTGCTCAGTAACAGCGACAATACGGTTTTAAAAACCGACTGAGTCCGTAACATCCGTGTATCCCCCGAAAGCATCCATGCCTTCGTAATGGGATTCCCTATATCGAAATTCGTGCCAGCGGTTAAACCAGCGTGAACAGCGGGCGAGGCGTTGTATTGAATTTTAGTTGAATTTTAGTGAGGGCGGTGACGAGAAACGGCGCTTTTAGAACTCGAAGCCGAGGCGTAAGTCGACGTTGGAATAGAACAAGGACTGGAAGCCCACGTTGGTCACATTGCCGTCGCCGTACGTGAAATTGTACTGGTGCCACTGCCCGTACCAGAACAAGCCCAGTTTCAAACGGTCGGTCAGATTGTAGCTAGTCCCGACGGAACCGTCGAAGGCCAAGGTCGGCTTGATGGTGAATTGGCTCGAGCCTTCCGCTTCGCTTGAGAACGGATACTGATAGCGGGTCATGAAATAGAAGTTCCACTTATGGCGCTGAACTTCGGCGATCAGACCGAACGAGCCCATGTTCATCTTATTTTCTTTGAGGATCAAATTCGTATCCGAATCCAAGAAAACGAACGGAGTTTTATGCTGCTGTAACCCTACGCGGAAGCCATAGACCATCGGCACGTTCGTGAACGGTAAGCGCGCAAGTGAGCGGCGGTACGCTTCGAGGCCGACGGTAGACCAAGTGTAAGCCGTTTCGTTGATGACGGCGTTTTCGGTTTCGATTTTTCCGGGCGTCGATTTGTAAGAGAATACGCCGCCCCAGCCTGTCGATCCGTTGTAGCCACCCTCGAAATAACGGCTTCCGTAGTACTGACCGTGCGAGGTGGCCGTTCCGCGACCGGGAATGGACTGACGGGTATCGACGTAGTTCGCGCCCGATCCGGCCCACGCCCACCAACCGTTGCGTACCCACGGCTCGGCGGGTTTATCGTCAAGATTCAAAACGGAGGATTGCGTCGCCGCGGGCTTGCGATCGGGAACGTCGTTGGCCGCGAGTGAAGACGGCACGAGTTGCGGTACCGAAACTTTACCCGGCGCGGAGAAATCGCTGATGATCCGCCCTTGGGCGTCGCGCGCGCGTACGCGCCAGTAATGTTCACCGGGATTCAACTGCGCAAGCGCAACCGGCGCTTCCACTTTCAATTGCTTCGATCCACGGAAGGAGGGATCGCGCGCCACTTCAACATCGTAAGAGCGCGCGAACAACAAGGGCGTGAAGGCCCACTGCGCTTCGCGGCTGCCGTCTTCGAGCGGTTCGGCGAAGGTGGGTGCACCGACGGCGCGCGGCGGTTCCATCGCGATATCGAGCGTGTTCGGACCGGCGATTGCCGAAGGCTCGAAACCGGCCTTCGTCGCTTGGTACTTATATATATAGTGGCCGGGCGCGAGCAGCGCTTTGGGCCAGTTCGGCGCGGTCTGGCTTACCGTTTCGCTATGACCTTCGACCGCCACTTTAAGTTCGTCGAAGGTTCCGGCTTTCATCGGGAAGTAATTCGCTAAAAAACCGTTCTTATTTAGGTATTCGCGCACTTTCGCGGCGGACATCTTATATAGCGTCGCCGGGTACGGTTTATTCGGAATCAAAATCTGCTTTGCGGGCGCGGCTTGCGATAAACGGAGCGCTTCCAGCTTAGGTGAGACTTTGAACGGTACGGTCGGGCTCCACTCACTTAAACGGCTTTGACCGTAGTCGTGGCGCGCGCGGATGAAGTAGTTGCCGACGTCGAGTGAAGCCAAATCGGTCGTTGCTGGCGTATTTTCGTTTTTGATCACGCGGTTGAAATCGGCATCGGCGGCGATTTGGTACCAAACACTGCCGTGATCTTTGCGGAATTCAAGTTGCGCGTCCGCTTTTTTGCCCGCGGGCGTGAAGATTTCTTGGGCGGCCATCGGCTGCACGATCAGGGGCGGCATCATTCTAACGAAGTTCACGCGTTCCGTTTGGCTGGTCTCGCCGCGCGGCCCACGGACACGGTAGTACAAGCTTAACGATTTCGACGCGTGCATCGAAGCGTTCAAACGGCCCGTCACGGACTTCGTTGCGTGAATTTTATTGAAGGTCTGATCGGCCGAAAATTCGAGCGTATAGTTTTGCTCCGGTTTGGCGGCAGATTTGTTGTTCCATTCCCACTGAAACGCAACGTCTTCCGCTTTGTTCGAGTAAATCACTTCGTTTCTTAGCGGCTTAGTCGCGATGATCGCGGTCGCTTGAACCGGTGCGGGTGCCGCGGGAGCGACGGGTTCGTCCAAAATCAGTTTTGCCGAAGTCGCGAGATGTTTTTTCTTACCGTTGATGATCACGTTCGTGTCACCCGACACAACGTTCAGTTCTGTTTTACCGCCGGCGATCTTACGTAAAACGATTTGTGAATTGCTGGTTGCGGAGAACTCGATCGGCTTTCCGACGCCCGAATCGATCATGATCTTTTCGTCTTTACCGACTTTTGCGAACAAGGTGCCGTAATCGAGATTCAGGAAGTTAACGTCCCTTTCACGGCGAAGAACGATCAACGTATTTTCTTGTACGGTCATTTGCGAATTGCCAAGCGCCAATTCCGCCGTCGATTCCCCACCCGCGTAAATAGAATCGTTGTAAACGAGATCTTGTCCGCGCGCGGCCTTACCCCACTTGAGATCGCCTTCGAATTTTACGCGTACATCGCCGCTCTTCGAGGAGATATTTCCGATTCTCGCGCCGCGAACTTTCTTTCCGCCCCACATCCAATTGTCAAAATAGTAAGCCGCGCCAGCCATAAACAATATGACTAGAGCGACAACTATTAACAATCGATCTGCACGATCTTGGCGTTTGCTCAAACGAGAAAATTCCTATCTATATATACCTAATGGATTTATCGGCCGGGATTACGCCGGAATATATGAGACCAAGGTCGATATTGTATGGAATTCTAGTGATTTAGCTTCGCGCGAAGAACGGGTCTAGGGACGAAGGTCGGGGCGGAAAGATTTAGATATGTTTACTTTCGAACTGGGCGGCCGGCGTGACCGGAGGACCCAAACGACGCTGCGCGAGGCGTTCGATAACCTGGACCAGATGCGAGCGCTGAATCGGCTTCGTAAGGTAGTCTGAGCATCCCACGTTGATACAACGCTGGCGGTCTTCCTGTAAGGAGTGAGCGGTTAACGCGACGATCGGTCGCTCGTAACCCTTCGCGCGAAGTTTGCGGGTAGCTTCGACTCCGCCTAAGCGAGGCATTTGCAGATCCATGAGTACGACATCGAAATCGTGCGCGAGGGCTTTATCGATGCCTTCGATTCCGTCATTCGCTAATTCGACTTTCGCACCTAATAACATCAAAATCCGACTAATCAACATTTGATTATCTAATGAATCGTCGACGAGCAAAATCGTCGATCCACTGAGCGGCAACTTCGAATCGGCCTTCGCTAGACAATCGAGGCGGGGCGCAGGTACGACTTCAGAAATTTGCACCGGGAGCGTTACGGTAAAGTTGCTTCCGCCACCGGGAATGCTCCACTTCAACTCGAGGTCACCACCCATCGCACGCGATAATTTTTGCGAAAGTACTAAGCCTAAACCGGTGCCGCCGAATGCCCGCGTCGTGGACGTATCTACTTGCGTGAAAGGCCTAAATAAATGCGCGGCTTGCGGTGACGAAATTCCGATCCCGGTGTCTTCAACTTCGATCGTAAGGATCGGTTTACCCGCCGATTTATCGACCCTAACTTTTACGTAAACTGAACCATGACCGGTAAACTTAATGGCGTTACCGGCGATGTTGATCAAGATTTGTTTAAGGCGGATCGGATCGGCGATGATGTGATCCAGACCGGGGTCCCGTTCGACGACGAAGGCTAAGCCTTTTTTCGACGCGAGCGGCTCGAGTTTACTGACGACGTCGGCGATCAATTCACGAAGGGAAAAATCGATTTTAGCCAACTCGATTCGGCCGGCTTCCACCCGCGAAAGATCTAAAATATCGTCGATCAAGGCGGAGAGCATTTGCCCGTTCCGTTTTGCCGCCACCATATAATTTTGTTTTTCAATCCGTGAGCAACCGGAATCCATGAGCAGTTCGGCGAATCCAAGGATCGCGCCGAGCGGCGTGCGAATCTCGTGGCTAATGTTCGCTAGGAAGTCGCTCTTCGCTTGATTAGCCTCGATCACATCGTGTTTCGAGTGCTCGAGCTCGGTCAATAGGTCGCGATTTCTGTATTGTTGCGAGCGGTAAGCCAGCGCCATGCGGACGGCGCGGACTAAACGTGGCGCTTCGACGGGCGATTCGACGAGGTCAACCGTCGTCGTTTTCTCAAGCACACCGAATACGTTTATTTCGGCGAAAATCTTTTGGCCCTTGGGTAGGACGACGAGAATCGGAATCCGCGACCATGAAGGCTGAGCGGCCAAAATCTTCTGTACCTGCGCGATGCCCGCATCGTCTAGAACCGCGCGCGCCAGGATGAGGACGCCCACCCCGGCCGTAATTTCATTTCCTGCGTCGGCAATACTCGGACATAAAACCGCGTCGTGCCCATGTTGGGTCAGCATAGTTTCGAGGAGAGGCGCCTCGCGAGATGGGTCAGCAACGATCAATAGTCGCTGACAAGAAGGATTTTCTTGTGGCATTTTTCCTCTCCACGAGACCTCAGTTTTGGCGGAGGCTAATGTAACGCCGATCCCCCCACCTAAAGACTAGTCACTGCAAAGTCCCTGCCCTACTGCCAAATGATTGATCTTTTTATGAAATCAATTAAAGTTTGGGGATGATCGCGCAGCTTCTGGTCGCTACTTGCGGAATTTTACATGTAGTGTTTTTGTTTTTAGAAATGGTGCTCTGGAGCAAACCGCTCGGTCTAAAAATTTTCCGACAGAGCCGCGAGCAAGCGCTCGCGAGCGCGATATTGGCTTCGAATCAAGGTCTCTACAACGGCATCTTGGCCGCCGGTCTATTCTGGTCACTCACCCTTGAGCCGGCGGCTTGGGCCCGTCAGGCGCAAATCTTTTTCTTGCTGAGCGTGATCGTGGCCGGCGTTTACGGCGCGTTGACCGTAAATCGCCGCATCTTCTGGGTGCAGGCTTTTCCGGCCGTTTTGGGAATGGCGGCCGTTTTTGCGGCTATCTGAACTTACGAAACTGTTCTCTCTCGCTTTCTTCTTGATCATCACCCCAGGCGGAGAAGCCAAAATGTTAAACGTTCCGGAAATCGGCGAGCACTATAAAATATTAGCTTTTGAAAAGAATGAAAATCCGCAAAACATCATGATCGTCTATACGCAACTCGACCGGCAATGCCAGCTCGTCAAACGTGACGGTAAACCTTTGATTGATTTTTATTGGTTAATGGACGGACGCAAGTTTAAACCGGTCAACCCTTTGATCAAAGAAGCGGTTCGCGGCCGGCTCGAATTAATCAACGCCCGTGATGCGCAATTTGAACTACGCGTAAATGATCTGAACGACCTGAAAGAGGTCGGCGGGAACACCAATTTGACCGTCAAAGTTGAAAAGAAAAATGGAGTTTGCTCGGTCCGCAGCTATTTCCCGGACGCGAAGGACTCCGGCCGCGAAATTTTGGTGAATTCAATTTACAGTGAAAGCAAAAAGATATTCTTGCCGCCGTTTCGAAAATTGGTGGCGGTCACGATCCGCGGGACGGCTCCCCTGAGCGGTGAAGCCGTCGAGCGAAAATTTTTAGCTAAATAATCAGCGGAAGCGTTTTTACTGCGGCAAAGCGGCTTCGACCGCGTTTTGCGACTGCGCATTGATAAAGTTGCGTGCGTAATCGGCGATCATCGGACGTGCGTAAGAGTACGCGGCCGAAACAAGGGAACGCCCCTTCTCGGTCGCGAAGAGTCCCGCTACCGCACCGCCGACGAGCGCACCGATCAGAGTCGCACGGCCGGGATGACCTTCGATAAAATTGCGCGCGGTATCTAAGAGCTGGCCCGGATCGATTTCCGGCAGACCAGCGGCCTGCTTCTTCGATGAGCGCGTAGATTCCTGCGACGAACGCATTGAAGTCTGGCGCGAGCCCGCGGCCTGAAAATTCGTTTCCTCGGCGTCGGACTCAGAATCCGTGTCGTCGCTTACATCGTCGGTGTCGTATTCTTCGACGCTCGCACTTTGCGCGAGACCACGACTGGGTTTTTCATTGCGGCTGCTGGAAGTTTGATTTTTTTTGTTTTTCATCTTAGCCATGGAAATCTCCTAGGTTTGAAGTTGCCGTGAGCGAACCCAACTAAATAGAGCAAGCATCGGGCCAGCCCGGGAATGGTAAGAAGCCATGTTGAGGTTTGAGCGCGGGACTTTAATCCTCAGGCGAGGTAGAACTTGAACTTAACGCCTGAACGTTAGGCACGACGCTCTCCCAGCCAGGCAGCGCCGCGAGTTGCTTTTCAGATACTTGTCTGAATTCGGCCATAAATTTCGGTGGAACCGGGTCGGCGGTCGGAAATTTTTGTCCGAGCGGATCCACCACTTTTCCTCCCGACCAGAATTCGAAGTGCAAGTGAGGACCGGTTGATAAACCACTCGTCCCTACGTAACCGATGATTTGCCCTTGTTGCACTTTTGCGCCGGCGCGGATGCCGGAACCGAAACGACTCATGTGAAGATAGGACGTTCGGTAGTAGCTGTTGTGATTGATTTTTACAGTCCGCCCGCCCCCACCGCTCCACGCCGCGAGGGAGACCGTGCCCCCGCCGACCGCGCGGATGGGCGTTCCCGTAGGCGCGCCGTAATCAACCCCCAGATGGGGCCGCGCAATTTTTAAAATTGGATGAAAGCGGCGGCGATTAAAGCGCGAGGTCACTTTGCCGTACTGGATGGGACTTTTCAGAAACATTCGCCGTAAACTATCGCCGTTGGCGGCAAAGTATCCGGGCGGCTGCCCTTCGGCTTGGAAAAAGACGGCGCTGTGAACCTGGCCGGCGTTCTCGTAATTTGCCGCAAGGATATTGCCCCACCCGACCGGCTCGGCACCGACGTACTTCTGCTCGACCGTTAAACGCCACCGGTCGTTGACGCGGACTTCGCGCGCAAAATCCACCTGCCATCCGAAGATCTCGGCTAATTGCACGACCAAGTATGGATCCATGTCGGCCGCTTCGGAGGATTCCCACAAACTGCTCGAGACGATGCCCTTAAAGGAAATGATTTTGGTATCGACCTTCTCGCTGATCTTTTGCGCCGACCAAGTGCCGTTCACTTTTTTAAGTTCTAATTTTTCGATCGCGGAAAACCGAAAATCTATACCGGTGAGATCACTCCCCTCGTACTTCAAACGAAACCGTGTGCCCGAACTTAAACGCCCCAGATCCATCACCGGTTTGGTCGCCGTTACGATCTGATGAATGCTTTGCGCATCTACGTTAAGCCCGCGCAAGACGGTGTAAAAGGTGGATTGGTTGGGAATTGTTTGTGGATAGAGTTGTTCGACCGGCAACCGCGGCGTTTCGATGTGCGGCTCGATCGCCGCTTCAGGCTCGAAGTACGGAGCCTGCTCACTCGAGTAGTAATAGATGCCGAAGCACGAGCACACGACCAGGAAGACGATCAATCCGATGAACAGCCGCGTTTTCTTCTGAAGCCGTGAATCCATATCCAAGTGTAGGGCCAAAACGGCCCGGGCCGAAGTAAAACCGCTGACACGGCGCTCATCGACACGTATCTTTTAACGGTGGGGAACACTCTTTACGACGTTATTGTACTGGGATTAGGCGGCATCGGCAGTGCCGTCGCCGAGAACCTCTCACGTGCCGGACATAAAGTCCTTGGGCTAGAGCAGTTCGCGCCCGTGCACGACCGAGGGTCTTCGCACGGCGAGAGCCGCGTGATTCGCAAGGCGTATTTCGAAGACGAACGTTACGTGCCGTTGTTGATCCGCGCTTTTGAGCTTTGGGATGAACTAGAACAAACTACGCCTTTGAAGTTGTTTTACAAAACGGGCTGCGTGTTGATCGGCTCCGCCGAAAGCCAAGTCATTCGCGGGAGCGTGGCCGCCGCGCGTGCGCACGCACTGCCCCACCAGATTCTTGATTCAAAAACTTTGCTCGATAAATTTGGATTTCACGCGCCGGCAAACGCCGTTGGATTTTTCGAAAGTGACGGCGGTTATCTTCTCGTCGAAGAGTGCGTCGAGGCGTTTCAAAATCGGGCCCGAAAAAATGGCGCCGAACTTCTTTTCGATCACAAACTTTTAGGTTGGAATATTCTTTCCGGCGGCGAAGTTGAAGTTCGTACGGACCAGGGAACTTTTGGCGGTCGCAAACTGGTGCTCTGCCTAGGCGCCTGGTCGGCCCGGTTCTTGAGCCCCGCGCCACTCACGTTGTCGCCCAAACGCGTGGTCCAGTACTGGTTCGACACCGATGCCGATGCGGATGCGGTTGCCGGCTCCCGGAACGCGCTCCGAAATCTCCCGGTTTACTTTCAAGAATTGTCCGACGGGCGATGGATCTACGGATTCCCGCAGATCGGTCGCACGATGAAGGTCGCTTTTCACAATGTGCTCGGCGATTGCGATCCCGATCATGTCGAACGCATGGTGAATGTGCAAGAAGTCCGCACGATCGAAAGGCCGTTCAAACAATTGCTGCCCATGGCGGGCGAATTCGTGCGCGCTAAAACTTGCATGTACACCATGACGCCCGACGAACATTTCGCGCTAGGCCCGCTCCGCGGAATGCAGAAGCAAGTCTTCCTCGCCGCGGGCTTTTCGGGCCATGGCTTTAAATTCGCGCCCGTCATCGGTGAGATTGCGAACGACTTCGTTACCGGACGAGTTGGCCAAGATATTTCGCTCTTCGACCCCTACCGCTTCGTGCCTTAGTAGCGATCACGTCCTTGAATGTGATCGCCGGTTACGGTGATGTGAAATCCACCGAGAGACAACAGCTCCGGATGGTCGAGCACGAAGACCGGCTCGAAGCTTGATGACCCCTCCTCCTTATTCACGACATTTTTCGAACCGCCGAAAAGATTGCCGAGCTGACCGATGAAACCTTGGCTTACCGGCGCCTTCAGGTAATCAACAATCTGCGGCACGGATTTACCCTGCCCGAGCATTTCGAGTGAGCGTAACGGAAACTCGGCGTGCGAAAAGATTTCGACCAAACTTGCGGTACCAAAGTTGCGCTTCGAGCCGATGATGTAGGGAAAATCATTGACGGTGGTAAGCCCGCCAAACTTTCCATCGGCTTTCCGGAGCTCCAGCGCTTCACGAAAAACAAGAGTCCACGCGAACAAAGTGCGTTCCGAAGAGCACGAATTATTCATCAAAAACAGCGAGGTCGGTTTCTTAAGAAAGCGTTCGTGCAAGAGTTTAGCTAGATCGTTCGGCTTCAATATTACGGAATCAAAACCTTGCGCACCGTCCGGCAATAGCAAGGCAAGATTGATCACGCGGTCCGCTCCTGTTTCGTCTTTCACGACTTTGCGCAACCGCAGCGCAAGCCCTTTCTCGGTTCCAATATTAAAGTAATTCGTATCCATTGCGTGCATCACGGGAAAATAGGCATCGGCTTTGATGAGCTCGGTGCGCAAGAATTCACGGGTCTTTACCTGGATGACTTCACTGACGGGCTGCCAGCCGGCGAGCAAGCTCACTAATTTGCGGGCTTGTTCCACGGCACCGCGATCAATCTCACTTACTAAAGAAACCGTCATCAAGGCGTACAGCTCTTGACCTTTCTTAAATTTGATCGGCGCGGGCGCAGGAATCGCTTCGGCATTCACTTTTTCAAGGACAAACTTATAATTCACTCCGTTACAAGAGAGTTCGGTTCGCGAAGTTCCACGCTCAAACTGATCGCTGAGTTTGGTCCACGATTGCCACGTTTCGAGCAGCTCCGTACCCACTTCGACTTTTAGCCACTCAAAACCTTGCGGATCCTGTTGAACACGGCTGTCGGGTAATCCGTTGGCGCACATCACGCTTAATGCGTTGTCCGCCTTAGAGACGATGATATTCGGCAAGGCCCGCCACTGGGGAGAATAAATATTTTTTGTATGAAGCATCCGCGCTAGGGCTTTCTGAGTCAGTTTGCTTATCTGAATTTTATTAAGTTCAACCCCGGATAACGGGTCATAACCCATATTTTTAGCCATCATCTCCCGCACGGCTAAGGTCGAAATCAAATCGAAAGGCTCTACTTTATCCGCTTCCGCCGAGCCGTCTTTGTTGATACGGAATTTTTCTTTGACCGCGTCTTCTTGCGACAAGAAAATTTCATAAAAACGGTGGAGATGAGTGTTCACCGCGGCCGTGATCAACCGAGCTTGCTTCTCGAGTGCAGGGTTGTCGTAAACATGAAAACCCCGGCGCCCGTCGTAGCGCACGCCCGAAGGTACGGCGGGAAAGTTGACCAAGGCTTCGGCAAGCTCCGCGTCCGTGTGCAAGAGCCCCGAGGCCTTACATAGCTGCTCTTTTGCCTTAAACTCCGCAAGGGTAAACGTATCACCGACGCCCGCCGGACTCCCGAAACAGAGGTCTAAAAGTTGATCGCGTTGATTCAAAGATAGACCCCCGGTCAGGGTGTCCTGCACATACTTACGTTTATCCGCGTACACTCCCCATGTGTCCATCGCCCATTCTCGTAACGGCTCGAGCGCCTTATCGGCTTCGTTAGTTTCGGCACGACCATCGAGCTCCGCCATATCAGTCTCTATGGTTCGGGGTGAAACGGCCTCGGCATTCCTTATCGGAAAAGCAATGGCCTTAAACTTTTTGAGCTTAGTTTCCTCGCGAATTTTAAGAAGAAAGTTAGCCATCTTCAGGATTTTATCGCCGGACAATTCTTCCGTCGAAGCGGGACGGCGTGATCCATCCTGCGTTGTAAGAGAAGGAGTCAAGCACGACGCCGTTAAAAGAAGTGAAAGCAATAGCGAAGTAGTTTTCATTGGATCTCCCGCTTCAGCATAGAGCATCGGTAAAAACCGGGCACAGAAAATTAATCCCACCCCATACCATCGTCCGGACATCTTAGCGCTCGACAACGGGACGGCTCGTTCTTAAGATTTTCCGATGAAACAAGCCCTTAAGATTGTTATTTACGTTCCGACCTTCAACGCCGGCGACACCACCCGCGGCATCGAGGTGGCTAAAGCTCTTTCTGCGGAAGCCGTCCGTAAGGGACGCGCTGTTGATTTCACCTTCGTCTGCCCGCCGATTGCGGGCTTTAACTTCGAATCCCTCATCGTGGAGAGTGGTTTCAAAATCGGCCACACCGCCGTGCCGCTAGATCAAAAACACATCGATGATTTCATGACGGCCGACCGGACCGGCACCGAATTTGTTCCTGACTTTGAGCGCGCCAAACTTTACGTCGCTAAGTACATCGAGGACCTGCGCGCGAGAAAGCCCGATCTAGTCATTTACGGTTGCATGCCGCCGGCCGGTGTGGCCGCGCGCATTTTGAATCTGCCGACGGTGACGTACCTGCCGTTTCCCGCGCACAAGAATTGGATCAAAGCGAACTTGCTCAAAGATCTGCCCGACGAAATGGAGAATCGGTTCACGCTCGCTTTACCGAAATCGTTGCGCAAGGGCTTGGTCGGCACGATTTCGCGGCTCGCCGTGCGTAAGTCGTTCTTTACGCAACCGACCCTCGCCCGGGCGGGTAAGGAACTTGGCTGGCTCGAAGATGAACCGAATTTATTTACCATGCTCAAAGGTGACGTCGAACTCGTGACCGATTGGTCCGGCTTTTACGAAGATCAAGAGACCGGCCCGCGCGCACAAATCACGGGACCGCTGTTCTCCCGGCCACCGGATAAGGTCATTGATCCGCGCATCCTCGCGATGTTCAGTCCCGAAAAGAGGAACAAAGTTTTCGTCACGATGGGCAGCAGCGGTGAAAAACGATTTTTAATGGAGGCCATCCGGGCCGTATGCCGGAGTGATTTTCACGCCGTGGTGGTCGTGCAAAAAACGATTTGCGCGCTGTCGGAAGTGACGAGCCAGATTCAAGTGCCGGCGAACGTTTATCTTACCGACTCGTTCGTTCCCGCGCACCAGGTGAACCCGCTGGCCGACGCCGTGATTATCCATGGCGGCCAGGGCACGGTGCAAACGGCGTGCTCTTCGGGCACACCGTTCGTCGGCGTCGCGATGCAAGCCGAACAACAGGCGAATCTTGATAATCTCGCGAGTCACGGCGCGGGTCTTCGCATCGCGCGCGGCTTTTGGCAGGCCTCCCGAATTACCGCGGCGCTGGACAAGGTTCTGAACGATCCCTCGTACCGGTTGAAGGCCCGGCGCCTGGCCGGGGATTTTACGAAGGTCGACGGCCACGCTCGAGCGGGCCGGGCGATATGGGATTTAGTTGAAACAAGGAATCTTTAGATTAAGGCGCGACGCAGTCAAGGACGCGGAGGCGCTTGTTGTTTTCCTCTGAGGGCTCTTGCAGAAGCACCTTACCCTTAGGCGAATTGCCGAGTAAGCCCGTCTCGATGAAAAGCCGCGAACTCGCGGACGGCGCTAAAACCGAAACATGGTTTTCACCGGCCGTTCTTTCAAACCGCGTGAAAAACGTATTGTTCGGGATCTGCAGGAGCGGCGTCGACCCGTCTAGATCCACGACGTCGACTAGGGGTTCACCGCCCGTCCAATCGTACCAGTCGACGTCGTCGCCGTTATCTACGCCGATGTAACTTGCGAACAGCCAGTTGTTTTGGAAATCGATCTCGATGTCATCAGAACATTTGAGGTGGGATGGCGCCGCCAAAACCAAATTTGGCACCATTAACAAAATAAACAACATTAGTTTCATACAGTCTCCGTTCGCGAACCGGGTTATCGCCGCCCACGTTCGGGGTCAAGCGCTTTTCAGCGCGCGCCGATCGCCATCGGCTCACAACGCAAAATCGTGGGTTGGATTCCACCTAATCGCTCTTTGCGGTTATCAAACATATTTAGTTCAAATAAAAATTGCTCGCCGGGCATTTGGGTCAGCCGAAACATCGTGACCTCGCCGGCTGAAAAGACCATTTTCTGCTCTCGGGTGCCGTCGGTAAAGACGAGACCCCGGTAGTGCATCGGATCGCCGCCCACGATTTCGATCGTGACCCGCACGTTGCTATTCCGCCTCAGGTCACGTTCGCATCCGTTCAGCTCCAAAATCACTTCACGGACGATGGGCCGTGGGGTCCACGTGTTTTCGACGATGACTTGGCCCGAGCAAATTATATTCGCGAACGTTTGGGGCGCAAAGAGCAGCAAGAACAAGAGATTAAAGGATCTCAAGACAGACTCCGGGTTGATTGAAACTTGATACCGCAAACTACTTCAAACCCCGTGGGACCACAAGGGGTCGGCCCACCGTTTGAACAAAATCGTAGGGTACGCCCCCGTTTACTCCTCAAGCCCACCGTGCGACTTTCGCGGGCAGAACGAATATAAGGGCAATATATAAAGGAGCGAAATGAACGGCACGAGCGATACGAACACGCATTTGAATACTGAAGCGCAACATCCGGACGCGCAAAATCCGAAGACGAACCCGGTTGGGAACGCCGTCAAAGATCCACAGGATTGGGTCACCAAAGACGAACCGATGACCGGCGCGCAGGCGAGTTACCTGAAAACCTTATGTGAAGAAGGTGAGCAGGAGTTTAATCCCGAGCTAACGAAGGCCGAGGCTTCGGAACTGATCGACTCTTTGCAGACGAAGACCGGCCGCGGAAAAGCATAGTCTAGCCTTTCTGGGATTCTAACTGATCGATTATTTTTTGTAGATCCTGAACCGGGCAATCGGGCCGGGATCTTTCCAACAGCGCCCGAAATTGCGGATAAAACAGATCGAGCGGGCGACTTGAGTAATTTGACCGAACAAAGATCCATTTAAAGTCTGACCTGACTTGGGCGTCTTCGATGCGCGAAACTTCACGCTCGAGATCCTGTTGTGGGTAAGCGCATGCGCTCAGTGCGACCGCTTTGCCGGGATTGACCGTACTGGCTAAGGTAAATTTCAAAGCCTCTTGTCCGTCTGAGGTTAAAAGCTCGATCGCGATGAATTTGTCGGCACCACGAAAGCCTATGTCCA
The DNA here is from genome assembly GCA_947444305.1 of Pseudobdellovibrionaceae bacterium. Taxonomy (GTDB): domain Bacteria; phylum Bdellovibrionota; class Bdellovibrionia; order Bdellovibrionales; family UBA1609; genus JALHOQ01. The sequence goes on along the minus strand of CANEZP010000004.1, from coordinate 11,421 downwards.
CGAACTGTTGCGATTGGGCATGGACCTGGTGATAAACCAATACACTCAACGTAAATAACATAACAAAACTTAGTCTCATTCATTCTCCAAAGAATTTGGCGATCAGTTCGTTGAATATAGAGTCAAGTAGCGAGCCCGTATGCGCACCGAACTTCGGGTTGAAAACTTTCACGTTTGAATTCGCGTAAGCTTGCGCGAGGACTTCCGGTACGTCGCCTAGGACCGGATCGTCTTGTGACGAATACAAAAATAGAGGCGCATCGATTTGGTTGAATAATGCGCCGACGTCGGTGGCGGCGTCGTAGCGCGCGTCGATCGATTCACTAGGCCCGGGGTTCTCGTTGGCGAAACCTTCAAGCACGTGGGCCTCGTAAAAGCTTTCGAAGGCACGCGGGGCCGAGGCGCCGACCGCGCGCAGGGTCGCGGAAAGGTCCGACACCGTAAATTCGTTGTAGGCGCGGTCAATAAACTCACGCGGATTTTTTTGATAGAGGCCGGGAATCTGCCACCACGCGGGCGTGCCGAGATTTTTGGAAATCGCGAATACGTTTTTGTAATCCATCGTCGTGAGCGTGAGATCTTTGGCTATCGTACTCTGCCGGTGGCGCGAATCTAAAATGGCGAAGGCTTTGCGCCCGTGCAGCACCGGACTAAAAACCATTCCTCCCACGGGAAAAACGCGCGCGCTGCCTTGTTTCACTTTAGCGGCGTCGGCGGCGAGCATCGCGAGCGTAAGCAATCCGCCCCCCGAATAGCCGACGAGACCACGTTTTGCCCCGACGGATTCATTTTCTTTAAACCACACGTTCAGGCGCGCGAATAAATCGCGTCCGATCCCGATCCCGTCCCACGGAATTTTGAAGCAGGCGCCTTTTAAAAATTCGGTCGACATGTATCCGGCGAAGGTCATCAGCGTGGGATCGCCGAAGGCTTGATCAAGCGCCGCCGCGGTCTGATTCGTAAAAGAACCGCGCGAAGCCGAGGCAAAGCTGCCCGGCAGTAAAACAAAAGTCCGCGGGTCACCGGTCCGCGATTTGCGTACGAACGCGGTGATCGGTCCGGCACAGGGCGCGGTCCTATCGAGCGCGGGAAGGCTCACCGTCTCCCATGTTTTTACCTTGGCCGGCGATCGCGATCGAAGCGACGCGACGACCGACACGAGGATCGGATCGTAAGCGATGACGGCATCGTTCAATCGGAAATCCGGCGGTGTCTCGGAAACGAACAAACTGCGGGCTAATACTTCGTCTAGTCGATGAGGAGCCGAAGCCCCCGCAACGATACTAAAGACGAATAGAAAACCCGCGGCAAATTTTCGCATTCAACCTACAGACAAGGACCGCGGCCGCCGGCGGCGTTGGCGATACCGATGACTTTGATCGTTGTGATCATTCCGAAGAGGTGCTCGCCGTTGGATAAAGTGAGATCGGCGGTGACGTGATTGCATTGTAAGGCGGCCTGAAATTTCTGTTCTAATTCGGCGCAAACGGCGTCGTCGGTGTCCAAACGCTTGCGCTCACCCTCGTCCATGATCAAAAGGGACGAACCATGATTTGAGCATTCGGCGGCCACGATAACGACGTCGCTTTTCCCGTAACGATCTTCGGTGTCTTTCAATGCGAAAGCGGAAGTACCGGCAAATAACAAAGCAACAATAAATAATTTTCTCAAGGGACGCTCCTTAAAAGTGACCAGATTAGGGTTTACTGAGGTTTAGCAATCGCCGGACCAAACGGCAGCTTCTGCAACTGCGCGCTCTCGAGACCGTCTAACCGTCGTTGCCGGCGGAGTGAACGGTGGATCGTATTGGTCACGACTTCCGCCGGAGCATCCAACAACTTCTCGCACGATTCAACCGCCGATTTAAAGGTCGCGACGTCTCCGTAACTTAAGTCGCGATCAAGCCTCGGCCAGATTGCCCGCGGCATGAGTGGATTTAAGGCAAGCGTGCCCAGTGAATGGGATACGGCGCTTAAAGGTTGCGCCGAAGTCAGCTGAATTCGAACGCCCGATTTTTTAGCAACGGCGCCCACCGCGAAGAGCTGCGCTTCGCGATCGACGACGCGCAACTCGCCGTGAAACACGTCCGCGTTTGCGCCGCGGGCCCGGAGCGGAACCCGGCCCGCCCATTGATACTCAAGCGTTTGCGGATCGACCGGCACTAGAAATATCTCTAGCCCGAGGGCGTCGATCTCTCCTTGAGTGCGGAACGCGAAGTACTGAATCTTCAGCGTGGCCGGCTGAACGAGAATTTCTTGGTATTCCCTCGCGAAATCCGTCAACGCACCGGACTCGCTCACGAGCTGATGCCACCTAAGAAAAGTGAATCCGTGAAATCCCCCTAAGGCATTTTGTGCTTCGACGATTCTCCGAACCGTTCGCAGCGGCGCCGGGTGCCCGAATTCGAGCGCGTTCTCCCCGCTGATTTTGACGTTCATTCTTTTCGCCACGTCGATGATCTCGTTCACGAGCCCCGGTGGATCGCTGTAGCGCGGGTAGCCGGCATCGTTCGTTTTCTCCATTTCCAAACAGGTGAATGTTATCCCGACCTGCCACTCGCGCGCGGCGAAGAACAGCGGTTCGTAGCGTTCGTAACCGGCCGCGATTTCGGTCGCCCTTGGTGAGGAGGGATTCAGGCGTTGCCAATGCAGGCCCGCCACTTTGATCGCGAACAAAGGCCCAATTGCTTCGATGCGTCCCGTCCACGCTAACGATAAGGCTTTGAGTCCTCGATTGACGCCTGTGACGAGCGTCGCTGAGTACCAATCCATAAAATCGCGGTAGTAGCGTGAGCCGCGCGCGTTTTGCAAAAAGACCGAAGCCGGTTCTTGCGGCATCTGCGGAGCGAGCTCACCGTCGAAGGATTTGAAATTCAAATTCCACGCTTCGTTGAGCGCTTCGACCGAACGGTAACGGTCTCGAAGGTAAGCGCGAAAACTGCTTAAGGCCGCGGTCGAATAAACCGGAAGACCTCCCTCACTCGGGTACGGGTAGCCGAGGTGCTCGCCGTACGAAGGATAGCGCGCTTCGGAGGCGGGCCCCATGCCGACGTAAATTTTCGCGATGTTTGCGTGAAAACGGTCGAAGATGTTGGCTTTGAAAGACGCGTAAAAAGATTGAAGCGCAGCCGAAGCTTCCGGTTCGCTCGCGAAATAAGAAATGGTTTCGCGATTGCGCAGGCCGTTTTGGTAAACGTATTCCGCGCCGGGAATGCGATCGAGCACTTCATCCGACAGCGGAATATCCACGTTGTCGCCGACGTTGCCGCCGATCGCGTGGGTAGAAAGTATCGTAACCCATGGCATTTTTTCTTCGGCCAGGAGCGCGCCTAATTTTTGGTAATACACCCAGTCATAGTCGCCGGCGCGTTTCTCAACCAGGCCCCAGCAAATATCTGTAGTGACTCCGGACACGCCGATTTGCTTCAGGTGCCGGATTCCCGCGCGAAAAGCTTCCCAGTTCGTGATCGGCTCGAGCGGCATCATCACGAACTGCTGAAGCGCCGGCCGTCCAAGCGGCGGAATAGGATTCACGAAAGGCTGCGCCTCGCAAAAGCAACCGAACGCAAAAAGTGAAGAGACGAAGATAGAGCGTGAAGCGACCAAGATGACGCGTGCAACGAGCAAAATAAGTTTCATAGGTAACGGAACTACAAAGCGTGTGCCAGTGTTAAGCGCGCAACTGAAACGGATAAACCGAACCAAGATTGAGTAATTGCGTTAGTTCATCCAGAGCCGTGCGGCATTCGTTCAAAAATTTTATGTCACCGAGATCTTCGATGGTCAAACGGTCGCGGTAATGTTTGTTCACCCAAGCGACGAGCTCGCCGTAAAGAGCGGGCGTAAGCAAGCAACGTGGGTTAGCAGCTTTCATTTCTGCAGCCGTCAACTCAACCCGAAACCGCAAACAGGCCGGGCCGCCTCCGTTATGCATACTTTGCCGGAGGTCGAAGTAGCGGACTTGCCGAATGGGCGAGTTTGCATCGCCGAGCAAACGGCCGAGGAAATCTTTGACCGACGCGGTCTCTTGGCATTCGGTCGGCGCGATCAAACATATTTCGCCGCCCGGTAACGTCACCAATTGCGAGTTGAACAAGTAGGATTTCACGGCGTCGGCTAACGGCACTTCTTGATCACTCACCTTCACGCGGATCAAGTCGCCACCGCACGCGTCGCTAAACGATTCGCGCAGTTGATCCCAAAATTGATCGCCGTCTAGGTAAGCCAGCTCGTGATAGAAAAGCACGCGCTTGTGCCCGACCGCCACGACGTCATTGTGAAAAGCGCCCGCGTCGATCGCGACGGGATTTTGCTGAACGAAAAAACAATTCTTTTCGGGAAGCTTATGGCGGCGCGCGATGGCTTTCGAAGCTTCGAGCGATTGCCTTGCCGGAAATTTCTTTGGTACCACGCCGTTCGTTTGCAGAGCGACTTGCCCGTAGGCAAAGAAATGGAAGCCACGTTCGCCGTCGGAATTTTCGAAACGGGTATGATTGGCCGCCCCTTCGTCACCGGTGACACCGCTTGAAGTCAGCGCCGGGTGGTGCGCGAAATATTGGCCGTCGGCAAACATCGCTTTGAGCACCCGTGATGTGGTCGGATGTTCGATCGCGCGGTGAAATTTGTTTTCGAGATTTGCCGCGCTGAAATGAACCTTGCCGTCTTCGCTATCGGCGCTGGCGCAAGTCGTTGCGGCATTGGCGGTCCACATGCTCGAGGCCGACGAACAAGCCGCGAGCAATTCGGGTGCTTTCTTGAAAGCGGCGTTCAAGATTTCGGAATCCGAACCGGCGAACCCCAGCGAGCGCAGCGCCAAAACGTCGGGACGTTCTTGCGGCGCGAACACGCCCTGCGCCAACCCTAGCTCCATCAACGCTTTCATTTTACTCAAACCTTGAAGCGCGGCTTCGCGCGGATTCGAGACCTGCGCCTTGTGGCTCATCGACGCGACATTGCCGTAAGACAAACCGGCGTAATTGTGTGAAGGCCCGACTAATCCATCGTAATTAATTTCCATCGCCCAGCTATACCGTAGAATCCCTTGGCATTGGAGCGGAAAGGCTCCAGCGGCCCCTCACCTATCGTACGCCCGGCCCTGACTCAGTGTTTAAATTCTGGAAAAGAGACGCTGCGCCATCGTGTGTTTGGGGGCGGGACTTAATCTCTGCCGGAGAACAAAAGTTCGCGTTCGAGTTGCCATGGTCCGTTCAGGTAATTCCATAGCTGGAGGCCTTGGGCGGTGGCGGTGCGCGGTTCCCACTCGAGCTGAAACTTGCGTAAATCTTCGCGGGCCCGGGCCGGGGCGACTTTGTTTTGAATGGTGCAATGGGGATTAAACTTCTGCCGGTCTTGCGGCGTGAGGAATTCGGACCAGGACTTCACCAGCTTTTCTTTCAAAGTAACTAATGCGGGACTCTCGACCTTAACCGCGAAGCCGCCCCCGAGCGAAAACACCGAAGACAAACTAAACTCAAAAGGGATAGTGCTCGCCGCGACTCGTACGAGCTCCGCCTGCCAAACCTCACGCGACTCTTCGGGTAACTTATGGAAGAGCGTGATATGCGCATCGAGGTAATTGCGCTCGGCCGGGAAATACTTAAGCCGGTATTCGGTCAGCGTTTGGGCTACGTCCTCTTCCATTTTTAACGTCACGATCAAACTAAACCTCATCGGCGCACTTTGAATTTTTGCCCAATTGACGTTGAGCGTAATGCAAGATACGTGTCGCCCATAAATCCTTCAGGAGCAATCTATGTTTAAATCGGTACTCGCCGCTCTGTTGCTGTCCACCTCGTCCCTCGTGCACGCGGACTTCCGCTCTAGCTGGCCCACGAAAACACCCAACGAGGTGAAAGATCGTGCCGAGACGGAAGTGGCCGAGGCAAAGGCTGTTCTTAACCATCTAGCCGCCGTGCCGGTCTGCGGTTACGGGATCGCCGGAACGTCGGCGGCAAGCTCGCTCCGCTACACGCTTGGTCTTCTCAAAGCGTCGACATATTATCAGGAAATCATCGTCTCGGCACCCACCTCACCCGATGCGAACACCCTCTGCGTAACCGTCACTTTCAAACTGGTACGATAAATTACGGCACGCGGATAGGTTGACCTTTCCGCGGCTTTTATTGAACAATTGAGCATGATCAAAATCATCGCATGCTCAATCGTTATGTTGTCACTTTCTTGTACGCACGCTCCCTCGTCCGATTCAGCGTCATCGGTATCCGCTGAAGGTAAAGCGTGCATCGACTTCGAAGACCAATGGGTCGCTTGCGAGAAGACGGAAGATTGCACGGCGGCCTACGACGCCTGCGGGATGAAGGCCGCTTTTAACTCAGATTTTCTAGGTAAAATCGAAGAATACAACCGTTGCCAGGTGACTTCCATGACCTGCGGTTCGCCCGAATCGGACCCAAACCGTGAAGTGAACGTCACGCGCTGCAAAGATAAGAAGTGCGAACTAGTTAAGAACTTTTGAAGCGCCGCTAGCGCCGGAACATCTCGAGCAGATCTTGAAACGCCTGCGCTCGCGGAAGAAGTTGGCCACCCGCCTGCTCAACGAACACGGGCGGCAGCGCGCGGGCCGACAAGCCACGGCCGTAGCGCAAGCCGGGGTACGAAGCCGCATCGCTCACAAAATAAAGTAATTTAAGATTGAACAACGCCGCGGGCGTCACGCCCAGTTTTTCGGCGGCCTCGGTAATTTGGCGGTGACCTTCTTCGGCTTTGATCTTGCCCGTAACGACCGCCCCCATGATGTCGCCGTCGATCAGAGTTATCGCGAGCGCAGATTCGGCTTCGGGGAATTCGAAGATCTGCAAAAGTTTTCGCACCAGCGGCATCGTGTATTCACTTTGCCGAGCGGACGCGGCTTTAAATTCGGCTTTCGTTTCGGCCGCGCGACCGAGTTGGTCTTCGTAGGCTTGTAGCGAAAGCCCCTTGCCCAAATCATGAATCGCGATCACGAACTGCAAAAGCTTGCCGACGTTCACGCCGCGGTAATCCTCCGGCGCAAACCGGTAGAACTTCGCCTGCTCGCGAAACACGGTCAGCACCATGCGCGTGTGCTCCCGCAAAGTGTAGCCTTCGGTCACGCCCGCCGAACCGTCGTAGGCTTCACGAATTCCTAAATCCGAGAGTTGCGGATGCTCGTAAAGAAATTCAACGATGGAGGACGAGTTCAGTCGTCCCGGCTCATCCGCCAGAACTTTCGCGTATAAAATTTCGCGCGGCGATCCTTGCGCGGTGAGATCTTTGATACAGGGGTCGCCGATGAAAACCGGAAGTTCAATGGAGTGTGCGGGAAAGTGTGCCATCAGAAAACTAAAGTATAAAAGGACTTTGCGCATGGGAAGTGGAATCGCACCTTAACGAAGCAGGCGCAAGCAATTCGCCCGGAAATGCACCGCCCGCAAAAGGCGCAACCGCGCGGCGTCGCGCTCAAGCGGTGATTCTAACCGCGGCTGATTTTCGCCGGCCGGCTCGCCGCTCTCTTGCCGAAGTCCTTCGTCGTGAATCCGCGGCTCACCCGCCGCGTTCACGCGCAAAAAACGCCGATCGACGCCGTCGAAATAGCGATAAAGGTTTTGCCATTTGCGATTAAAATCCAATTGCGTACGCCACCAGGCCGAAAGATCCAATTCCGAATCCCGCAGCACATCGAGATAGCGCTCCTGAAAGTCGATACCGAGCGGCGCAAATTTCCGCTCCTTTGCGTACTTAACCGGAATATCGGGTGGATAAAGGTGGCGAATATCTGATCCGGGTTTCATGATAAAAGCCGCTTCCTCTTGGACTTGCTCAAGACTAATTTTAAATTCAGCGGCAACCTGACAGTTCACCGAAACAAAGTTGAGGGCGACTTCACGCAGCCTTGACGCAAGTGCCGCGGGCATCGGCCCCTCCTCGTAGGGATTCAAACCGAGGACTCCCGAGAAATGATGTCTGAAAAATCCGTCGCTCAGGATTTTAGCGAACTGCTCGTCCACCAGCGACTGAACTGTTACCTGACCGATCGAATTGCTGAGTAGAAATGCGGGTGACGCTCCTGCCATACTTGAACAAGCACTTAGCCCGGCCAAAAAGTTTCTTCGCGACAGAGCCGGCTCAGCCACGGCGTGCGCGTCGTTAAACGAAAAGATCAGAAGGTGAATAGCGAATAAACCTAAAGCACGCATGCCCTTCCATAGCCGCTAATTTTCGCTTGCGGTAGGCGACCTTTTACCATTTCGCTTGGTTGCCGCGTCGGGGCTTTGGTAGGATTTCGCTCATGAAAACAACCATCTTCAGTTTGCTCCTCATCGCTCCACTCATGCTGATCAGCTCGACCGGCCACGCGGACGGGCCCGACTGCTACCGCGTGACCGGCGTCGCGAAGACCGACACGCTCGCGTTGCGGGCCGATCATGATTTCAAATCCAAGAAGCTGGCCGACATCCCGCACGACGCCGACGGCCTCACCAATCAAGGCGATTACCCGGAAGTCTCGGACGGCAAGGGTTTACAAATGTCGGAAGCCGACCGGGCGACCATGCGTAAATCAAGGTGGTCGAAAGTTATCTACAAAGGTCAAAAAGGCTGGGCGAAATCGCAGTTCTTAACGGAAGGCTCGTGCCCGGACTGAGACCGGGCTTTTCGGATAAATGGCCACCCCAATTTTATTGCCAAACCGGGTGGGACTCTAGATCCTTTGATGATGAAGAACACTTCTCTCCCCAGATGCTTAAGCTTGATTTACCTGATGCTGATCTCCTCGACTGCGCTCGCCGAGGCTGCAGATTGGATCAAAAAAGAAATCGACACACCGAAAACCGCGGGGGAATTCGAAAAGTTTTGCGCGGATCTTGGCCCGTTTGCGGGGCCCGCTAAAATGGAGGTTCGTCGCTCCATCACGACGCGAACGCAAGGCATGACGTTCGAATCCGTCCACCTCGAAATGAATCGCGCCCGGACCGATCATAAAATGGGCCCGCCGTCTTGCATTGCTCAGCGGGACATCGTTGCGGTAACCGGACCCAAAAATCAGGGCGTGCTCTTCGATTCAAACTTTTACGATGACCCGTACTGCGAAGCGCCGGTGCGCACCGTTCACGCGCCATTAGTCTTCGAGCTGACGGGGCATGAACCGAAGTCCGCCAAACGCCGGATCATCGTTCTTGCCTACGAAAGCACCACTTTGCCGTGTCCGGATATCACGGCGGAAGATTTCACGGGCTTTAAATTTTTCGATGCAGACTCCGGCAATAAACTTTTGCTCGATATCCACGCGCGCCGGCTCGTCCCCTCCGATAGCTACTCGACTTATCGCTTATCCTTTGAGGGAGTCACGAAGGTCGTCTCAACCACCTTTGCGCAAGAAAAAGGAAAGTTACCGAGTTCATTGGAGATCGTAAACGGTTCACTAAAGCTCGGATCGTCGGTCGCGAGAAAAGCGGTCACAAAATAGTATGTTATTTAAGAATCATCTCTCGATTGTTTTTTTCCAATCCGGATGGTTCTTGATGTCTTCGAGGATCAAATCGTAATTAAAAAAAGCATTGTTAGGGACCCCAATGTTTGCGGATGCATCGCTGTATTTGCTGACGATTCTTTCGGTTGGATTCCAGGAGGCCACAACCATGCCCACTACATTCAACAATCCTTCTTCATCCTCATAAAAGATGGGACCGCCCGATTGACCCTTCGTCAGCGCACCCGCAAGCAAGAGTAAAATATCTTTATGCTCGCGCCTGTACGTCTGCCTAATCGGGGTTTGCGAGACGTACAGGAGACTCGTGTCCACATCGTTCTTTTCGGCCGGGTAGCCGGCGCTAAATATTTTTCTTTGCTTTAGCATTTCTTTATTTGAAATTGATGGAGTCATAAACCCGGTCTTTAAACCTATGCAGTTGTCAGGCTCTAAAGCGACGAGCGCCCAATCATCGGCGGCCTCACTAGTTTTATCCCTTGGGCCCCATGAAATTGGGCGACCTATCGCGGTCTTTGAGGATCGAAAGGTAACTGAAAATTCTTTAGTATTAGGATTTTTAGAAGAGCCAAACACCGTGTGGTATGTCGTCGCGAAGATGCACGGCGAAACCATAAATCCCGTACCGGCCGTGTCTTGAATCATCTCTATCGCGCCGGTCTGAGTATTTTTTATTGGAATAGGCTGATTGGGATAGATCCGCCCAATCATCGCGTACTTCTTGCCCGCGCCTTCAAAGCTTTGGTAGCGGCGAGGGTCCTTGCCGTTGGCCGAGAAGATGGTGGCGTCATGTACAACACTGGGTCGTTGGCCGGAAAAAAGTTGCGGATCCGGCGTGGATGGCGCTGCGTAGCTGTTATTTAACGGCACCATAAATAGTAAAGCTAGGAAGAGTAGATTCACTTTTTAGCTTTCTTCCAGTCCGCAAAAATAAGTTTAAAACTCGGCCCCGAAAGGAAGCTCATATAATCCACCCCGACGTTTGCGAATTTAAAATTATCGGGACCAAAGATCGTGGGGTACGCCAGAGTCACGCCCGAGTACATTCCAACATATCTTAGACGTCCACCCTCCTCGAAATAAATAGGGCTGCCCGGACTATTAGGGCGGCCGGCCCCCGTCGTTAAAAAATAGGAGGGGTGAATGTCTGCGGGATTGATAATCTGCACGTTATCGTTGACGTATAGATCGTTATTTTCAGCCAACTTATTTTTATCGATCGGAAAGCCAGCGATTTTGAGCTTAGCTTCAGTTCGATCAACCGGTCCGATCATTAATCCTGTGTCTAACCAGCCGACCTCGTCTCCGATGCAGCTTTTCGGTTCAAATTGCAAAAGAACCCAGTCATCTCCAGGCGCCGTTGTTTTGTCGAAAGGACCCCACAGGACCGGTAGGCCAACGGCTGTCCTCGTAGATCGAAACGTGACCGAGAAATCGTTCGCGGTAGGTCTTTTAGAATCACCAAATACGCTCCGGTAATTTGTAACAAAATAGCATGGGGAGACAAGAAATCCCGTGCCGCTATCTTCAGCCTTGAAAGACTTTTGATTATTGATAACCCTACCGATCGGCGCATATTTTGAATTTACGGCTTCGTACGCTTGATAGCGGCGCGGATCAGCCCCGGGTTCCGAAGAAAGCTTGTGACGAACCAGCCACTCCGAATGTTTATCAAAGTCTTCTTTGATTACGGCGGAGTTCGCCGCCCAGATTGTCCATCCCGCGACGTACCCATTAGCAAAACTAGGATCGTATTTTTTTAGGGTTTTCTCGTATCCATTTACGTGAATTCCGACGTAATAAAGTTGGCCTTTTTCTTCGTAAAAGACCGGCCCACCCGAATTCCCGCCGCTGGTGGCACCCGATGCCAGCAGTACGCCATCCCCCATATTGAGATGATCTTTTTGAGTTTGGGTTTCCGAAATATAAAGACGAATGGATTGATCAACATTCAAATCT